>CAKQHO010000014.1 GCA_934234185.1 uncultured Psychrobacillus sp. | reverse complement strand
ACCCAAGAGAGATTATCGGCTTATATGGAAAGGAAAAGATTTCAGAGGGTAATCTCATTTGCTCCACTTCCTCTTTCATACGCTTTGGTGTAAATACCTTTCTTGTACTCTTTGTAAAAAAATCAAAAAATCCACCAGCTACTACATAGGTAAGAAGCCCAAATAGTGTAATAGAGCCGCCTATATAAAAAGACATGTTTGAATAGCTTTCTAAATCCAGCCTTCTGTAGACGATTATAGCCAAAAGGAGGATCAGCAATTGGAGTCCAATAAAATATAAAAGTTTTTTCTTCATAATTCACCTCTATCATAAAAGATTATAGAGGATAGTGTGAAAAGAATCAAAAGTAAGATAACTTGATAGGAAGTTATATAGCTGTTTTAAAAATGATTCGTATTAGAATAACTTTTCGTAAGATGAAGAGTAATTGAAATACCAAGCATTGATAGTTATACAAATTGGTTTTGTTTGTAAATATCATACAAACATGAAAAAAAAAGCAATTCAAAAAGAAACGGAATTAGAGAAATTGGATTGACTTTTACCATGAATAATAAATAAATTTTATAAAATAAAATAAGAAAAACGAATAATTCTGTAAAAATATTCCGCAATATTAGGAAATATTAGAAAATAATGAAGAAATAATAGTTCATAAAATTAGAATTTTCCTAAAGAAAGAATATCAAAAATAAACTAAAAACTCTTTTAAACTCTTTTAAGTATTAGGTAAATGTAATGATTTTGTTACCAAACTGTAAAAATATTTATAAAAGGGTATGTACAACTGCTTTAGAAAATGTATAATAATAAACGTAACGAATTTTTCTGAATATTAGGGAGGTTATTTAAGTGAAGAATAGTAAATTAACATGGCTAGCTAGCCTATTACTGGTAGTTGCTCTTTTCTTAGCTGCTTGTGGCAAAGATGAAGAAAAAACTGAAGAAAAGCCAGCTGACGACACAGAAACACCAGACACAGAAGTGGTAGATGAATCTACAATCGACGAGGAGCAAGTTTTAAACTTGATCATGTCAGCTGAGATTCCAACTCTTGATTCTGCTTTAGTTACTGACTCTGTTGGTTTCGATCTATTAAACAACGTTAACGAAGGTTTATACCGCTTAAACCAAGAAAACGTTGCTGTACCAGCAATTGCTGAAGGAGAGCCTGAAATCTCTGAAGACGGCTTAACTTACACATTCAAATTACGTGACGCTAAGTGGTCTGATGGATCACCAGTTACTGCTAACGACTTTGAATTTGCTTGGAAACGTGCTATGAACCCAGATACAGCATCTGAGTACGGTCCATATATGATGGAAGGCGTTATTAAAAATGCTGCTGAAATCGTAGCTGGAGAAATGGAATATACTGAATTAGGTGTTAAAGCTGAAGATGAAAAAACTTTAGTTGTAACTCTTGAAAAACCAATTCCATACTTCTTATCATTAATGTCATTCGGTACATTCTTACCACAAAAAGAAGAGTTCGTTACAGCTCAAGGTGAGAACTACTCTAAAAACTCTGAAGCACTTTTATACAATGGTCCATTCGCTCTTAAAAACTGGGATGGAACAGGTTTATCTTGGCAGTTAGTGAAAAACGATCAATACTGGGATGCAGACACTGTAAAACTTACTGAAATTAACTATGACGTAGTTAAAGAAACTGCAACTGGTGTTAACCTATACACTCAAGGTCAAAAAGACCGTGTTGGTTTAAATGGAGAATATGCAATGCAATATGCTGATGATGCAGAGCTAGTTACTGAATTAGATCAATCTGTATTCTACTTCAAGTATAACCAAGAACGTAATGGTGAAAAATCACCACTTGCCAACGTAAATATTCGTGAAGCAATTACAAAAGCATTCAACAAAGAAGATTTAGTAAACGTAGTATTAGCGAACGGTTCTGTTGCAGCTAACTACTTAGTACCAAAAGATTTCACTTTTGATGAAAACGCTAATGACTTCCGTGACGTAAACGGAGATATGGCTACATTTAACCCAGAAGAAGCAAAAGCAGCATGGGATAAAGGTTTACAAGAGCTTGGTGTTACTGAGCTTGAACTTGAAATTTTAGGTGGAGACTCTGATCTTTCTAAGAAAATGGATGAGTACTTCAAAGATCAATTAGAGAAAAACCTTCCTGGCTTGAAAATTAGCCTGAAAGAAGTACCTTTCGCAGTACGTTTAGAGCTTGATACTAACCAAGACTATGATATTCAAGTAGCTGGTTGGGGACCTGACTACCAAGATCCATATACTTTCATGACTTTATGGTTAACTGGTGGAGGAAATAACCAAATGTCATACTCAAATCCTAAGTATGATGAATTAGTATTATCTGCTAACAACGAATTAGCAATGGATGCTGAAGCTCGTTGGCAAGCACTTGCTGATGCAGAAAAAATTCTTATTGACGAAGATTTCGGTATCGGACCAATTTACCAACGTGGTACAATGCAACTTGTTAAGCCTTATGTTAAAGGTGTAGTAGCTCACCCATTCGGTGGAGACTACAGCTACAAATGGGCTTATATCGAAGGTAAAAACTAATTATTTTTAAGCTTTAAAATCTCATAAGATGAGAGTATATGAATTCCTAGTGAATCATATACTCTCTTTTTAAATGAATGTAAATTAACAAAATATTTTTTCTTCAAGAAATTGACTTTGACAATCCATTAGGTTTTCTGTTTATATATATTAGTAGATTGTTTTGTTTGATGATTGAATTATTTGTTTAGGAGGTGCAAAGATGGCAAAGTATATTCTACGACGTATAATGTACATGATTTTAACTTTTTTCCTGATTGCGACCGCTACATTTTTCTTGATGAAGGCGCTCCCAGGATCCCCTATTAGTTCCGCTTCAAAATTAACCCCTTCACAACTTGCGTTAGTGGAAGCGAAATATGGATTAGATCAACCAGTACCGGTACAATATGCAAAGTATATGACAAACCTTGTACAAGGTGATTTGGGTAACTCCTTCCAATTTAAAAATGCAGAAGTTACTGATTTAATCATATCTCGATTAGGACCATCTATGTTATTAGGTGCGCAAGGGATGGTATTAGGTGTTGCCATTGGTATAATGTTAGGTATGATTGCAGCTCTAAGGCAAAATACGGTATGGGATTATGGTAGTACATTAATTGCCATCATCGGTATTTCTATACCTTCTTTCGTGTTTGCAACGTTCTTACAGTATTGGTTAGCAGTTAAACTAGAATGGTTCCCTGTTGCCCTATGGAAAGATGGCTGGATGTCCAGTGTGCTTCCTTCTATAGCACTAGCAATGGGTCCTTTAGCAACAGCTGCTCGTTTCATTAGAACCGAAATGATTGAAGTGCTAAGCTCGGACTATATTACTTTAGCTAAATCTAAAGGTGCAAACTGGTTTGAAATTGCATTTAAGCATGCATTCCGTAATGCATTAATTCCTTTGGTAACAGTATTAGGTCCAATGGCTGCTGGACTTTTGACAGGTTCTCTAGTTATCGAGCAAATTTTTGCGATACCTGGTATCGGAGAACAATTTGTTAAGTCTATTAATACAAATGACTATTCCATCATTATGGGTACAACATTATTCTTCTCAGCTTTCCTAATACTAGTAATCTTTATTGTGGATTTACTATATGGAATTATCGACCCACGTATTCGTTTGTCAGGAGGTAATAACTAATGAGTAACGAAACACCAAAATTACCTGCTGGATCATTTGAAAGAGTTCATATTGATAGTACCCAAGCTGAACGTATTGTTAAACCTAGTCTAAGCTTCTGGCAAGATGCTTGGCTGCGTATACGCAAAAACAAGGCAGCTATTGTCAGTATGGTTATTCTATTTTTAATTGTTTTGATGTCATTTATCGGACCAATGCTAAGTCCACATGAAGCTGACCATCAAACAATTACTCACGCAAACTTACCTCCAAAAGTACCTGGTCTTGAAAAACTAGGAATCTTTGATGGAGTTGGTACACTAGCAGGAAAAGAAGTAGATTTATATGAAATGAAAAAAGTAGATACGTATTATTGGTTTGGTACAGATGGATTAGGGCGTGACATGTTCTCCCGTGTATGGGAAGGTACTCGTGTCTCTCTTTTAATCGCATTTGCAGCTGCTTTGATTGATATGGTCATTGGTGTTGCTTATGGTGGTATTTCTGGTTACTATGGTGGCCGTGTGGATGACGTGATGCAGCGAATTGTGGAAATTCTTATTGGGATTCCTACGTTGGTTATCGTTATCTTGATGATTATGTTCATGCCGCCTGGTGTATTGGCCATTATTATTGCTATAACCATAACTGGATGGACAGGTATGTCCCGTATTGTACGTGGGCAAGTGTTGAAATTTAAAAACCAAGAATTCGTTTTAGCTTCTCGTACACTTGGAGCGAGTGACAAACGTATAATTTCGAAGCATATTTTACCAAATATACTGGGGATCATCATTATTAATACGATGTTTACCATCCCTAGTGCTATATTCTTTGAAGCATTCTTAAGCTTTATCGGTCTAGGTTTACAGCCACCTGATGCTTCGTTGGGTACACTGATTAATGACGGGTATAAATTGATTCAATTCCAACCTCATATTCTTTTTATTCCAGCAACAATAATCAGTTTGCTAATGATTTCATTTAACTTATTAGGCGATGGTTTAAGAGATGCACTAGATCCAAAAATGAAAGACTAAAGGGGGAAAGCCATCATGGAAAATATTTTAGAAGTAAAAAACCTAGAGCTTTCCTTCCATACGTTTGCAGGTGAAGTAAAAGCTATTCGTGGCGTTAACTTCGATCTTAAAAAAGGGGAAACTCTTGCAATCGTAGGAGAGTCTGGTTCTGGTAAATCAGTAACAACAAAAGCGATTATGCGATTATTACCTGAGGCTAGCTCAGAGTTTAAAAATGGTGAAATTTTGTTTAATGGCAGAGATTTAACAAAGTTAACGGATAAAGAAATGCAGAAAATTAGAGGGAAAGAAATCTCTATGATTTTCCAAGATCCAATGACATCTTTAAATCCAACTATGACAATTGGTAACCAAATTATGGAGCCTATCTTAAAGCATCGTAAGGTAAGTAAAGCAGAGGCGAAAAAAATAGCGATTGATCTTCTGCGCATGGTTGGTATGCCTAAACCTGAAGCTCGTATTAAACAGTATCCTCATCAATTTTCTGGAGGACAACGCCAACGTATTGTAATTGCAATTGCTCTAGCTTGTAATCCTCAAATTCTTATTGCGGATGAACCTACTACAGCACTTGACGTTACAATTCAAGCGCAAATTTTAGAATTAATGAAGGATTTGCAGAAAAAAATTGATACTTCTATCATCTTTATCACGCATGATCTAGGGGTAGTCGCAAACGTTGCGGATAGAGTAGCAGTTATGTATGGTGGGAAAATTGTGGAAGTAGGAACAGTAGATGAGATATTCTACAATCCACAGCACCCATATACATGGGGACTCTTAAGTTCAATGCCTTCTCTAGATACAGCTGAAGAAAAGCTATATGCGATTCCAGGAACACCTCCGGATCTATTGTATCCTCCTAAAGGAGATGCTTTTGCACTTCGTAGTGAGTATGCACTTAAGATAGATTTGGAAGAGTCACCGCCATTCTTTAAAGTTAGTGATAGCCATTATGCAGCAACTTGGTTATTACACCCGGATGCTCCACAGGTAGAGCCTCCATTAACTATTATTGAGCGAATGAAAAAGTACCCAGGTAGTCGCTATTATGAAGGTACGGAAGGAAGTGCTTACTAATGGCTGAAAAGTTACTTGAAATAAAAAATTTAAAGCAATATTTTAATCAAGGTAAGCCGAATGAAGTACGTGCTGTAGATGACGTTAGCTTTGATATTTATAGAGGAGAAACGTTAGGTCTAGTAGGAGAATCTGGTTGTGGGAAATCTACTACAGGCCGTACAATAATTCGTCTATATGAGGCTACTGGTGGGGAAGTTATTTATGACGGTGTTAACGTTCATGATAAAAAATCAAAAAAAGATTTAAAAAACTTTAACCAACACATGCAAATGATTTTCCAAGATCCATATGCATCATTAAATCCACGTATGAAAGTATTGGATATAATTGCTGAAGGTCTTGATATACATGGTCTTGTAAAAAATCCAAAGGAACGTAAAGAGCGTGTAGTGGAGCTCCTAGAAACAGTTGGGTTAAACAGAGAGCATGCGGATCGTTATCCGCATGAGTTCTCTGGTGGTCAACGCCAGCGTCTAGGAATTGCTAGAGCACTAGCTGTAAATCCTGAGTTCATCATTGCCGACGAACCGATTTCAGCACTTGACGTTTCCATTCAGGCCCAAGTCGTTAACTTATTAAAGGAATTGCAAGAAGAAAAAGGATTAACTTACCTCTTCATTGCTCATGACCTTTCCATGGTTAAATATATCTCAGATCGTATCGGGGTTATGTACTTTGGTAAGCTGGTTGAGCTTGCTCCGGCAGATGAATTATATAATAATCCTTTGCATCCTTATACGCAGTCATTGCTTTCTGCTATACCTCTTCCAGATCCAAATTATGAACGTACTCGTGTTCGTAAATCATACGATCCTTCCGTTCATAATTATCAAACTGGAGAAGAGATTGCAATGCGTGAAGTAACTCCAGGACATTTTGTATATTGCTCTGAAAAAGAATTGGTGAACTTACAAGCAATTTCTAAATCAAAAGCATAATTTAAAAGTAGGAGAGCTCCTTTAGCGAGTTCTCCTACTTTTTTTAGGAGTTAAAAAATATAGTTGCTTGTAAAAACGGTGTAGGTACTAATTGTTTTCTAGGTCCCCATTTGCTTGTCTTGGCAAGATATGCACTCTTTTCTGAATTTGGTAAATTTATACTATGGTAGGTTATGTGATGGATGACTTACTTCGCATTTTCCTTTGGAGAACTGCTTTGCTATAGATAAAAATAATAGAAATTTATAAATAAACATATAAAAAATGTTAAGAATAGTACATAAGCATAAGATAACAGTCGATTAATGTCGCTTTTCATTGACAGCTTTAATTGTTAGAATATTAAACGTAAGGGGAAAGGATTGGTTTATACATATGAAAAAGCTGACAAAATATATAGCCACTGCTACAGTTGCGCTAACTATATTCACTGCTAATAGTGTTGAAGCTGACACTGTTGTATTTGGGGAGGATTTTACACAAAAGGATTTTAACATGAGCATCATTGAGGAACAGGTAATAGCTAGTTCTAAGCTATTTGTATATGACTCTGGATTGCGTTTTAATTATCCAGATGCTATCCGTGGAGTATACGTTACAGGACATTCCGCTGGTGGGGGTCGCTTTGAGCAATTAATAGAGTTAATGGATTCGACCGAGTTAAATGCGATGGTTATTGATATAAAGGATGACTTTGGTAATTTAACCTATAAACCATCAGACGATTCACCACTACAAAAATATGATATTGGAAGACCATATATAAAAGATGTATCAGCCACCCTTAAAAAGATGGAAGAAAAAGAAATATATCCAATTGCTCGAGTCGTTGTTTTTAAGGATACCGAGTTAGCAGAAAGAAAGCCTGAATTATCATTTTTAGAAGATGGGCAGATTTGGAAAAATGGGAGAGGCGAAGCATTTGTTAATCCCTTTATGCAGGAAGTATGGGATTATAATGTAGAGATTGCCATTGAGGCTGCTAAAATGGGTTTCCAAGAGATTCAGTTTGATTATGTACGTTTTCCAGAGGGCTTTGAAAAAAGAGATGAAACGCTTCAATATGGTGTTGGCGACTACCGTGAGTCAGATCCTGATCCTATTCAGAGGAGGGTCCATGCAGTAACTGATTTTGTACAATATGCAAAAGAAAAGCTAGAACCATATGGAGTGAAGGTATCTGTCGATATATTTGGATATTCGGCTACTCTTCCAGAGGCACCGGGTATTGGACAAAATTTCTCCAAAATATCAGAGCAGGTTGATGTAATATCTTCTATGATATATCCAAGTCATTGGACGTCCTATTTTGGTATCTCTAAACCAGATTTAGAGCCCTACCGTTTGGTAAAGGCCTATGCAGAAGTGGAAAATGCAAAGCTGCAGGAATTAGAAAATCCTCCTGTATCCCGACCTTGGATTCAAGATTTTACAGCATCATATCTTGGAAAGGGTAACTATCTGGTGTATGGAAAAGAGGAGGTTGAAGCTCAAATACGTGCTCTAAATGAAGCAGGCATAAATGAGTTTCTCCTGTGGAATGCAGGGAATAAATACTCGAAGGGTGTCGATTACACACCACTTGACTAGAATTAGGGAAAAGCAGGTGAAAAATGCCTGCTTTTTTGCTTTTATTGAAACTTTATTTCATAAAATACGTCCTATAAAGTGTAACAGTTATTTTCAATGAATTCTTTCTAATTGAGAATAGAAAAAAATATTTATATTTAGGTTTAAATGAGGAAAAAGGCGGGTATAAATGTAGTGTATAGCATAATTTATTTTATGAATCATCGTTGCCCTTTGTAGAAACTTGATAAAATAAGGTGAATTTTGCAACAGTAAATTTTTTCTAATAAAAGTATTTTAAATGATAAACAATTAGTGTATACTAATAAAAGATAATATAAATTAAACTAATTATAATCTAGTATATATAACACAAGCACCTATTGAGAGGAAGTGTTTTGGATGATGGTAACACTATTTACTTCACCTAGCTGTACTTCATGTAGAAAAGCGAAAGCATGGTTAGAAGAACATGATATTCCATACACAGAACGTAACATTTTTTCGGAGCCTTTAAGTATAAGTGAAATCAAAGAAATTCTAAGAATGACTGAAGATGGCACTGATGAAATTATCTCCACTCGTTCTAAAATTTTTCAAAAGTTAAATGTAGACGTGGAGAGCTTACCTTTACAACGTTTATACGAATTAATTCAAGAATATCCAGGACTTCTACGTCGACCAATTATATTGGATGAAAAACGTTTACAAGTAGGTTACAACGAAGACGAAATTCGTAGATTTTTACCTAGAAAAGTACGTGCTTATCAATTGTTAGAAGCTCAACGACTTGTTAACTAGTGATCAACAGCTGGTTGTTTTTCAAATTTTTATATTTGAAAAACAATCAGCTTTTCTTTTTTTTTGGCTACAAAAGCATTCAAACGTAAATGATACTAATTTTGTTAAGATTTTAAAAAAAGTGGAGCTGGAATCCTTTTCTTTTTTTCACAAACAACATACAATAGTATTAGACACTACACAAATGAAACGGTTAGGAAGCGAAAGGAGATGTGTTAAATGGATATCGAGCGCATCAATGATAACACTTTCAAAGTATACATTTCATACATCGACATTGAAGAAAGAGGCTTCAGCCGAGATGAAATATGGTTTAATAAAGATAAGAGCGAGCAACTTTTTTGGGAAATGATGGATGAGGTACATGAGGATGACCATTTTGATGAATTAGATGGCCCTTTATGGATTCAAGTTCATGCGATGGAAAAAGGCTTGGAAGTGATTGTAACTCGAACGGAATTAGCAAAAGATGAACGATCAGACGATGGAAGAAATGACGATTTACCAAATAAATTATTTAAAAGTGCTGCATCTGGTTCTTTAGGATCGCATGAGTTTGATGATTTTTCTAGTTATATGGATGATTTAGATGATATCCCTGAAAACTACACCTTTGAATTTGAAAGTTTTGAAGATGTAATTGGTTTATCAAAGAAATTGGCTCCTGGCGATTTTAAGACCTCTTTATATCACTATGAAGAAAAGTATTATATGAATATTCTTTTCGAAATGGATACAGTAGAGCAGCTTGAAATGATACTAAATGTATTAAGTGTTATTTCTGAGTTTGGACAGACAACTAAAACGACTATACATCTTATTCAAGAGTATGGAAAAGAGATAATAAGTGAAAATGTTCTCGAAGAACTCAATAAGCATTTTTAAAAAGCCTTCTGAAAAGAAGGTTTTTTTTTTGTATGTGTAGAATAATGTAGTTAGCATGAATTTTCCATATACTTTGAAATAGGCAAAAGGAGGGAAATCCAAATTTTATTAGCTACAATAGAAAACGGAGAAATAATTATACCGTCAACACTATCTCCAAACAGGTTGAAAGAATTAAAAAGAATGCATAAATTTTATTGTCCCCATTGTAAAGAAGAAGTTTCTTTTAAAATGGGACAAGTAAAAATTCCACATTTTGCACATCGGCACTATTCAGACTGCTCTTATTTTTCAGAAGGCGAAAGTGATACTCATATTAGTGGGAAAATACAGCTATACGGATTTTTTAGAAGAACAATTAATAATGCTCAATTAGAAGGTTATATTGCTAATATTCAGCAAAGACCAGATATATTATTTGATTTTAATGAGAAGCAATTTGCCATCGAGTTCCAGTGTAGTACTATACCTATTCACCGTGTTAACGAAAGAAATGATGGTTATCTATCTATGTCCATTACTCCAATCTGGATTTTGCTAAGCTCCTCATGGAAAAGTGGTATGGATATCCTCAAACTATCAACCTTCCAACAATCCTTTATTTCTTCCAATACGTTAATAACATATTCTCCTAAAAATAGAACCTTTTATTACCTCTCAAATTTAATTCATATAAAATCAAATACTTTTATAGGAAAAGTTGATGAGTTACCTATTCACTCTCAAACATGGCCTTTTGCTGCTGTAAAAAGCCTATCCTTTCCTGAATTTAAGGGCTTCTTGAATCTCTATGCCAAAAAACGTATTACTCACCTTCATCATTTATATTATTACAATACAAAGGGGATTCAATCCTCCTTTTTAAGAATCTGTTATCAGTATGGTGTATCTCCAACTGCACTGCCAAGCTTTATAGGCATCCCAACGCTAAATGCTAGAAGTTTCACGTTGCACGCATGTGAATGGCAGCTAGCTTGGTTAGATTTTCTTGATAGAAAGGGCTTGGCTTTAGAGGAAGTGAGTTTATCTCTATGTGACATCTTTTTGAAGGAATTTGGTAACACGGAGAACCGTACGAAATATAAAATGGAAGCAATTAAATCATACTCTGAATTACTTATTAATATCTTAATAAGCAGAGAAGGAAATTTTTTAAATTGGCAAGCAAATAACCAAAGAATGGAAGAATTAGTTTACAAACATTTTCTTGCTAATAGAACAGAATATTGAGAAAATAGATTTGATTGTATACCATTAAATGGAAGGGGTTAATTAGTTGACGGAAAATATTATAAATAAAATTCCCATTAGAGAAGAAGTAGAGGATACTTTAAAATGGAAGCTAGAAAATATATTTTCTAGCAATGAACAATGGGAGAAAGAGTTTGAAGAAGTTTCTCTTTTATTAAATAAGGCGACTTCTTTTCAAGGTACTATTAAAGAGGATGCAGTCGCATTACTAGAAGTATTGAGATATAAAGATGAGGTTTTTTACCGGATAGGAAAGCTCTATGCCTTTGCACGTATGCGACATGATCAGGATACTGAAAATGGTACTTTTCAGGCAATGGAAAGTCGCAGTTTGTCCTTACAAGTAAAAGTTTTTACTGAGCTGTCTTTTATAGAACCAGAAATATTATCGCTTGATGTATCTAGAATAGAAGCTTATTTAAACGAAAATGGAGATCTTGGACTATACAAACAGCATCTGGAGGAGATTAATAAAAAGCGTCCTCATATTCTTTCTAGAGATCAGGAAGCATTATTAGCTAATTTCTCCCAGGTTGCAGGTGCATCTGAAAATACATTTAGTAAACTGAATGAGGCAGATTTGGAGTTTCCATCTATAATAGATGAGAACGGTAAGGAAGTGCAGCTAACTCAAGGTCGCTATAACCGTTTCATAGAGAGTGAGGATAGAAGAGTACGAGAAGATGCTTACAAAGCTCTCTTTAACACTTATAAAAAATTTCGAAATACATTTGCTTCTACATTAAGTGGAAATGTGAAGTCTAATAATGTGAAGGCACTGGTTAGAAATTATACTTCTGCAAGGGAAGCGGCATTATCTGAGAACCATATTCCAGAAACAGTCTATGACAATCTAGTTGGTACTGTAAATGAAAACTTACATCTTCTTCATAAATATGTTGGCTTGCGAAAAAAGATACTAGGAGTAGATGAGCTTCATATGTGGGATATCAACGCCCCTTTAGTAAAAGAAGCAAATATGAAATTTACTTACGAGGAAGCCTGTAATATTATGCTGGAGAGCTTCGAACCCCTTGGAAAAGAATATGTTTCTATTGTAAAGAAGGGACTTGAAAATGGCTGGGTAGATGTTGTAGAGACAAAAGGAAAGCGTTCAGGAGCATATTCAGCAGGAATTTATGGAATTCACCCATACATCTTAATGAATTGGCAAGATGATGTTAATAACTTGTTTACATTAGCACATGAATTTGGACATAGTCTTCATAGCTATTATACGGGGGCGAATCAGCCGTTTGTATATGGAGATTACACCACTTTTGTTGCCGAGGTGGCTTCCACATGTAACGAAGCCTTGTTAAGTGATCATCTACTAAAGATTACCACAGATCCTCAAAAACGTATTTATTTACTTAACCATTGGTTGGAAACGTTAAGAGGAACTATCTTCCGTCAAACCCTGTTTGCAGAATTCGAGCATACAATCCATAAAATGGATCAAGAGGGGGAAGCACTTACTGCTGATAAGCTTACAGAAATCTATTCTAACTTAAATAAAAAATATTTCGGGGATGATTTGGTGATTGAAGAAGAAGGTTGTATGGAATGGGCTAGAATCCCGCATTTCTATTACAACTTCTACCTTTACCAATATGCTACTGGAATGGTAGCTGCAGGTGCTTTAAGCAACCAGATTCTATCGGAAGGAAAGCCGGCAGTAGAACGTTATATAAATAATTTCCTGAAATCTGGATGCTCCAATTATCCTATTGAAGTACTGAAACAGGCCGGGGTAGATATGAATACAGCTTCTCCTATTGAAGAAGTTCTTCGAGTGTTTGAGGAAAAATTAAATGAGTTAGCTGAGCTGTTAAGCTAATCAGGAAAATTTAAGAAGACGCTATTTAGAAATTTATCGAGAGGCAATGGCTTCTTTACTATCATTTCCTTGCATAAAGACCAGAAAATTGAGAAAATAGTATGTGATTAGATTTTAAAGTTTGGAAGGGGAGTTCTGATTGTCAGCTGATACAAAAAATAAAATCCTTACTCGAGAAGAAGTAGAGGAACATTTAACGTGGAATCTTGAAGACATTTTTCCTGACGATGCTAGTTGGGATAAAGAGTTTCAAGAGGTTTCCGCTTTGTCGAAAAAAGCTTCCTCATTCCAAGGAACGATTGGAAATGGTGCGGAGTCATTACTAGCTGTTTTCACTTATCAAGATGAGCTTACAAGACGCTTACGTAAGTTATATACCTATGCGCACTTGAAGCATGATCAAGATACTGCGAATGGTACTTATCAAGCAATGGAAAGTCGTATTTCTTCATTATTTACAAAGGTGTCTACTGAGTTATCTTTTGTAGTGCCTGAGATTTTATCATTGGAAGAATCAAAAATAGAAGAGTACTTAGAAGAAAGCAACGACTTACAACTTTACAAACAGCTTTTAGAAGAAATTAATAAGGAACGTCCTCATGTTCTATCCCAGGAACAGGAGGCAATATTAGCCCAGTTCTCTGAGGTTAGTGGTGCCTCTGCTAATACCTTTGGTAAATTGAATAATGCTGATTTAGAGTTTCCATCTATTAAAGATGAGGAAGGCAACGAAGTCCAGCTAACGCATGGTCGCTATAGTCGTATGCTGGAAAGTGAAGATAGAAGAGTACGAGAAGATGCATTTAAAGCAATGTATGACACGTACGGGAAGTTCCGTAATACATTTGCCTCTACGTTAAGCGGAAATATAAAATCAAATAATGTCGAAGCACAAGTTAGAAATTATGCTTCTGCAAGAGAGGCAGCCTTATCAAATAACCATATCCCAGAATCGGTCTATGATAATTTAGTAAGTACAGTTAATAAAAATTTACATCTGCTCCATAAATATGTTAGCTTACGTAAAAAAGTGTTGGGTGTAGACGAACTTCATATGTGGGATCTTTATACGCCCCTTGTGAAGGAAGCAGACATGAAATACACGTATGAGGAAGCCTGTAAAACGATGCTAGCAAGCTTTGAGCCACTTGGTGAGGAATACATGTCTACTGTGAAAAAGGGCTTAGATAGCCACTGGGTAGATGTGGTAGAAACGAAAGGTAAACGCTCAGGTGCTTATTCATCTGGAACCTATGGTACAAATCCATATATTTTAATGAACTGGCAGGATAATGTGAATAACTTATTCACTTTAGCACATGAATTTGGACATAGTATGCATAGCTATTACACAAGAGCTAACCAGCCATATGTGTATGGAAGCTATAGCATTTTCGTTGCTGAAGTTGCCTCTACATGTAATGAAGCGTTATTAAATGATTATCTATTAAAAACAATTGATGATCAGAAAAAACGTATTTATTTGCTTAACCATTGGCTAGAAGGCTTCAGAGGAACGGTATTCCGCCAAACGATGTTTGCTGAATTTGAACATATGATTCATCAGCTAGATCAAAAAGGGGAAGCACTTACAGCGGATAAGCTGACAGAGGTTTATTATGATCTAAACAAAAAGTACTTTGGGGACGATATTGTCATTGACGAGCAAATTGGTCTCGAGTGGGCAAGAATTCCTCATTTCTATTACAATTATTATGTCTATCAATATGCAACAGGTTTAAGCGCTGCAACAGCGTTAAGCAATCAAATATTATCTGAAGGCGAGCCAGCTGTTGAAAGATATATTAACCAATTCCTGAAAGCTGGACGTTCTAATTATCCAATCGAAGTACTGAAGAATGCTGGAGTTGACATGAATACTGCTAGTCCGATAGAAGAGGCATGTAAAGTATTTGAGGAAAAATTGAATGAATTAGAAGCATTGTTAAGCTAATTTTAAGATGAGTAATGATATTGTTTGAAATAAACGTAAGTAATAATATTAGCGAGTATGTGAACGCAAGTCATTCACATACTCGCTTTTTATATCGTCGCTTTTAAAGTGGCTAAGGAGCTGCCTCCTCACCGTCTCTCATTTGCTTTTCGGGGCAGAACAGGCGCTTCCGCATTTCGTGGTGTCCAGCTCCAGCGCCTTGCCCCTCGAGTCAAATGTGATCCGGCTGCGGTGGCTGAAGAGCTGCCTCCTCACCGTCTCTCATTTGCTTGTCGGGGCAGAACAGGCGCTTCCGCATTTCGTGGTGTCCAGCTCCAGCGCCTTGCCCCTCGAGTCAAATGTGATCCGGCTGCGGTGGCTAAGGAGCTGCCTCCTCACCGTCTCCCATTTGCTTGTCGGGGCAGAACAGGCGCTTCCGCATTTCGTGGAGAGTTTGACGAATTTGTGAATTAAAACACAAAGTATTGAATTTGTTGCTTGAGCGTGCTAAAGTAAGAGTGTGAAATAAATCACAAGATAACATACACCCCTTTGTTTGAACGTGAACATTTCTCCCATCCCCTTTGTAAAAAGCCCTTTCCATCTAGAGGAAAGGGCTTTTTCTTTTTTGCTTTAAGTATCCAATACTATAAAAGTATAATAGCTTGATTACCCTCGTTACTTCCAGTACTACCACTGCTATGCAAGTAATTATTTATAATCCGCAAATGTTTTTATCTTCCCATCTATTTTTATATAAGAATCGATCCTTGCTATGTTAAATAAAAAAAAACTGTAAACAGCTAGTAAAACTTGCTTGTTTACAGTTTCTATATTTTTATCTATTTTTTAAAACGCCATAATACTAGATTTGGTAATTTGATTCTTTCTATTTTTTGAAGTAAGACTAGCTTTTTTAATTCGCACTCTGCTTGTTGCTCAGTTAAGTTGTAATAATCAGCTACCTCACTTGTTGTAACAGAATTAAAACGTTCAAATAGTTTTTCTAGGCGTGGAGGATTTTGTTTTTTTGGAACATCATAAAGCATTTCCTGTAAGATTTGTACGTAAATATTGTATGGATAAATGCCGGATACTTTAATGCCTTCATCTTCAATATTTTCATTAAAGAAGACGATGGTAGGGAAGGAGTTAACTTCCATTTCTCTTGAAATGGATAAATCACTTTGAAAGGAACGTGCACATTCATTGGATTGAAAATCACAAATAAATTCTTCAATGTCCAGGTTCGCTTCTATTGCTAGCTCTTTGAGCACAGAATAGGAAGTGACATTTTTTGTTTGGAGAAAAAAATATTCTTGAATTTTATCAAGAAAACGCTGTGCTGCTTTCTTCCCTTGGAACTCTGCTGCTTTAAAAGCGATAGATGGTAAAGCCGAATGCTCTTGTATGGGGTAATTTAATTTTTTACTATCATCTGACATGTGGCAAACAGTATTTAGCTTATTTAGCTGCGTACTTAAAACTGTTCGAATGGTAAAATACTGACCGTATTCTACTTGCAACTTCCGAAGAATTGGTTGCATATCCCAACAAATTGAACATAGTGGGTCGAGAAAAATATACATTTCAATTGGTTTGTTAGTAATGGGGGATGCGATCGCTTCTGCCGGAATTTGTATTCTTGTCACATTTTTTCCTCCTCATGACTCAATTGGTTGACCATGTGGTTGGCGGTAAGAACAAGTCTTCTATAAAAATCATGGCGTAGTTTTCCATCTAACCCGATTTCATCCATTGCTTCACTCATACAAGCCAGCCAAGCTTCAGCTCTTTCTGGGGTAATTGGAAATCGGTTATGTCGCATCTTCATCATAGGATGCCCATGTTCTTCTGAATATATATTAGGACCACCAAGGTACTGTGTTAGAAATTGTTTTTGTTTCCTTGCAGTCTCTGTTAAATCTTCTGGAAAGATTGGCTTTAGCTTCGGATGATTGGCTACTTTACTATAAAATGTATCGACAAGCAGTGAAAGTCTTTCTGCGCCTAGCTCATCATAAGGTAGGATCGGCTTTTGTGTCATGTTGTTATACCCCTTTGCTTTAGCACTATACTCATTCTATCAACCAAGTACAAATATCTCAAACAATTAGATTGTAAGTAGAGACATCTATAAAAAAACGACCACTGATAAGGTCGTCTTTTATACTAGGCTAAATAATTGCCTAGTACTTTCTTTACATAGTTTTCAGTTTCTTTGTATGGTGGTATTCCATCATATTTTTTGACTGTTCCTGGTCCTGCATTGTAAGCAGCAAGTGCTTTTTCTATGCTTCCGAACTGGTCGAGCATCTGTCTTAAATACTTTGCTCCACCCATCACGTTTTGTTCAGGATCAAGGCTGTTTTGTACTCCTAAAAATTTTGCTGTTCCTGGCATAAGCTGCATTAATCCTTGTGCACCTGCATGACTAGTAGCCAAAGGATTAAAGTTGGATTCCTGTCGAATGACAGCTTCTATCAGCTTTTCAGGAAGCTGATACTTTTCAGAGGCTTTTTTAATAATATCTGTAAGATCTCCAGAGAGATTTGTTGAGTTATAATTAGTAGTTGAATGATTAATTGCAAATTCATTTTTATTTTTCCAATTTTCGGGTACATATACTGGAGAATCTCCATTATAAAACAGCGCATCCGTAGGAGTACTTTCTCCACTTATCACTTGGCCCAATATTTCAGAAAATAGAGAGGAAGAGGTGGTTTGTCCGTTATTCACACTTCCTAAAGTTTGCATTGCATTAATTTCCATTAATGTTTTAACCGATTGAATATCGATAAAGCATCAGCCTTTCAATGTTTTTACAAGTCTTGCAATTTTTTTATCTGTTTTACGAATTGGAATATGATGTTCTTTCAAAAGCTGCATGAAAAATTGATGTCCAATTTCGACATTCTGACTTTCATATTCTAACTCATAATCTTCCATTTGACTATAAAAGGAATGGTCAAAGAATAACACTCCATTATTTATATCGACCTGAGCTCGGTTTGTTTGAATACTTCCGATACATTTAAAATTGTAATCAAGATTTCTTTCTTCTATAAAAGACAAGCTAGGAAATTCAGACTTAGACAAGATGTTGTCTTTTTCCTGGTCAGAAATTACAATGGTTTGCTCTTGCATTACGTGGGATTCCACAGGGATTTTTAAAGTAATTTCGTTGCGATTTTCTAAAACTCTCAAACGAAATCCTATTTTGTTGTTCTTAAAATACTGGTCAGGCGTATCAAAATAGTAATTTGTTTGAGAGTGAAAATCCTTCCCTGATACATTAAAGGAATGGAGGAGTCGGTCAAATTCCTCTTTTGTTAGTAAGTTTTTAAATTCAATTTCTTTTTCCGAAAGCATGATATCCCAGCCTTTCATTTATTTCATTATAGACGGTTTTCAACTAGTTTCAATATGTTAAAATAGTTACAGTATGGACAAAATAACAAGAAGGGAACGATATATTTTGCCTATTACTTATCAAATAAAAAGTGGCGTACAGTTTGAAAATGATATTCGTTTTACATTAGAGGTAGTACCGATGGAGGTTTCTATTCAAGCAAGTGGACAAATGTTAGTTGATTCGGATGGTATGGCTTTTGTTTATCTATTGGAGGATAACACGGGCTATCAGTACTTAAAATTTGGGCAAGAGGTATGGCCATTACTAGTCAGCGCCTTAAAGGCAGAGGATGATCCTACTATACAGTTTGGGAGTCAGCGAATTGTTCTTCATAATTTTAAAGAAGAGCTGAAGTCACTTGTGTATAACATTGAAGGAAATGATAATTATGGAGAAGACTTTTCTCAAGCAGTAGAATTAACCTTCAAGGAAATTTTACAGGCTTAAGGAAGCGACATAATGGAGGGTAAGGTATATGGGCCAATGGGATCGTTTTTTAGAGCCATATAAGCAAGCAGTTTCAGAGTTGAAGATCAAGCTAAAGGGAATGCGCTCGCAGTTTGATGTAGAAAATACAAATTCCCCCATCGAGTTTGTTACAGGAAGAGTAAAGCCGTTAGCAAGTATTTATGATAAATCCTTAGAAAAGGGAATCGTTTTTGAGCCATCCGAAGCGTTGGCAAAGGAAATACCAGATATAGCGGGCTTACGGATGATGTGTCAATTCGTAGATGATATAGGAACCGTGGTAGAATTGCTAAGACGTAGAAAGGATATCAAGATTGTAGAGGAAAGGGATTATATTTCGAATAAAAAGCAAAGCGGTTATCGTTCCTTTCACATGATCATTGAATATCCGGTACAAACAATCCATGGTGAAGTAAAAATATTGGTGGAGATTCAAATACGCACCCTTGCCATGAACTTTTGGGCCTCCATTGAGCATTCACTAAATTATAAATATAAAGGGATATTCCCAGAGGAAATAAAAAATAGACTTCAATATGCGGCAGAGGCTGCATTTCGGCTAGATGAAGAAATGTCCCTTATACGCGGGGAAATTCAAGAAGCTCAGAAGTTTTTTAGTGAAAATAAAGAAATGTCTACTCCTAGAATTCAAGAAAACTAAAAGAAGCTGGAGGTGGGGTACGATGAAATTTTTTATTCAATCTAGAAATGATGAATTATCTAATAGCTTGATGGAAAGCGCAAAGACTTATCTAACAGATTTTGGTCTTATTCTAGATGAGGAAAGTCCTGATATTGTCTTATCTATAGGCGGAGACGGAACACTTCTACATGCCTTCCATAAATACAAGCATCTTACTAATTCAGTAGCCTTTGTTGGTATACACACTGGTCATTTGGGCTTCTATGCAGATTGGAAACCTGAAGAAATTGAGAAGTTAGTAATTAGTATTGCGAAAAAAGAGTTCAAAGTGATTGAGTATCCTCTCTTAGAGGTTACGATTAACTACAGCCATGGAGAGGACAGCTCTGTTTACCTAGCGTTAAATGAATCAACGGTTAAATCTCCAGATGTGACATTAGTGATGGACGTGGAGTTAAATGGCAGCCATTTTGAACGTTTTAGAGGTGATGGATTATGTATGTCTACTCCATCTGGGAGTACCGCGTACAATAAAGCTCTTGGTGGAGCGATTGTTCATCCATCTCTAGATTCTATGCAGCTTGCTGAGATTGCCTCGATTAATAACCGCGTATTTCGAACGGTTGGATCATCCTTGGTCCTTCCAAAGCATCACACTTGTATATTAAAGCCTGTACAGGGTCCCGATTTTATGGTCACTGTAGATCATTTACATTTACTTCATAAGGATGTTTCTTCTATTGAGTATAGAGTGGCTGATCAAAAAGTAAGATTTGCAAGATTTCGTGCTTTCCCATTCTGGCAGAGAGTTCATGATTCATTTATAGATAGTGATTTAAAATTATGAGCAGTAAGTCTATCCAGCTGTCCTTTAAAACAAAAGAGAGTATGCCTTTAAGAGACGCTATTCGAAACTATGGAATATCTAAAAAGGCATTAACTAGTATTAAATTTGAAGGTGGCTCCATATTAGTGAATGGAGAGGAAAAAACAGTCCGTCACATAGTAAAAGAAGGAGATCAAGTGACGATAAATTTTCCGGAGGAAAAGAAAAGTGAAGGGTTAATCCCTGAAAAAATGAATTTTCCGATTCTTTTTGAGGATGAGCATATACTGATTATCCTAAAGGAGGCAGGAATCAGTACGATTCCGTCGAAAGAGCATCCGACCGGAACAGTAGCAAATGGCATAGCCGGTTATTTGGAAGCATGTAAACTTCCTGCTACTGTTCATATAGTAACACGACTAGATAAGGATACATCAGGAGTAATCTGTGTTGCCAAGCATAGACATGCCCATCATCTGTTTAGCGAGATGCAAAAAAATGATTTAATAATCAAGACATATGAAGCGCTTGTACATGGCCATATAGCAGAGGATGCGTTTGTCATAGAAGCACCTATTGGTAGAAAGTCGACAAGTATTATCGAGCGCCTTGTAACATCAGAAGGTAAATATGCGAGGACATCTGGTCATGTATTGGGCAGACTTACGATTGGTCAGGAAAAATTTACACACGTTAGTTTAACTCTTCATACAGGAAGAACTCATCAAATTCGTGTACATATGGCTCATATAGGTCACCCATTATTGGGAGATGATTTGTACGGAGGAAAATTAACTATCATGAATAGACAAGCTCTCCATGCAAGAAAAATTGAGTTTATTCACCCATTTACGAAGCAACCTCTTGCTATTACAGCTGAATATTCCAAAGACATGAATATAATTTTATCTAAATCCACTGAACAATAATACAGTGGATTTTTACGTTTAGTTGTTTTCTGTTTCATTTCCTGGGGAATAATAGTTAACTATATTTACTTGTTGATATACAAAAAAATGGACCGTAAAATAAGTATGACTGCTGAAAGGAGGGGAAAGGGATGAAAGAAGAGTTAAATCAACTAGAAATCGAAGAAACAAATTTAATTCACTATTTACGTACAGAGGCTATGGATGAATTTCGTAACACATTTATGGAGCTTCATCCTTATGACCAATCACTATTTTTTGAAAAGGTAGAGCCTGAACTCAGGCAAAGAATCTTTCATTACCTCTCTCCTAAAGAAATGGCAGAGCTTTTTGAAGCCACTAAGTTTGATGAGGAATTATATGAATTTTATCTAAATGAAATGGAATCAACCTATGCGGCTGATATGCTTTCTTATATGTATGCAGATAACGCAGCAGATGTTTTAAACGAATTAGAAGAAGGTCATGCTGCAAGCTATTTAAATATGATGGATAAAGAGTCTGCCCAAGAAATAAAGGACCTTTTACATTATGAGGAATATACTGCCGGTGCTATTATGACAACAGAATATGTTGCAATTCCTGAGAATTCGACTTGTCGATCTGCAATGAACATTTTAAGGAATGAAGCACCAGATGCAGAAACTATTTACTATTTGTTTGTAATAGATGATAATAACCGCTTGAGTGGAGTTATTTCACTTCGAGATTTAATCGTTGCTGATGAGGATACTCTAATAAAAGAGGTAATGAGTGACCGGGTAGTAAGTGTACCAGCGACAGAAGATCAGGAGTTGGTTGCTCGTATGATCCGTGACTATGACTTTTTGGCAGTCCCAGTAGTCGACATCAATAATCGACTATTAGGAATCGTTACAGTAGATGATATTATCGATGTTATGGAGGAAGAAGCTTCAGACGATTATTCAAAGCTAGCGGCAGTTTCTGACATGGATACTTTTGATAAAGGACCGCTTCAAGCAGCTAAGAAACGCTTGCCTTGGCTAATCATTCTGTTATTCCTTGGAATGATGACAGCAAATTTAATGAGTATTTTCGAGCAAACGTTAGATAAAGTAGCACTCTTAGCTGTATTCATTCCGCTGATTGCAGGAATGGCAGGAAATAGTGGCACACAAGCCTTAGCCGTTGCTGTAAGAGGTATTGCGAGCGGTGATATTGAAGAAGAAAGTAAGCTGAGATTATTATATAGAGAAGCAGGAACCGGACTTATTACCGGACTTATTTGTGGTTTACTAGTAGTAGGAGTAGTATTCATTTGGAAGCATGATTTAATAGTTGGTGCTTTAGTTGGCAGCGCTATTTTTGGCTCTATATTTGTTGCGACCCTTGGAGGCTCTTTTATTCCATTATTAATACATCGGATGAAAATTGACCCAGCTGTAGCATCAGGACCATTTATAACGACTATTAATGACCTTGTGAGCATACTTATTTACCTGGGGCTGGCTACTTTGTTTTTATCTTCCTTATAGGCAAAAGCACCTTTTTAATTATTCATGCATAAAATAAAGCAAAAAGGATGTGTCTGTGAACTCATTTAATGATCCTTTACTTTATATAAAAGGCCCACCGGTATTTCATCTTCCTGCTGATTTTAGGAGAGATTCTCCAAGTGAGGTAATTAGCTTAGAGGAAGAAAGTACGTCTATTTATGAAATAAAAAGCACAGTATCCGAAAAAAATTATGCGATGATGGAACAGCTAAAATTCCTTTCAAAGCCATTTCAAAAGCAAGTCTATCGCCCGTTAACCTTCCATATGGAAGATGGCGTGTTAATACAAGGGGAAGTTGAGAAAATCGATTCTCAGATGGTCACTATCAAAACAAATTCTTCTGAATTAATAGCGTATCCTATAGAACAAGTAAAACGAGTTGCCTGGAGAGGCAGTATATTAAAATAAACAATGGCTACCCTTTATATGGGGTAGCTTTTTCATTTGACCTCGAAAAGACGAGGTGCATGAGCAGGACAATAAAATACGATAAATAAAAAAACCGTTCGGTTACCCGAACGGAATAGACACTACACTATTGAAACGATCAGTCACAAACATCTAAATATACATCTGCAATACATTCAATTCCACAGAAACAATTTAAATCCACAGTAATACAGCTATTAGTGCTTCTAAAGTTTACTGCTTCACAAATTTGAGTTAAGTCAATTCTGCTACGGTCAGTATCACTTACTAGAGGAATACCATGACCATCACGGCCTAACGGTTGTAATACACGTAAAGTTGCACAGCAATTATCGAAAATACTTTCTACTCGGAAGAAGACAGATACACAATCTCCGGTGTTTGGCGTAGTGCGAGTACGAAAGAAAGCTTTAAAAGGATCTCCGTCTTTAGTAAGAAGCATAAATACACGAGTATCAGCATTGTTTCTTGCTGGATTTGTTAATCCGCCTAGTGGCTCTAAGAAACAATTTGTAGGACATTCTCCACATTCGTCAGTTGCTTGGTTTTGAATATCTAAAATAGCACGGACAACGTCACAAACACAATTTCCTTTGTCATGGTGTTTATTATCGCCTACATTTTCAACTCTTCCACAACCCATTGTTTTCACCTCCTTTGCTACTTCTTTTGTAATTTATGTTGAGTTTCCTAAAAGACTAGGGCAAACAACTCAATATGTACTCCGTATATTTAAATTTTCCTTGTTCATACTACGAAAAAAAGGAGAAGTTGCTATGAAGAAAATAATTCCTCTCATGTTAATACTTCTGTTGCTAACTGCTTGCTCGGAAGGAAAAAGTAGGGTTTATTCGGAGGCAGACCATACTGACCTTGAAAAGGTTTTAAATGAACGAAATGACGTTCAAGGATATACGAGCATTATGAACAAGGATGAGGTTATCGTAGCTATTGATATAGGTACATTTAAAAGATTTCAAAAGGTGAAGATTGAAGAAAAAGTTAAAAAAGCGATTGAAAAGGAGTATCCGGATAAAGAGGTAGTAGTTACAGGAGATAGGAAAATTAAATGGGAAATTGAAAAAATAGTTGATAAAGAGCAAAAAAACGATGAGCTAAAAAAATCTATCGAAAAAATAAAATTACTTTCAAAGGAAGAGACATAATGGACAAAAATCAATATCAAAAGGTAGTAGATAAACACACCCCTAAGCCAAAGTTATTTCAAAATATGCTGAAGGCATTTCTAGTTGGTGGTATTTTTTGCACTGTTGGACAACTAATTTCCTTTTTTTATATGCGTTTCTTTCCATTTACTGAACGAACAGCAGGCAATCCTACGGTAGCAACGATGATTTTTATTGCGCTAATCCTGACTGGAACAGGATTATATAAAAAAATAGCTCAATTTGCCGGAGCGGGTTCTGCGGTACCGGTAACTGGCTTTGGTAATGCCGTCATATCAGCTGCAATTGAACATAAGACCGAAGGTTATGTGCTTGGTGTTGGTGGTAATATGTTCAAGTTAGCAGGATCGGTTATTGTATTTGGTGTTTTGTCTGCTTTTTTTGTTGCTCTTATTAAAACTATTTTAGTGAAGATGGGAGTGGTTTCATGGTAAACGCACCAGGAACAATTCAGTTTAAGCAAAAGCCTTGCATTGCAAGTACGGGCGTAGTAGGAGGGCCTGTAGAAAAGGGAAAACCCTTTGCTAGCTCATTTGATGAATTTCTTCCAACTGAGAAAGAGTCAAAAGAAACCTATGAGCACGCAGCTACAAGATATATTGAAAAGGCATGTGCGATTGCTGTTAAAAAAGCAAATGAAAAAATGAATGACATAGATGTCTTTATAGGCGGTGACTTGGTAAATCAGGTGAGTCCCACTAACTTTGCCGCGAGAAAGCTTGCAATCCCTACGTTAGGAGTATTCTCCGCTTGTGCAAGCTCTATGGAAGCTGCTATTTTGGGCTGTCTATTGCTCGAATCAGGGAGTTCCAGTAAGGTGTTGGCCGGTGCTTCTAGTCATCATCCATCCGTAGAGAGACAATTCCGCTATCCATTAGAATACGGCGCACAAAAGCCAAAAACTGCTCAATGGACAGTAACAGCTGCAGGCTTTGCATTACTTAAACGAGAAATAGAGGATGCACCAGTCATTACACACGCTACAATCGGGCGTGTCGTAGATGGAAATCAAAGTGATCCTCTTCATATGGGTGCAGCAATGGCACCTGCTGCGAGAGACACAATTGAAAGGCATTTAAAAAATACGAATAGCTCTATGTCCGATTATGATGTCATTATGACAGGTGATTTAGGGAAAATTGGACTGGCTATCTTAAAGGATATGTTCCAGGATAAAAATAGTGGTGTAATACTTCAGGATGCTGGTGCCCAGTTCTTTGGGAAAGATCAGTTTTTTAATGCGGGTGCTAGTGGTCCAGGCTGTTCTGCATCTGTCTTTTTTGGACATGTATATAATCAGCTTAAAAATGGAACTTATAAACGGGTGCTTCTAGTAGCAACAGGAGCGTTACTGTCTCCTTTAACGTATCAACAAGGGGAAACAATTCCTTGTATTGCCCATGCTATTGAATGTCGAATGGAAAAGAGGGGTTAAGATGATATCTTCATTAATTGTAGCCTTCGTGGTAGGAGGCCTTATTTGTGTGGTTGGACAAATTATGATGGATGGATTTAAGATGACTCCAGCACATACACTAAGTACGTTAGTAGTAGTTGGAGCAATCTTAGACGGCTTTGGATTATATGAGCCATTTATTGATTTTGCGGGAGCTGGAGCTACAATTCCTATTACCTCCTTTGGAAACTCTTTAACACATGGAGCTTTAGCTGAGGCTGAAAAGCATGGGATCATTGGTGTTTTAACAGGTATGTTTGAAGTAACAAGTTCTGGAATTAGTGCTGCAATATTATTTGGAATTATTGGTGCTTTTATTTTCCAAAAACGAAAAACCACTTACTAGTTAAATGCCCTACTCCGTTTCACTTATATGCATACAATATGGTGAAAAGGAGAGGGGGTAAATGTATGTACGGCTACTCTGATGGAGGATACTCTGGATATTGCGGCTGCTATGGCGGCTACTATGGTGGAGGAACTGGCTATGGTTATGGCGGTGGCTACGGCGGCGGCTACGGCGGTAATAACACATTTGTACTAATTGTTGTTTTATTTATACTATTAATTATTGTCGGAAGCAGCTTTCTCTCTTAAACATAACTAAAAACATATGAAGGGGAGGAAGTTATGCAAAATTCTTTTTTTAAAGCAATTGAAAATAAAACAGGTGTTTCGATGGATGAATTATTTGCGCTTGCAAATGCTATATCGTCAGCTGATTTTAAGGATGAAAAACAGGTACGTAAAATTGTAAGAAAAGTCGGTAAGGTGGCAAATAAGCCGGTATCTAAAGAATTAGAGGATCAGTTAACAAAGTCTATTTTACAAAAAGGTAGCTCTTTAAGCTTAACTGACATCGAAAAAATGATGTAATAAGTAGTGTGTTCCCGGGAATTTAAATGAGAACATTTATACAGTTTCATATTTCGTAATACGGGTAAATAAATTTAAAAGGAAAGAGGGGGGATTAAATTATGGGATACATTATTCCAGTGCAACCGACACAGGCTCAAATCTATGCAAATCGTATGTACCAAAATGAATACAATTTTGCATATGTTGGAAATGTACAAAAAGTAAATCTGAAATCCATGTTTAGAGATCATCTGATAAAAGATCAGCCAAATGATTTCTTAGAGGATGAAGAAAACCAAATAGAAAAAATAAGTAAATCAAAAAGAATGCCATTATATAAAGGTTTTATCCAACCAAATCCTATTAATTTATCTCCCGTAATAGCAGAAATATCTGGCAAGGGAAATACTGTGAATATGTATATTTGAAATTGGGGCTATCCTAAGAGTCGTTAGACTTTTTTAGGGTAGCTCTTTTTAAAGCCGGCGCCAGTGTTTTCTAAATGAAAAAAGCAGTTGGAGTGTTTCTCCAACTGCCTACAATTACAATTTATACTAGTTCTTTTTCCATAGCTCTGTGCGGTATGCTCGCCTCTAAAAACTCTGGAGAGGTAACAGTATAATTTCTTTTTTCATAAAAGGGAACGGCATAGCTTTGAGCATTTAGTTTTAATTTTTTATAACCGTTAGAAACCGCATACTCCTCCATGCAGTTCATTAGTAAATTCCCTAAATGCTGACCCCGGTACTCTGGAAGAATACATACACGTTCCACTTTTCCAACATTAGGCTCAGATACACGAAGTCTGCCAGCTCCAAAAGGTTTTTCGCCATCGTAAGCGATGAAATGTGTGGCAGAGGCATCGTGCTCATCTAATTCGAGATGTAATGGAACGTCTTGTTCCTCCACAAAAACTATTCTTCTAATTGTTATTGCATCCTGTTTTTCTTTTTCTGTTTCTACAATTTTTGCATATACCAATGATTACTCAGCTCCAGACAATCTAAACGTTTCGTAGACAGTCCAAGAACCGTCTTCTAATTGATATAATAAGTGTATACGATCAATTAGTTCTTCAAATTCAGCACCAATCATTTTTAATTGAGGATAAATATCGTCATGCTCGCTCGAGCTTAATTTTTGGGCAATCGTAATATGAGGAACAAAAGAATAAGCTTCTTCTCCAGTAAACCCAATAGAATTTAAAGCCTTGTGCAAGTTTAGCAATTCCTCTGTCGGTTTCACATTAAAGTAAATTGCATTAGTCACAGGAGCGAATGAGCTTACTTTAGATGTTTTTAATGTAAACGGTTTTGATTTTTTAGCAATTTCATTAATTTGTTGCCCTATTGTTTTAATTTCTTCCTCGTCCGCCTCAAATACTCCTTTAATAGTCATATGAGGGGTAATTAACGCATAGTGAGGGTCATAACGTTTTCTATAGGAATTTGCAAAATCCTGCACCTTTTTTGATGGAAATGCAACAATACCGTATTTCATTTACAAAACCTCCTTATAATCATTCGAGCATATTTTATTATACCAAAAAATGTTTTATAAGCTAAAATTCTTCACCATAGTTCTTTTAATATCTGGCTGCCACAGCTTCCAAGTATGGTCTCCATTTAGTTCTTCGTAAAAGCTCAAATATCCTCTTTTTGTTAATAAATCATGTAACTTTCTATTGGGAGTAAGAAAATCTGTTAGTAAGCCATCGCCTGTTTGTACCTCTGTCTCTTGATTTCCAACTACCTGATAGATAGAAAAAGCATGGATATCACGGTGTTTCTCCACCTTTTCCAATATTAGATCATTTATGAGAGGGGAGTGCATGATTACCTTTCCAAAGGTATTTGGGTATTGAAGAGCAGTTAACAACGAAACAGTAGCAGCTAATGAATCGCCCATTAAAGCTCTGCCGTTTCCAATTTGATAGGTAGGGTACTCTTCGTCTAAATAAGGGACTAGCTCCTGTGCGATAAACCTAGAATAGGCATCCTGCTGCTCTCCATCAGGATGATACTTTCTTCTGCGATCCTTTACATTTTTATATGGAACTCCCACAATTATTACATTTTCAATTAGTTCTTCCTCATATAGTTCGTCTGCTACTCTTGAAAGTCTGCCTAGTTGAAAGTAATCTTTCCCATCAGACACTATGAGAACAGAATGCTTATATAAAGGAGAATAATTTGGCGGTAAATAAATCAGAAGCTGCATCTCTTCCTGCAAGCTTTTGCTATAGATTGATCTATCAAGTAACGTACCTCTATTCATTATACACACCTCTTATTGTCATGTTGTATAGAAATTGTAACATATAGTAGGGTAGAGGTATAATAGGAGAAGTTAGGTAGGATACTTCCGTTGAGAATATAAGGAGGCACAACCATGGATAATCAAACATCAAGAGTGCATTCAAAAACTGTTGAACAAGCTACACACGACGCCTTGAAAAGAAGAGGTGTAACGATAGAGGAGATTGCAAAAATTGTTTTTGAAATGCAATATCCCTATAATAAAGGGCTGACAATCGAACATTGTATTAAATCGATAGAAAGTGTTTTGAAGAAAAGGGAGATGCAGCATGCCATTTTGGTCGGTATTGAACTAGATGAGCTTGCTGAGAAAAAGTTGCTTTCTTCACCACTTCAAGAAATTGTGGAAGCTGATGAGGGATTATTTGGAGTGGATGAAACGATCGCATTGGGCTCCGTATTTACTTATGGAAGTATTGCTGTTACAACCTTTGGTCATTTAGATAAGAATAAAATTGGGTTAATTTCCAAATTGGATACAAAGGTTGGAGAAGGCATCCACACATTTCTAGATGATTTAGTGGCTAGTATTGCTGCTAGTGCAGCATCTAGGCTGGCACATCGAACAAGGGATTTAGAGGAAGCCAATGAAACCTTTGAGGATATTTCTCCAGAAGAAACTGCTCCTGAAACTCACGTAGAAGGCGGCAGAACGTAAAATATGCAGCCAAATCGGCTGCATATTTTATATTTAAAGAAAAAACCAGCTGTTGCTGTGCTTTTATTATTTAGTTAGATTCCATTTCCTGTTCTACTTGTTGGAAATATAAGAAAGATTCTTCCTCTAATTCATTGATACGTTCCTTATTTAGTCCTAGAGCCCTAGGACCTTGAAAAATCGGCTCCCACCATGTCTCTGTTTCTGTCATCATATTTCCTCCTCTTTTGTTACTTAACTGTTTGTGTATTTTATACCCATATACGAAATCACCTTAAACCAGTTCCTATAAAATAAGTCTAAGGACACGGGAAAGGTAAGGGTGGCTAAAAGACTATTAGAAAAATCTAATAAATTCTTTAAAGGTAGTATGAGAAGGAAAGAGGATTTTCATGTATCAAGGGAAATATCCAAATTCTTTCGTCTATTTGAAAAAAATAGTATGATGAAATTAGGTATATAACTTCTTATAAAGGAGAGAGTATAGATGAACTTTACAGAACATGAGTTAGAAAAAATGTTGGATGAGCATTATGCTTATTTTAATACTGGGGTTACAAAAGATGTGAAATTTAGATTAGAGCAGTTAGATATCTTAAAGGATACGATTAAAAAATACGAAAAAGATGTATTAGCAGCTCTTTATCAGGATTTACGAAAAAACGAATTTGAAGCGTATACTACTGAATTAGGAATTGTTTACGAGAGTATATCTTATATGAAAAAGCATCTTCAAAAATGGATGGAACCTAGATCAGTGAAGACTCCTATTGCCTTGATGCCATCTAAAAGTTTTATCGTTCAAGAGCCATATGGTACGGTTCTAATCATTGCACCTTTCAATTATCCGTTCCAGTTAGTAATGGAGCCACTTTTAGGAGCAATTATCGGAGGAAACTGTGCTGTAATTAAACCATCTGAGGCTACTCCGAATACAACAAGAGTTATTGCACAAATTATATCGGAGGCATTCCACCCACATTATGTTCGTGTAGTAGAAGGAGAGAAGGAAGAAACTTCTTTGTTAATCCATGCGGCATTTGACTTTATATTTTTTACGGGAAGTGTAAATGTAGGGAAGATTGTCATGGAAGCTGCTTCGAAGAGACTAACACCAATTGCTTTGGAGCTTGGTGGAAAAAGTCCAGCTATTGTCGATCATACGGCCAACCTTGAGATAGCAGCTAAGCGGATAGTCTGGGGTAAATTTGTAAATTCGGGTCAAACTTGTATTGCACCCGATTATGTTCTCGTGGAGGAAAAAGTTAAGGACAAGTTTATAGATTTATTACAGAAAACTATTCAACAATTTTACGGTTCTAATCCTCAAGAAAGCCCAGATTTAGGTAGAATAGTTAACCGGAATCATTTTGATAGATTGCAGAGAATGTTAGACCAGGAGAGAGAGCAAATTATTTTTGGCGGAGACTACGATCCAGAGGATTTATTCATTCAGCCTACTCTATTGAAGGACATAGACTTCACGAGTCCTTCCATGCAAGAGGAAATTTTTGGCCCGATACTTCCGATTATTAGCTATCAGGATTTACCTGCAACCATTCGTCATATTAAGAAAATGCCTAAGCCTTTGGCTGCATATATGTTTAGTGAACATGAAAGGGCACAAAATTACTTTTTAGAGGAGCTTCCATTTGGCGGGGGCTGTATTAATGATACTATCACGCATGCAGGTAGCGTACATTTACCTTTTGGTGGAGTTGGTAATTCTGGCATAGGTGCGTACCATGGCGAAGCAAGTTTTTTACTATTCACACATCAAAAATCTATTCTTAAAAAAAATACCTCAATTCCCGTAAATATTGTTTTTCCACCGTATAAAAATAAGGTGAAGCTAGTTAGAGGGTTATTAAAATAAGTAAATTCTAAAGAGGTGGCACCCAAAAGTTATTTTTATTCTAACTTATGGGTGTTTTTTTATTAACAATAAGATAATTTCCTTATAAAGATGTAAAAGTACTCATTGACAAAATAGTGACTTTATTACTAAAATCAATATATCTATTTTCCTAGACGATGGAGGATTGCTATATGCAATATTTATTTGTTGAAGAGTCTGAAGAATTGCTTTCCAGTGTAAAAAGTGCTATTAAAAGTGATAATTTTTTAAAGGATGATCTTCTAATGAATAAATTAGACGATGCATTTTATAAAATGGAGTTAATGAACTACGCTTTAAATGAGACCATGATTATTGCTATTACAAATAAGTCTGGACAAATAATTTATGTGAATAACCGTTTTGTTTCTATTTCTGGATATCAGGAGGAGGAGCTTATTGGTAAAACTCATAAGATAGTCAATTCCGGTGTGCATCCTTCTTCTTTTTTTAAAGATATGTGGGAAATAATTCTAAGCGGGAAAAGCTGGACAGGTGAAATATGTAATCGACGGAAAAATGGAGAGCTTTACTGGGTTAAAACTTATATTCTACCAATTGTTACAAAAACTAACGAATCTTATTTTCTAAGTATAAGGACGGATATAACGGAAGAAAAAGAAAACGAACGTTTATTAAAGAATCAAATCTTAAATTCTTTTGATACAGTAATTCAATATGTAAATAACTTGATATTTAAAATAGAAAAGAATGAGGAAAATAAGTATAGATTAGCATTTGTAGATGGAAAAATAGCGAGAGATAATTTTGAAGAAGGGCTGACAGAAAAATATTCCCTCAATTCTTCCAATAGACAATTCAAAGAGTTAAAGTACGCAGTTAGCAACCAGTTATTTGAATTGTTGTCCAAGCATTTGAATAGAGTTTGGGAAGGGGAAGAAGTATCATTTGAAACTTGGATTGACAAGAAGTGCATACATATAAAGATTTCTCCAATTATTGAGGGGGATACAATCACCGGGGCTATTGGGGTAGGGAATGATATAACTGAATTAGAAAAGGTTAGAAAAAAATTATCAGACCAGGCATACTGTGATTTTTTGACAGGTACTTTTAATACACCAGCTCTTCATAGAGAGATGGAAGAAAAGATTAAAAATAGAAGACCTTTTGACTTTTTTTATATCGATTTAGATCGTTTTAAAAACATTAATGATTCCTTAGGGCATGTTACAGGAGATTATCTATTAAAAAAAGTAGCTAATCGGCTGAAGAAGTTTTGCAATACAGATGATATCTATCGAATAGGTGGAGATGAATTTGTTATTCTCTTTCCTTCTCAAGGACATATAGACAATTCAAAAGCTTATGCAATCGAATTGATTAATGAAATCGAGAGACCATTTTATATAGATGAAATGGAATTATATATATCATGTTCCATTGGGATTTCTTGCTTTCCTATTCACGGGACTACCTATGGGGAATTGCATAGGGCTGCAGATCTTGCCTTAAACTTTTCAAAGGAAAGCGGTAAGCGAAGTGCAATAGTCTTTGAACAATCGCTTAATACGGGCTATGTAAATAAGGTAAGACTAGAAAGTGATATACGAAACGGCTTAAAGTCAGGAGAGTTTTATCTTGATTATCAGCCTAAGGTCAACCTCGCTACCGGAGGGATCCAAGGCTATGAAGCATTAGTTCGATGGAAGAAGGAGGGGAAAACTATCCCTCCACTCGATTTTATATCCTTCGCAGAGGAGACCGGACTAATAATCCCGATTGGCAGATTTGTATTAAAAGAGGCATGCAAACAGGGACGGAAATGGCTTGAAGAAGGAATGAGCTTTGAAACTATTTCCGTTAATATCAGTCCAATAGAGATTCAACAGCATGATTTTTTAAAGAGTATAGAGGCGGTTCTAGAGGAAACTTGTTTTCCTCCCTATCTTTTAGAAATCGAAATTACAGAGAATGTTTTTATGAAAAACACGGCTCGTTTAACTGACCTTTTGCGTTACTTAAACAAAATAGGAATTAGAATAGCGATTGATGATTTTGGATCAGGCTTCTCTAACTTCCGCTATTTAGGTGAATTGCCTATTCATACGCTAAAAATAGATCGGGTATTTATGAAAAAGCTAGATGAAAAAGATGCAGTGATTGTTTCATCTATCATTCGTATTGGTAAAAGTCTTGGCTTAGAAGTAGTGGCGGAAGGAGTAGAAACGGAGGAATCCGTAGAATTTCTGAAAGCTAATAATTGTTCTATTGCTCAAGGCTTCTACTACGCAAAGCCGCTAAATGTAGATGAAGTACCTAAATTCAAGCTACCTCTTTTATAGCCACATAATAAAAGAAGCCAAACACTACCTGATTATCAGGAAGAGTTAGGCTTCTTTCGTTTGCTTGTCAGGGCAGAACAGGCGCTTGCGCTTTTCTAGGGTGTCCAGCTCCAGCGCCTTGCCCCTCTAGGTCAAATGGGTACCGACTGCGGTGGCTGAAGAGCTGCCTCCTCGCCGGTCTCAATTTGCTTGTCGGGGCAGAACAGGCGCTTGCGCTTTTCTAGGTGTCATTATTGTTTGTTTTGTAGGGTAGTTGAACGGTTACGGTTGTTCCTTTTCCTACTTCACTATCGATGTGAATATTTCCACCGTGCTCGGTAATAATTTTTTCGGAGATCATCATTCCTAGTCCTGTTCCTTTTACTTTGGTAGAGAAAAACGGATCAAACACTTTTTGTATAGTTTCGTAATCCATTCCTACTCCATTATCGGAAATTTTTAACGTGATTATGTCGTTAGAGTCTTTATCACATGAAATGTTTATTTCTCCATCCTCGAGAACAGCTTCTATTGCGTTTTTGATGAGATTTATTAGAACCTGTTTCATTTGGCTCTCTTCACCAAATAGATATATGTCTTCATCCAACAGGTGAGTAGTAAAAACAATTCCTTTCAAATTGAATTCAGGTTGGAAAAGAGTAAGGATATCCTCTAAAGATTTACTGAAGTTGTAGCTCTTAGAAAGCTTTGCATGCGGCTTTGCCAGAACCAAAAATTCACTAATAATATAATTGATCCGTTCTATTTCAGCTTCAATTATTTTTGTATAGTTATAATATGGCTGATTGGTTTCTTTGTTCATTATTTGAATAAATCCAGAAATTACTGTTATTGGATTTCGGATTTCATGTGCTACACCCGCTGCCATTTCACCAGCAACCTTTAACTTCTCAGCCTGTAACAGTAAATTTTCTGTTTCTTTTTTAAAGCTAACATCTCTACTTATAATAGAGATTGCCACTAGCTCTTTATCATAGTTATAGATGGGAGAAAAGGTTTTTTGTGCATCAAAGAAGGTACCATCCTTTTTCATATCTCTCGTTTCTAGGAAATGATAGCTGGCACCCTTTAGTACCTCCTGACGCCTCGCATCTGTCTCATTTTTATAGGAGGGAGAGACAAGCGTCACATTTTTGCCAATTACCTCTTCTCTCTTCCAGCCGTATAACTCCTCGAAAGCTGAATTTACTTCGATGATGTTATTGTCTTTGTCAAATACTGCGATACTATCTTTAGCATTATCGAAGAAAAGCTGTAAGTAACTCTCCCTCGAATTTAGCTCCTTTCTCATAGAACTGTTCATTTCAGATAACTGTTTTACAAACCTCTTATCCAATAAGGTATTTAATATAGATGTAGATACTAACAAAATTAGAAATAGGATAAAGGCAATTAAGTCCTTTTCATTGAAAATATAAGAAAAGTTATCATGCTTAGAAGTAATCAAATACCCAATTTCTAAAATTGTGAGTAAAAAAAGGAGCAGTCTTGGCAAAATCGAATGATAAAGAACTGCTATATAAATTGGATAAACAAAGAAAATTAATAATACTACGCTTGAATGCTGAATGTTAATCATCAATATGTATAAATTCATGGAAATAAACAATATGGATTGTGTCCAGTGACTTTTAAAGCTTTGAAAAAATAACAAACTATTTATTATTAAATAGACGGTGCCGATGAATAGGTAAATACTAATATGCTCAGGATAGAGAAGAGATGCAATTAATGTATAGATAATTGCAAGGAAAGAAAATAGAAATAAAAATAATTTGTTTTTATTTTGAATTTTAAAATATTCCAAATTGCACATCTCCTTCTAATGACTAATACCTATATTAGCCTATTTGGTAGTATCTGAAAATAAAAGATTTTGATAAGATAGATTATATTAAAGGAGGAGAACGCATGAATTTTTCATTTCAAGCAAAAGAGACTATTGCTTTACTAAAAAAATTAGTAGAGATTCCAAGTCCATCAGGCTACACAAAAGAAATAATGGACTTTATGGAGCAGTTTTTAAAGGACATTAAAGTGGATTACATACGAACAAACAAAGGAGCGCTAATTGCGACAATCCCTGGAACAAACAATGAAAAGCATCGCTTATTAACTGCTCATACGGATACATTGGGTGCGATGGTTAAGGAAATTAAAGGGAGCGGTAGATTGAAGCTTACGATGGTAGGAGGCTTCAACTGGAATGCAGTCGAAGGCGAATATTGCACCATTCACACAGCTGATGGGAAAAAAATTCGCGGTACTATTTTAATGCATCAAACGACTGTTCATGTATATAAGAATGCAAGTGGCTTAGCGCGAGATGAACAAAATATAGAGGTACGCATCGATGAAAAGGTGACAAATGCAGATGCTACTAGAAAACTTGGAATCGAGGTTGGAGATTTTGTATCCTTTGACCCGCGCTTTGAAGAAACAGAAACAGGCTTCATTAAATCACGTCATTTAGATGATAAGGCGAGTACGACACTTTTGCTTCAATTAATGAAGGCTATTAAGGAAAATGACTGGACGCTTCCATATACGACACATTTCTATATTTCTAATAATGAAGAAATTGGGTATGGTGGGAACTCCAATGTTCCAGCGCAAACGGTTGAATACATTGCTGTTGATATGGGAGCAATCGGAGATGGCCAAACCTCCGATGAATACACCGCATCAATATGTGCAAAGGATTCATCAGGTCCATATCACTATGAGCTAACTCGTCATCTAGTAGCCCTAGCTAAATCACATGGCATAGAATACAAGCTGGATATCTATCCATACTATGGCTCCGATGCTTCGGCTGCAATCCGTGCTGGGTATGATGTGAAGCACGCATTATTTGGACCGGGGATTGAAGCCTCCCATGCATATGAAAGAACTCATATTAGCTCATTAGAAAATACTTCGAAGCTTTTATTTGCTTATGTAAATTCTGAATTAGTATAAAAAATATATGTAGGGCTAGTATGGAACCTAAAAATTTAGAAAGTATTATTTTAATGCCATGAACCATATGTCATATGTTCATGGCATTTTTATTGTTAAGCTCCAGGGACTCGGAGCTTGATATAAAATGGTGCCTGCTGTGATAAAAGAGGAGCTACCTCCTAGCCACCCTCCATTTAATTTTAGGGGCAGATACAGGTGTTTCCGCATTTCTTACTTGTAATTTGGCGCATAAATCCATATGATAAAAAAGTGAATAAGAAGGAGATATACAATTATGGATAAACAATTACAAGAAGAAATTTTAAAGAGAAGAACCTTTGCCATTATTTCTCACCCGGATGCCGGTAAAACTACTATCACGGAAAAGCTTCTTTACTTTGGTGGAGCAATTCGCGATGCTGGTACTGTTAAAGGAAAGAAAACAGGTAAATTTGCAACATCCGATTGGATGGAAATAGAAAAGCAACGTGGGATTTCGGTTACTTCCTCCGTTATGCAATTTGACTATAATAATTGCCGTATTAATATATTAGACACACCTGGACATCAGGATTTTAGTGAGGATACTTATCGTACGCTAATGGCAGTAGATAGTGCTGTGATGATTGTAGATGCAGCTAAAGGGATTGAAGCACAAACCTTGAAGTTATTTAAGGTTTGTCGAATGAGAGGAATTCCTATTTTTACTTTTATTAACAAGCTAGACCGTCAAGGGAAAGAGCCTCTTGAATTAATGGAAGAGCTAGAAGAGGTATTAGGTATTGAATCATATGCAATGAACTGGCCAATTGGGATGGGGAAAGAATTCCTTGGTATCTATGATCGCTACAATAAGCGAATTGAGCAGTTCCGTACAGATGACTCCAATCGTTTCTTGCCGATAAATGAGGATGGAGAGCTAGCTGTTGACCATTCAATGAAGGAAACATCCTATTACACACAGGCAATGGAAGATATTATGCTTTTAAATGAAGCAGGAAATGACTTTACTAAAGAAAAGGTGCTTTCGGGAGATCTTACACCTGTATTTTTCGGAAGTGCGCTAACAAACTTTGGAGTACAAACATTTTTAGAGACTTATTTACAATTTGCACCAACTCCTCAGCCACGAATGACCGAAGCAGAAGAAAAGGTTGATCCGCTAAATGAGGATTTTTCTGGATTTGTATTTAAAATTCAAGCAAATATGAATCCTGCTCACCGTGACAGAATTGCTTTTGTAAGAATTGTATCTGGTAAGTTTGAACGTGGGATGACTGTTACGTTGGCAAGATCTGCGAAAACCTTTAAGGTTACACAATCTACTCAATTTTTAGCTGACGATCGTGAAACAGTTAACACAGCGGTAGCAGGAGATATTATTGGATTATATGATGTAGGAAATTATCAAATCGGAGATACGATAGTTGGAGGCAAAAAAGCTTTTAATTACGAAAGGCTCCCTCAATTTACTCCTGAGCTATTCGTTAAAGTAACTGCTAAAAACGTGATGAAGTCGAAGCATTTCCATAAAGGAATTATGCAGCTTGTGCAAGAAGGTGCTATCCAATATTACAAAACACTTCATACAGAGGAAGTTATTTTAGGTGCCGTTGGACAGCTGCAGTTTGAAGTATTCGAGCATCGCATGAAAAATGAATACAATGTTGAAGTACGCATGGAACCTATTGGCTCTAAAGTTGCTCGATGGATTGAAAATGAAGAAGATGTGAAAGAGTCCATGACTGGACCACGTAGCATGCTAGTAAGAGACCGTTATGACAATTATGTTTTCTTGTTTGAAAATGAATTTGCTACTCGCTGGTTCCAAGATAAATACGAGCATATTAAATTATACAATCTTTTATAAAAGATTAAAGAGGCATTAAGGTAATCCTAATGCCTCGACTGTAGACAAAACAGCTCGAGAGCCCATCTCTCGAGCTGTTTTTATCATTTTATCAAATAGTTGGATGTAACTTTCCAATGGTTTGAATGCAGCGAGGGAGAAGGCTGAGGGCGAGCCCGTTGTAAGCATAGCGTCTAAAACGGAAATCGAAGATCTCTTTGTATGTATTGAAATTTACCAATTGGTTTGTGAAATAGTGGCTAACTACCTAATATTATTTGAACTCTTGTCCTTAAGGGCATATGATAGAAATAGCAAAAAAGAAGGTGGTACCTAGAAATGAAAATTAGTGATTTTTCCATAAGAAGACCAGTGTTTACCACCGTTATTATGTTTTTGGTTCTTATTTTAGGTGGCGTGTCTTTCTTTAAAATTCCTATCACATTAATTCCCGATTTAAATCCTCCAGTGGCAGTTGTCGTAACAAATTACCCGGGTGCAAGTCCAACCGAGGTTGATGAAAAGCTGACAAAGCCGTTAGTCTCCACTCTTAGTACACTCCAAGGGATCAAGTCTGTTAGCAGTACCTCTTCAGAAGGTGCTAACTTTGTCCTGCTTGAGTTTGATTGGTCTACAGACATGGATGATGTTCAATTGGATATTATGCAGCGAATCGATATGGTTCAGATGCCTCCAGGTGCAAATGAGCCGATGTTTCTTAAGTTTGATCCTGCACAATTTCCGGTAATTCAGCTTTCACTAAGAGCAGCGGGTGATGGGCAGGATGTCCGCGTCATAGCTGAACAATTAGAGAAAGAGCTAATTAGTACAGAAGGTGTAGCAAGTGTAAATGTTTCTGGCTCTCTTGTAGAAGAGGTACAAATTCTTTTAAAACAAGACAAGCTGTTAGAAAGAGGATTAACACAAAGTGATATTGTACAGCTAATCCAAGCAAATAATATTTCTTTGCCAGGGGATCCTATTGAAACAGAGGATAAAAAATCTTTAACTACCAGAATAATCTCTACCTTAACCTCAGTAGAAGAAATTGAAAACCTTGTAATAACTGTAAATCCATTAACTGGTGACGAAATAAGGCTCCAGGATGTAGCTACTGTTCAAATAGCGGAGCAGGAGCAGAATTCCATTACAAGAGCGAATGATGAGCCAGCAGTTCTTATTTCAGTTCTACAGGAATCTAGTGCCAACACAGCTAGCGTATCAAATGCATTTCAAAAAGCACTAGATGAGTTATTAGAAAAAGACGAATATAAGGGAGTTACTGCTGACATATTGTTTGACCAGGGAGATTACGTGAAGCTAGCGATAAATAATATCGGAAGCACACTAATAACTGGTGGCTTACTTGCAATGATTATATTATTAATTTTCCTTAAGGGGATTAGAAGTCCTATTATTGTTGGGGTTGCCATCCCTTATTCTGTAATTGTTACATTTGTATTGATGTATTTTGCAGGTTTTTCTCTTAATATTATGACATTGGGGGCTCTGGCTCTAGGGATTGGAATGCTGGTCGATAATTCTATTGTCGTAATAGAGAATATTGAGCGGCATCTTGGTTTAGGGAAGTCGCGAAGAGAAGCTACCTTTGTTGGGACACAGGAAGTTATAGGAGCAATTACGGCTTCTACACTAACAACTGTAGCGGTGTTTGTACCAGTTATTTTTCTATCTGGATTAATTGGACAAATTTTTACGGAGTTTGCATTAACGATTGCCTTTAGCTTATTTGCATCATTAGCAGTGGCAGTAACGGTTATTCCAATGCTTGCTAGCAAATTTTTAAAGAAGCCAAAGGGAGATTTAGAAGCGAGACGAAGAAGATCCAAAGGTTATAAAAACTTTGAACGTTCTATTAAATGGTCTCTTAAAAATAGAGCGCTCCTTCTTACTATTACAGCTGTGCTACTTGTTTTGTCTATTATTGGCGTATATCGAGTTGGAACAGAGTTTTTACCCGCAACCGACGAAGGCTTCTTTTCTATTTCTGTAAGGTTAGCAAATGGATCTTCTTTTACAGCTACTGATGAGGTAGTGAAGAAAATAGAGCATATTCTGCAGCAAGAGGACGATGTAGATGTTTATGTAAGCTTTGTAGGAGGAAGCCAGGAGGGACAGTCTCGAGGCACCTCAAGGTCTAATATTGCCGAGATTTCTGTCAAATTAAAAGAGCTTTCGGAGCGTGAACGATCTATTTTTGAATTTGTAGATGAAGTCGAACCCAAGGTAATGAAAGCTGTTGGAGAAAATGTAGAGATTGGATTTGGAGTTCAAACCTCCTCTGGATCATCGCCTAATTCACTATCCTTTAATCTTTCCTCCTCTGATACAGAGGCCTTGAATCAAGCTGTGGAGCATCTACAAAAGGATCTGACAGAGCTAGATGGCGTAATAAAGGTGAATAGCGACTTAACTTCAACTTTAGAGGAAATTCAAATGACAGTGAAGCGTGAAGCAGCTACTGAATACGGCTTAACCTCTTACCAAATAGCACAAACAGTTAATAATGTAACCCGCGGTGCCCTAGCAACTCAGATTATTTCAGATAATAGTGAAGTATACAGTGTATTTGTTCGATATGAGGAAGAGGATAGACAAAGTATAGAAAAATTGCGTGAGCTACAGCTGAGAGCCCCATCTGGGCAATTTGTAAAGCTTGAAAAAGTAGCAGAGATCAAGATTGCAGAGGGACCAGCAGCTATTAGATCGATTAACCAAGCTAGTGCGGTTGCTTTTACGGTGAAGTACGAGTCCAATAATAATTTGGGGGATATGTCGGATCGAATTGATGATGTCATTGAGAAACAACAATTACCTGATAATATTCGGGTATCGTTCGGAGGAGACCGAGAGCTATTAGAAAACGCAAAAAGCGATATGATACTTGCTGTAATATTAGCAGTTATATTAGTTTATATTGTAATGGCTGCCCAATTTGAATCCTTTAAATATCCATTCGTTATTATGTTTACAGTGCCATTAGTTATAATAGGGATTGGAATTGCTCTTGTGACTACAGGCACGCCTATCAGTGTTTCAGCAATTATAGGTATTCTGATATTAGTTGGGATTGTAGTAAATAATGGGATTGTTCTAGTCGACTATATTAACCAAAGAAAAGCTGCGGGAGCACCCACTTATGAAGCTATAGTTACTTCAGTAAAGGACCGTTTACGACCAATCTTAATGACTTCTTTAACTACTATTCTCGGGCTCGTTCCATTAGCGCTTGGAATTGGAGAAGGTACGGAAATAAATCAACCAATGGCTCTAACGGTAATTGGAGGTTTAATAAGCTCTACCTTCCTAACGCTTTACGTTGTTCCGACAATCTATAGTTTGTTTGATAAAGAAACACGAAAGCAAGAAATTATAAAAAAGTTTGAATATTAATGTTGCAGAGTCTTCTTATGAAGGCTCTTTTTTTGTATAATTTTTGAAAGGGGTGGTTTCATGGCAATAGGGCTATTTACTGGATTTCCAGGTTTTCTGGCTTCCAATATTATTAAAGAGCTTCGTCTGCAGAAGAAGTTGAGCAAAATTTATGTCCTTGTTTTACCAAGCGAGCTGACAAAGGCGAAGGAAGTTATAGCTGAAATAGGAAAGGATAATCAGGATATTCCAATCATACCGATTGAAGGGGATATTACATTACCTAATGTTGGGCTGACAGAGGAGACGATTAATAGGCTTCAGGAAGTAGAATACATATGGCACCTGGCAGCTATTTATGATTTAGCTGTACCGCGGGATATTGCTTGGAAAGTAAATGTTTTAGGAACAGATAGGTTAAACCAACTTGTATTACAGTTACAAAATATCAAACGATATGTATATTTTAGTACCGCTTATGTTGCTGGTATCCGAGAAGGTATGCTGCTTGAAACAGAGCTTATTAAGCCAACAGCCTTCAAAAATTTTTATGAAGAAACGAAATATGAAGCAGAGGTTTTAGTAGAACGATTAAAAGAAAGCCTCCCTATAACCATTATTAGACCTGGGATTGTAAGAGGTGACTCTAAAACTGGAGAAACTATCAAGTTTGATGGACCATACTTTTTTATTAATATGATTACAAACTTAAAGAGGTTGCCCTTCATTCCATACCTTGGAAGGTCAACTTCATTCATAAATGTTGTTCCCTGTGACTATATTACAAGAGCAACTATTTTTTGTAGTTTTTCTGAAAAAGCAGTTGGTAAAACAGTACATCTGACTGATCCAAATCCATATCCGGTTGAAGAGGTATATAGGGCATTTGTAAAAGAGGTTACAGGTAGATATCCAAAGGGTAGATTGCCGTTAGGCTTAGCAAAGGCTGCTGTTAGTATTTATCCAATTAGGAAGCTGCTTCAGGTTGAAAAAGAAACAATAGATTATGTTACTTGGAATTCTACATTTGATACAACAGTAGCACAAAGTATCTTAAGAGAAGGGGGGATTGAATGCCCCGATTTTCTACAGTCTGTACCAAGTATGATTTCCTTTTATAATAAGCATAAGGACGATAAAAGCTATCACATACCGATTAAATAATATTCCTTTTCTTCGAGAAAAAATTATGATAGGATATTTATATAACTAAATAGACTTTTGACTTTTGTCAAAGGGGAGTAGCTATAGGGAAACCTATTTCATAGTCGTCATTACATGGCCTTGAGCCATCGGTTATGATAGCAATTTAACTTTGCTTAGCAAGACCTTTGCCTTTCTAAAGGCAGGGGTCTTTTTATTTGGAAAAAGGAGGGAAAGTTTTGGATTACGGACTTTTGTTAGAGTATGGTTGGGTTTTATTAGTTTTAGTAGGGCTTGAAGGTCTACTGGCAGCAGATAATGCTGTTGTAATGGCTGTTATGGTTAAACATTTACCAAAAAAACAGCAGAAAAAAGCTTTATTTTATGGTTTACTAGGTGCATTCGTATTTAGATTCCTAGCATTGTTTATGATTACTTTCTTGGTAAATATATGGCAGGTGCAAGCAATTGGTGCGGCATATCTGTTATTCATTTCAATCAAACATATTTATGATCAGCGTAAAAAACCAGGTCCACATATTGAAACAGATTCGTTAGAGAAAGAAGCGAAGGGTTCGAGCTTCTGGATGACTGTATTAAAGGTAGAGTTAGCGGACATTGCCTTTGCTATCGACTCTATGCTAGCTGCTGTAGCGATCGCTGTTACCCTACCTTATTGGGGAGACTTTGAAATAGGTGGAATCAACGGTGGACAGTTTACTGTCATGTTCCTTGGTGGAATATTTGGTTTAGTTATTATGCGTTTTGCTGCACATAAATTTGTACAGCTATTAGAAAAATACCCTACCCTTGAAACAGCAGCATTTTTAATTGTTGGATGGGTAGGAGTTAAGCTAACAGTGTTGACTTTATCACATCCGAATGTAGGAATTTTAGATGAGCATTTCCCACATTCAACTGTCTGGAAGATGACGTTCTGGATTGTATTACTTGTAATTGCAGTAGGTGGTTATTTACTAGGTGTAGCGAAGAATAAAAAAGCTGCCGAATAACTAAACGTAGTAGTTATATGTTGATGATGTATTTACTTTCTTGTCGATAAAAAAATAAAAGAACATATTCGAACATAAAAAGATGGTATACTTACAACTATCTTTTTATGTTTTTTTTTCATACAATGAGTGAACAGGTGATACATAGGAAAGGACTTATGAAATGAACAAGAGCACATTACGATCGAGCTTGAGATTTAGTCCAGCACAAATGATAGTCGTGTATTATTTTCTTGCAATAGCGGTATCTGTAATTTTATTAAACTTACCGGGAGTTTATCGACCAGGAGTGAGAGTTAATTTTATTGATAGTATTTTTACTGCTGTAAGTGCTGTAAGTGTAACCGGATTAACTACAATTGATGTTTCCCAGACATATACTACCTTTGGTTATTTTATGATTGTCCTAATTTTGCAGCTTGGTGGAATTGGTATCATGTCTATTGGAACTTTTATTTGGTTAATTTCAGGTAAGCGTATCGGTCTTAGAGAAAGACAGCTAATTATGGTCGATCATAATCAGTCCCAGCTCTCTGGAGTAGTTCATCTTATCAGAGAGATAGTGAAAATTTTACTGATTGTACAGTTAATAGGTGCTATTATTTTAACGCTCTACTTTACCCAATATTACGATACATTTAAGCAGGCATTGGTTCATGGTATATTTACTTCTGTTTCCGCCACGACAAATGCAGGATTTGATATAACAGGTAATTCTTTTACACCTTATCATCATGATTATTTCATCCAAATTATAACAAGTATTCTGATTATTTTTGGTGCAATCGGATTCCCGGTACTAATAGAGGTAAAGGAATTTTTGTCTAATAAAAATAAACATTTTCGTTTTACTTTATTCACAAAGCTCACCACCATTACTTATGGGGTGTTACTGGTTTTTGGTACTATTATGATTTTCCTGCTAGAAATGTTTGAATCATTAAAAGATATGTCCTGGCACGAGAAGATATTTACTGCATTCTTTCATTCTGTTTCTACAAGATCTGCAGGATTAACGACATTTGATGTGACGGAGTTTCAAGAAGGCACGAACTTTTTAATGAGTGCACTTATGTTTATAGGAGCATCTCCTAGCTCGGTAGGTGGTGGAATTCGAACAACTACCTTCGCTATTGCCATTTTGTTTCTTATCAATTTTTCCCGAGGGAATGAACATATCCAAATATTTCGAAGAGAGATAGAATTGGTAGATGTTTATCGAGCCTTTGCTGTTATTATATTGGCAATTTTTATGGTTTTTGGAGCTACCCTTTTATTGTCTGTAACAGAGGAAAACATACCTGTTACGTATCTAATTTTTGAAATCACCTCTGCCTTCGGGACATGTGGAATGTCTCTTGGAGTCACAGATGATTTATCTACGATCGGAAAGATTGTTATTATGGCGCTAATGTTTATTGGACGGGTAGGGTTAATTTCCTTCTTATTTACACTAGGAGGAGGAAGGAATAAAACAAAATACCATTATCCAAAGGAGCGAGTGATTATTGGGTAAATAGGTGGGTTATTCATTCCTAAATGCTACAAAAAAATGCCAAAACGTTGTTCAATCAACGTTTTGGCATTTTTATATTGTATGTTTTTATTTAGCTTTTTCCTATTTGCTCTGTAAATGATTGGCGACTGATTGTCCTAAGCGCCTACTATTTTGAGATATAGGAGAAATGCGGCATGGAGTCCTTTTGGAAGGTGGTTACTAAAAAGCCTTCCTTCTCAAGAATATTTCCTTTTTGATAAGCAGGTACATCTAGAGAGATTGGGGTTACAAATGTTTGTTTAAACAATTCACGTTCATTTAAATGTAATGCAGCAAATTCTTCGCCAGCCAGCAATGGGTTTTCTAGAAGCTGTTGATAAATAATTGTTTGCTCCTCCCTAGTTAGGTCATTGTCCCACCAAGGTTTACGCGGCTGGAACTTTTGTTTGGATAAGTAATCGAGCTTCATGACACTCTTTATCGATGTTAAGTTAATATGCTCTAATCCTTGCAAGAAATCATATAGTCGTGTAAATAAGTCCTCTAATTGATGACCAATCCTTGACCAATTTCTTTCTTCCCAATAAGTGCCGAACTGTTGGAAAAAGTCGAAAGGTGTATCAAAAACGTAAGTAAATAAGTATTCAAGAGTTGCATCCATCCGATGTGCATTCCAGTATTTCTCAAGAACATCTTCCACTTGTTTGATTTTAAGTATTTCCTCGAAATTTAACACATTGTTTGAAAAGATTTCATAGGGAGCTTGATCCACATAAACATAGCCATATTTCTCCGCCTCAACTCGTAAGCCTGTTCCTCTAAGAAGCTTTAAAAAGCCTAGTTGAAGCTCCTCTGGTCTCATAGCAAATACATCATTAAAGGTGTTTCTAAAGGAATCATAATCCTCTTCGGGAAGTCCCGCAATAAGGTCTAAATGCTGATCAATTTTTCCTCCACTTTTGACCATCGTAACGGTTCTCTTTAATTTTTCAAAGTTTTGTCTTCGTTTTACCAATTCATTAGTTAAATCATTGGTAGATTGCACACCAATCTCAAATCGGAAGAGACCAGCTGGTGCATTTTCATTTAAAAACTGAATAACCTCTGGTCTCATAATATCTGCTGTAATTTCAAATTGAAAGACTACTCCAGGTATATGCTCATCAATCAGAAATTGAAACATCTCCATTGCATAGCTTCGACTAATATTAAAGGTTCTATCAACAAATTTAATTGTTTTAGCTCCATTAGCCATTAAATATCGAATGTCTTCTTTTACTTTCTCTCTATTAAAGTATCTTACACCAACCTCAATGGAGGATAGACAAAATTGACAGGAGAAGGGACAGCCTCTACTAGTTTCAATATAGGCTATTCTTTTGGATAGATTCGGCAAATCCTCTTCAAATCTATAGGGAGATGGAGATTCTCGTAAATCTAATTTTGGTGGTAGCGGATTTAGAATAAATTTGTCGTTTGACACATATGCTACTCCAGGTACTTCTTTAAGTGACTTTTTTTGATGAAGGAAATCTAGCAGCTCTTTAAACGCTAGTTCCCCTTCTCCCACAATAATGTAGTCAATTTCTTTCACCTGACGAAGCCAAATGTTCGTATCATATGATACTTCTGGACCACCTAATACGATAACGACAGAGGGATCTACTGTTTTTAACATTTTAATCACTTTAATGGTTTCTTCGATATTCCAAATGTAACAGCTAAAGCCAATAATATCCGGCTTTTTTTGGTACAAGTCTGCAACGATATTGAAGGTAGGGTCTTTAATCGTATATTCGACGATAAGGGGGGAATAGTCTGGCTCAGTATATGCTTTTAAACATCGTAACGCCAGGTTCGTATGAATAAACTTGGCATTCAATGTTGTTAGTAGTATGTTCATTTTCCTAAACTCCTTTAATTTGTATATCTATTGTAACAGGGATTCGTTTGTCGACAATATAATTCTATTTTACCATTTGATTATATGTTTCAATATGAAATAATCGGAACAAATCAATTTTTTAAATTTTCTATTTAATTAAGTAGGTCTTCAAGGAATTATTTTGAAAGGACCGGTGAGTTATGTTAGCTGAATATGGTTACAAACAGACGTATGAACAAGTTTTTCATCAATGTTCAAGTGGACTTATTTTTATAGATAAAGATGGAGTTATCTTAGATGTCAATGATACCTTAGAGCAGATGCTAAAGGTAGACAAAGAAACATTATATTCATTGAATATACAACAATTGTTTGCTATTTCAAAGGAACATCACCATTTTAGAGACTTTTTGATGGAGCTTCGTCTAAATGGACAAGCAGAAATAGTAACAGAAATTACAGCATCAGATGGGGAAACTAAATATGTACATTTTAAGGCATCTAAACAGCTCAATTCTGAATTATATCTGATTGAGATGATAGATGAAACAGAAAAAATGTCTATAAAAAAAAGATTAGACCATTCGGATGCACTAAGTACTATTGGTCAATTAGCAGCAAGTATTGCTCATGAAATAAGAAATCCTATCACTTCTTTAAAAGGCTTCACCCAGCTTCTGTTAAAGAATGCTGATGAAGATGGAAAAAGATATTTAGACGTAATCGAGTATGAGATTGATAGGATGGAGGAAATTTTAACAGAGCTTTTACAGGTTTCTAAGCCAATAGAGGAAAAATACGTGCAATTCGCAATTAGTCCCCTAATATTAGAGGTCGTTCATTTCATGTCCCCACAGGCAGTTATGAAAGGAATAGAAATACATTTTTCCTCTCAATTATCTTCAGAAATTCTGATCACGGGAAATCGCAAGCTTTTAAAACAAGTTTTTATTAATACACTTAAAAATGCAATGGAAGCTATAAGTACGAAGGGAAATATTTATATATTCTTAACGGAAAATGATACAGAAATTAGTATAGAAGTAATGGACGAAGGGATAGGTATTCTACCTGAAAACTTAGATAAAATATTTAATCCTTTTTTTACGACAAAGTCAACAGGAACAGGTCTTGGACTACCATATATGAATCGAGTAATAGAGTCCCATAAGGGGAGAATTACAGTAAAAAGCAAGTATGGTCAAGGTACTAGTTTCCTTTTTTTCCTTCCGAAAGTTATAGAGTAGAAGGTAGTTTTGACAATTGGAGATACTCACCCTTATAATAATCCTAACGTAATTAATAGGTGAGGATGGAAACAATGACAAATGAATCATCGAATAGTGCTTTAAAATTATTTATCGTGTTATCTAGGGCACATAAGGTAATACATGAATGTACCAATCAATTTTTCCAAGAGAACGGTTTAAACCCAACTGAATTTGCTGTGCTCGAACTTTTATATCATAAAGGAAAACAGCCCCTACAACATATCGGCAATAAGATTTTGTTGGCGAGTGGATCTATTACTTATGTAGTAGATAAATTGGAAGGTAGAGGATTTATTAAGCGAGTATCAAGTGATACGGATAGAAGAGTAACCTATGCGGAAATCACAGAAGATGGAAAGAACTTTATGGGAGACCTTTTTCCTCGTCATGAAAAACAATTAGAAGAGCTAATGAATGCGCTGTCAGAAGAAGAGAAGCTTCAATCCATTGAACTTTTAAAGAAACTTGGGTTATCTATAAAAAATTTATCTTAAAAAACAAAACTTCGAGCCCAGATAGGCCCGAAGTTTTTATTTGGATTTGATGGTCTTAGCCATTTTAATAAAGGTATCTATTCCGGAAGGTTCTTTAGTATCGAAAATTGTTAGTTTAACGC
>CAKQHO010000013.1 GCA_934234185.1 uncultured Psychrobacillus sp. | reverse complement strand
GTAACAGGTGTAACCGGAGCGACCGGTCCAACTGGAGCAACGGGCGTAACAGGGGCAACAGGTCCGACAGGTCCAACCGGAGTAACAGGTGTAACCGGAGCTACAGGTCCGACAGGTCCAACCGGAGTAACTGGTGTAACCGGAGCTACAGGTCCGACAGGTCCAACCGGAGTAACCGGAGTAACGGGAGCAACCGGAGTAACGGGTCCAACCGGTCCAACGGGAGCAACGGGTGTAAGCGGAGCTACAGGTCCAACGGGTCCAACGGGCGTAACAGGGGCAACCGGTCCAACAGGAGCAACGGGTGAAACCGGTCCGACAGGTCCAACGGGAATAACCGGAGTAACGGGTCCAACCGGAGCAACGGGTGAAACCGGAGCTACAGGTCCAACCGGAGCAACCGGAGTAACGGGTCCAACCGGAGCTACAGGTCCAACCGGTCCAACTGGTGCCACAGGAACTGTATCAACTGTATACGGATATATCTTTAATAATAATGCAGTTAATCCACAAACAGTGGCAATAGGAGAGAGTGTTAACTTTAGTTCGAATGGAGTGATTACACCAGGAGTTACTCACACTCCTGGGGAAGCTGAGATCGTTGTTGAGACAGCTGGAGACTATGACATTACGTACTCGGTAACAACAAACGGACCAAGCCAGTTTTCTTTATTTGTAAATGGGACAGTAGTTCCCGAATCAAGATATGGATCGGGATCAGGTGCTATACAAAATAACGGACAGGTAATCTTGACCTTAAATGCGGGTGATGTACTAACGCTAAGAAATGATGCTTCTAACTCAGAAGTTACACTTTTTCCTACGGCTGGAGGAACTGAAGTGATAGTAGATGCATCTATTGTTATAAGGAAATTGAATTAACTACACCTGTAAGTCAGGTAGTTAAATAACTAGGTGTATTATATGAAAGTATGAACAGTGCCTATTCCTAGTTAGGCACTGTTCATTTGCTTCTACAAAAGTATTATAAAGGAGATTTATGATGAAAGTATTACTAGAGAAAGTTGAAAAAAGAATATGAAAACAGTGACTCTTTGTATGATTTTAAAAAATGAAGAAGCTGTCTTGCAAAGATGCTTGGATAGCATAAAAGATATATGTGATGAGATAGTTATTATTGATACAGGCTCTACAGACAATACAAAGGAAATTGCAAGACTATATACAGATAAGGTAATAGATTTTGAGTGGATTGATGATTTTTCTGCTGCAAGAAACTTTGCATTTAGTCATGCCACAATGGATTATATCCTTTGGTTAGATGCGGATGATATCCTGCTTTCTAAAGATTTGTTGAAATTAAGAAATTTAAAAAGGTCTCTAGATGGATCAGTTGATGCTTATTCAATGTATTACAATATTGCTTTTGATGAAGATGGAAATCCAACCTTTAGCTATAGAAGAAACCGCTTGGTTAAGAGGGAAAAAAACTTTCAATGGGTTGGAGCTGTACACGAATATTTAGCTGTATATGGCAATATTGTTCCTACTAATATAGCTATTACACACCAAAAAGAAACTAAAAATAGCTCTATCCTAAATGATAGAAATCTGAAAATATATGAAAGGCGCCTAGAAAAGGGCGAAGAATTTACTCCAAGGGATTTATTCTACTATGCAAATGAATTAAAAGATCATTCTCAGTTTGAGAAATCCATACTTTACTATGAAAGGTTTTTAGGCACAAAAAAAGGTTGGATTGAAGACGAAATTCGTGCTTGTATAAACATGGCGATTTGTTATAGAAGACTTGGTAATGTAGAAAAGGAAAAAGAATCACTTGTCATGTCGTTTGTATATGATTTACCACGACCAGAGGTTTCTTGTTTGCTTGGAGACATTTATAACCAAAAAAGGGACTTTAAAAGAGCTATCGTTTGGTACAGAATGGCCATAGAAATAGAGGAAGAAGATCATCTGGGCTTCAAACAAATAGCATATTCAACCTGGTATCCAAATCTTCAGCTTTGCTATTGTTATTGGGAGATGGGCAATATGGAGAAATCACTTGAACACCATAAGATTTCTATGGAGTGTAAACCTAACGACACAAATGTGAAAAAAAATGAAGAATTTTTCAAGAGCTATTTAAAAGAGAAATATGTATAAAATCCTCCACTTTATGAATTAAGGAAAATTCATCTTGATTTGATATCTCGCTGTTTTTGTATTCAGAAATTAGAGGGAAAAGTTCCTTTTTGATCGAATACACTTATTGAAAGGGAGGGGTGATAATGGACTCTAGATTCATTATGTTCTCGGATATACATCTTACTGTTATTATCTTATTATTTGGGCTATGCTCTCTATTATTTATGATTAGAAAGAGAATTAGGGTGTCCTCTAAAAAGCAACGCCTTGCGGAACGAATTTTTGCGATATCGTTGCTTGTTATAGATATTTTTTATCATGTATGGCTAGTGAAAGTGGATAGATGGAACTTAAGTAATTCTCTGCCACTTGAATTATGCAGCCTTAGTTTGCTGTTAACGATTGTATTGCTTTGGACTGGTAATCGTAAAATCTATCCATTTGTATTTTATGCAGGAATTGGTGGAGCACTGCAAGCCGTTGCCACTCCAGTTCTGGATATGGGTTATCCTCATTTTCGTTTTTTTCATTTCTTTTATACTCATTTTGGTATTATCTTAACTGCTCTATATTTCACTTGGATTAAGGGGTATCGTCCAACCTTTAAAGGAATACTTTATACAATGATGACCTTAAATATACTACTCCCCCTAATAGTTATAGTGAATATGGCGGTAGATGGGAACTATATGTTTCTTCAAAGGAAGCCTTCTACAGGGAGCATTTTAGATTTTCTAGGTCCGTACCCATGGTATCTTCTTTCCTTAGAGATAATAGCATTTTTAATATTCATCGTCCTTTGGCTTCTATTCCGTTCATACAAAGGAGTAACTTTAAGCAAAATAAAGAGAGCATCCTAAGAATACAGAAAAAAGGCAAGAGGTTATCCTCAGCCTTTTTTTCTTTTACTCTAAAACATTTTTTTCTTTTTCTAGATGTTTGATTTTTTTACTAAGCGGCATAGCTATAGAAAGGAGTAGAAGGCCAATAAGAAGATTAGGTAAAGAAAACCATGGTGAGATAGAGGAAACACTGCTTCCAACTGCTAAATTTATACCAGCTACAATATTTACTATTGCAAGGATAAGATATAAATTTCTTAGTCTATTATAATGAACTACTTTGGATTCGATGTCTGAATATATGGTAAAAGGTCCTTCGTTTGATTTTTTGCGAAAGTAAACCCAGTTAATATAAGTTGACACTACCTCTGCCCCAGTTTCCTGCATAAACTCTAGATAATCTTGACTTCTTTTATCCTTAATTGAATGCTCTAAATATTCCATGCGGTAAATATATTCACCTTTAGGTGCTTCTTCGAATGTGTATCTGCAGAACTTGAAAGAAGTGAAAGCCCAACCTTTTTGAGACATATCATTTAAAAAATCTTCTTCCTTTTCATGATTGATAAAGGTTTTCCAGACTACTTTTTTCATACTACATCCCCCTTGTTTAAAAGTTTTTCCCCATTCTTTAGTAGCTCCTCCAGCCTCTCCATCTCAAATGCTACTACCTCTTTACCTAACTCTGTAATGACATAATTTTTTTTTCGTGATTCCTCCTCTGTTTGGGCAGGAACTATCCAGCCTTTTTCTACAAGTGTGTTGATTGCCCCGTAGAGAGTACCTGCCCCTAAGTTAACTCTTCCGTTGCTGAGCTCTGCAATGTTTTGGATAATTCCATAACCATGCATTGGTTGGTATAGGGATAGCAGTATATAAAAAACTGCTTCCGTCAAAGCGTTATGCTCTGTTTTTGTCATGCTAATTCACCCACTCCCATATCGTTTGTTGATATATCGTCTGTTGATGTATCGTCTTCCGATATAATGAGTATATATTGAATTAATTTCCAGGTCAATAAAAGAAATAAAAAAATTATAAAAAAACTAAAACCTTTTTGATGAAATTATGGTCTAATATTAATGAAAGAGAGGATGAGAAGGTTTATGAGTAAATTCAAGAAAGTTTTTTTAGGCAAGCTATCAGTTTTTGTTCTTTCCCTTATTGTGTCTACATTAGTTTTAGGGGCTTGCTCGGAGGACAATTCAAAAGAAGAGGACAGCTCGGGGGAAAAATTAGTCATGGTTAGAGAGTTTGACCTCCAGTCACATAGCTTAATAGTCGATGAGGTTGAATGGATTGAAGAAAAGGACAAAGAGAGAATCAAAGAGCTTGGTTTAGACGTAGAAAAGGATCTGCCAACAGGTTATGTTATCTACAATGAAACAGACAAAGCTGTAAGCATCCAGTTATCTGCAGAGGCTGAGTACTTTTTGATAAACAATGAAAATGTATCGAATCCTAAAAAGGTTGATGAGAAAGAATTTGTTTCACATGTGATGGTGGTACCAGGTCCTTACGAAATGACAGTTAAAGACGAAAAAATTATAAAGATTGTAGAAAAATACGTACCTTAACATTTTTCGAGCCGAGAATGATACCTTCTCGGCTCTTTTTAATTGCACGTTAATTTTGTCTTATTATCTTTAATCTCTCAAAATGTATACTAGAAAATTTATAATAAATCATCAAATGATGGGAATATTTTCATTTGACATATTAACTAACTCGTTGTTATATTGTGTGTAACCGGTTACACATTTATTTAAGAAGAGAGAGAGGAAGGAAACGTATGGCTAATATTAGAGATGTGGCGAAAGAGGCTGGAGTTTCCGTAGCAACTGTCTCTCGTTACTTAAATAAAAAAGGATATGTTGGTTCTGAAGCAAAGCAAAAAATTCATGATGCTATTGATAAGCTTGACTATCGACCCAACCAGGTAGCACGTTCATTAAGTACAAAACAAACAAATTTTATTGGACTAATTGTGCCAGATATTATGAATCCGTTCTTTCCCGAGTTAGCTAGAGCAGTGGAGGACGTAGCATTATCATATGGCTATACGGTGGTACTGTGTAATTCCGATGAAAAAGCTAAAAAAGAGATACATTATATCGACACTTTAAAGCAAAAATATGTAGCAGGGTTTATTGTTACAACTAATCAACTTAGAGCGAGTCATTATGAAAATCTAAATATTCCTATTGTGGCATTGGACCGAATGATTCATGAATCGATTCCAACTGTATCATCGAACAATATAGATGGAGCGTATTTAGGGACAACTTATTTATTAAATCAGGGATGTAAAAATATTGTTTTTTTACGTGGTCCAGCTGGTCTTGGCCCAGCGGATGACCGATACGAAGGCTTTTTAAAAGCAATTGAAGGTAAGAATATTCAATCTCATATTATAGATTGCCCCTTTCATTTTGAAGAATCCGAACAAATTGTTCAAAGGGTTTTAATAGATATACCAGATGTAGATGGACTTTTTGCTAGTACTGATATCTCTGCGGCTGGAGCATTGAAGGCTGCACACTCTTTAGGTATTCCAGTACCTGATCAGCTTCAAATAATGGGGTTTGACGGAATTTCCATGGGAGCTATGTTAACTCCAGGGCTCACTACCGTAGCTCAGGATATATATAAAATGGGAGCTTTGGCGACTCGAATGCTTATTAAAATGATTGAAGAAATAGACTTAACTGAACGAGTAATTCAACTACCTGTTGAATTAGTCGTAAGAGGAACAACAAGGAGTGTACAACAATGATTACGGTAATCGGCAGTATGAATATGGATATCGTTGTTCAAACCGATAATTTCCCAGTCCAAGGAGAAACGGTTCTAGGGCAGCTGTTTACAACAGTTCCAGGGGGAAAAGGAGCCAATCAGGCAGTTGCTGCTGCACGGTTAGGTAGTAATGTACGGATGATAGCTAGTGTAGGAAATGACAGCTTTGGTAATGAATTGGTAGCTGATTTACAAGCGAATGGTGTGGATACATCTGCTGTTCAACTACAAGAAGAAATTGCTACGGGTATTGCCAATATACTTTTATCAGAAGGAGATAATCGAATTATTGTGGTACCTGGAGCTAATCATGCATTAACGGAGACTTATATTGCTAGCTTAACAGAGGTTATAAAGCAAAGTGACTTCGTTATCATGCAGCTGGAAATCCCAATTTCAGTTGTAACGTTTACATTAAAGCTATGTAAGGAATTTAATATTCCTGTTTTATTAAATCCAGCACCAGCAGGTGGTTTTTTACAAGAATTTATGGATGAAGTAACGTATCTAACACCAAACGAAACAGAATGTGAAGCTATCTTTGGTTCAGATATAGAAACTGTCCTTGAAAAGTACCCGAATAAGTTAATTGTGACATTAGGAAACAGGGGTGCAAGATTTTTTGATGGAACAAAGCATGTAGTTGTCGATGGATTTATAAGCTCAGTAGTTGATACAACAGGAGCAGGCGATACCTTTAACGGGGCGTTGGCTTACGCTGTATCAAATGGATTTAGATTAGAAGCAGCAGTTCGCTACGCAAATGCTGCTGCATCTCTTTCAGTAGAAAAGTTTGGAGCGCAAGGCGGTATGCCATCAGCAGAAGAGGTTGCGAACAGACTAGAGGTGCAAAAGAACGTATGAAAAAACAAGGGATATTAAATCGTGAGCTAGCAGGAATATTTGCGAAGCTTGGACATACAGATCAGATTACTATTGCAGACTGTGGACTGCCAATTCCAGAGGGAGTACGATGTATTGACCTTTCCTATAAGGTTGGAAAGCCCTCCTTCCTAGAAGTTCTAGAAGTCATACTAGAGGATTTAGAAGTAGAAAAGGCTTTTATTGCAACAGAAATAGAAGACAAAAACGTAGCCCTGTTGAAGGAGATAGGTGATATTTTCTCCACAATAGAGAAAGTTTCTCATGAAGAATTAAAAAAGCTTACGGCTAATTCAAAGGTAATCATACGAACTGGGGAAGCAACTCCCTATGCCAATGTAATTTTACAATCAGGAGTTATATTCTAAAGGTAGGTGAACGCGATGATAGAAATGACTGGAATATCAAAATCCTTTAGCGGAAACGCAGTGCTAAAAGATGTACAGTTTGACGTAAAAAAAGGTGAGATACATGCGCTGATGGGTGAAAACGGTGCTGGTAAGTCTACTTTGATGAAAATTTTAACTGGTATTTATTCACGAGACACTGGTGAAATAAGGGTAAAGGGACAGGCAGTAGAGTTCCATAATCCAAAGGAAGCTGAAAAAGCGGGTATTGCTGTTATTCACCAAGAGTTAAACATATTACCTGATCTAACAGTTGCAGAAAATCTCTTTCTTGGTAACGAAAAGACATTTGGGAAGAGCGGCATTTTAAAAACAAAAGAAATGAATAGAGAAGCAAAAGATATCCTTCTAAATCTTGGCTTAGATGTAGATGTAAAAACTCCGGCAAGAGATTTATCAGTAGGGAAGCAGCAAATCATTGAAATTGCAAAAGCCATATCCTCTAATGCAGAGCTAATTGTCATGGATGAACCAACTGCTGCACTTACCGATCGAGAGATTGAAACGCTTTTTGAAACAATAAAAGCGCTTCAAGCAAAGGGAGTTTCCTTTGTCTATATTTCCCATCGCATGGAGGAAATTTTTTCTATCTGTGATCGAATTACTATTTTACGTGACGGTAGCTATGTAGGTGTTCGAAAAATCAAAGAAACAACATTTGAAGAAATCGTGCAAATGATGGTAGGACGAGAGCTGGGAGAACGTTTTCCCGAGAGAAATTCTTCAATTGGCGAGGTGAAGTTAGTAGCGAAGAACCTATCCAGAGAGGGCTGTTTCGAGAACGTGTCATTTGAGCTCCGAAAGGGCGAGGTACTGGGAATTGCAGGTCTTATGGGAGCTGGGCGTACAGAGGTAGTTCAATCTATTTTTGGCTATAAAAAGCTAACCAGTGGAGAGCTTATATTAAATGGAAAGCCAATTAAGATTAACAAGCCAGAGGATGCGATTAATTTAGGCTTTGCCTATGTGACAGAGGATCGGAAGTCCGAGGGATTAGTTCTTAACTTCTCTGTAAAGGAAAATCTAGGGTTAACAAATTTTAAATCTATTTCTAAAAATGGAGTCATTAACAAGGAAAAGGAAAAAAACTTATTTGACTCTATGGTAAAACGTTTAGGTGTTAGAACATCAGGTCCTACTCAAATAGTCAAATCACTAAGTGGAGGGAATCAGCAAAAAATTGTCATCGCCAAATGGTTAGGAATTGAGCCTGACATTTTAATTCTGGATGAACCAACTAGAGGAGTCGATGTTGGAGCAAAAAAAGAAATTTACTCCATTATCAATTCTCTAGCAGAAAAGGGAGTATCAATTATCATGATTTCCTCGGAGCTTCCCGAAATCATTGGTATGGTAGACCGAGTGTTAGTCATGCAAGAGGGGAAACTTACTGGAGAACTGAAAAAAGAAGAAATGACACAAGAAAAAATTATGCATTACGCTACCGGAGGTGACAAAGTTGCTCAAAACTAATTCAACAAGTATTTTACAAAAAATAGGACCACTTATTGGCTTGTTACTAATCGTGGTAATCATAAGTATTATGAGTCCGAACTTTTTAACACTTAACAACTTATTAAATGTTTTACGACAAGTTTCTATTAATGCATTAATCGCATTTGGGATGACCTTTGTTATTTTAACAGGAGGGATTGATTTATCTGTTGGGTCCATTCTAGCATTAACGGGAGCTGTTACTGCAGGTATGATGGCTTCTGGTATGGACCCGCTTCTAGCAATGCTATTAGGCTTACTACTTGGAGCAGTGCTAGGTGCCATTAACGGTATTATTATTTCTAAAGGGAAAGTAGCTCCGTTCATTGCTACTTTAGCTACCATGACAATCTACCGTGGATTGACACTTGTTTATACCGAAGGTCGACCGGTTTCTGGGCTAGGTGATTCTCAAACATTCATCCTATTAGGGAAAGGATATTTCTTCGGTATTCCAGTTCCAGTTATTACAATGGCTATCGCTTTTGGCGTTTTATATTTCATTTTAAAGAAAACGACTTTTGGTCGAAGAGTTTATGCAGTTGGAGGAAACGAAGAGGCTTCTAGACTGTCTGGTATCAAGGTAGATCGTATTAAGATTTATGTCTATTCGTTAACTGGATTGCTTTCTGCTTTGGCAGCACTTATTTTGACCTCTCGACTGAATTCAGCACAGCCAACAGCAGGAGATATGTTTGAGTTAGATGCAATTGCTGCTGTTGTACTTGGCGGTACTAGCCTAACAGGAGGTCGCGGTTGGATTGTAGGTACATTAATCGGAGCATTAATCATTGGTGTACTTAATAATGGGCTTAACCTTATTGGTGTATCCTCCTTCTTCCAGCAAGTGGTGAAGGGTGCAGTTATATTATTCGCAGTTCTTTTAGATCGTAAAAAAACAGCTTAAAGGAGTGTCCAACATGAAGAAAATTTACTTTGCTTTGGTCATAACAGTGGTATTATTTCTAGCAGCCTGCTCGACGGAGGCTCCAGGGTCATCGAAAGAAAAAACAAGCTCTAAAGAGGGCGATTATACAATCGGTTTATCTGTTTCCACTTTAAATAACCCATTCTTTGTTACATTAAGTGAGGGTGCAAAAGAGAAAGCAGAGGAACTGGGAGCTAAAATCACAGTAGTAGATGCACAAGATAATGCCTCGAAGCAAGCAAACGATGTAGAGGATTTAATTCAAAGAGGCGTTGATTTAATTATCATTAACCCAACGGACTCTTCAGCTGTAGTTGCTACCGTAGAGTCTGCAAATGCTGCTGGAATTCCAGTGATCACTGTAGACCGTACTTCAGAAGGTGGAGAAGTGGTAGCACATATTGCTTCAGATAATGCTGCTGGTGGAGAGATGGCTGGGGAATACCTAGTAGAATTAGTTGGAGAAGGAGCAAAAGTGGTAGAGCTTGAAGGAATTGCCGGATCATCTGCAGCGCGTGAGCGTGGTGAAGGCTTTAACAAAGTAGCAAGTGATAAGTTAGATGTTGCAGCAAAACAAACTGCAAACTTTAACCGTACAGAAGGCTTGAATGTTATGGAAAATATTTTACAAGCAAACCCAGATATTGTTGGTGTATTTGCACATAACGATGAAATGGCTTTAGGTGCTTTAGAAGCAATAGAAGCTGCAGGGGAAGACATAACAGTTATTGGCTTTGATGCTACCGAGGATGCAGTGAAGTCTGTAGAAGATGGAAAACTTGCTGGAACAATTGCTCAAAAGCCAGATCTTATTGGTGAGAAAGCACTAGAAACAGCAATAAAATATTTAAATGGTGAAGAAGTAGAAGCTTCTATTCCAGTTGAATTAGAATTAATTAAATAAGCGAATTAGTCTGTTGCTAACTGCACTCCATCGTTGGATTTAATCTAACCTTGAGGTGCAGTTTTTTGCTTTTTGAGCATATCATGCTGACATCCCCTTACTTAGTGATAAGCTTATATAGTAGGACATTCATAATATAATTTAGGTAATTTATTTTAAAAATTTTAATGGATTATCCTATGGTGAGATAATTCTTTTTGCACTAGATGAATCAATGATTGTAGGCTAAAATTTGGAACGGAAGGATTTTCCGAACACTTCCAACCATATCCGCTAAGTGAAAATATATTTCCCAAAGTTTAATAAAGTAAAAAAGTGGATTTTATTGCTATGAACTAATAAAGATTAATAGTTTATACTTTATTAGTTAGAAACACTATTATTTAAATAGCACTTCCTTTAGAATATAACTATAAATCATAAAAAGGTAGGAATTGGAATGAAAAACAAGTATAGATTTGGAATACGTTCCAAAATTACTATTGGATACGTAGTCATCATAATTTGCTTATTAGCAGCTGTGTTACTCTTAAATAACCAGATTCGATCGCTCCAGAAGGAACGAAATAATTTAATAGAATACAATACAGAGGTTCAGACTTTAACTAATACGATTGAGAAGCTTGTGATGGATATGCAGGCTGGTCAACGGGGTTACATTATTACAGGAAACGAAACCTATCTTGACCCTTATTATAACGCGGGAAGAGAATGGGAAACTAAATATGAAGAACTTTATCAATTGCTTAAGGCGAAGCCTGAACAGCAAGAAATGCTTGAAGAAGCAAGAGAAACTATTGAAACTTGGATATCTGAGGCTGGAGAAAGAGCAATAGGCTTAAAGAGAGCAAATGATAATGAAGGAATACAAGCGTTTTATGCAAATGATAATGGTCGTCAATATATGAATACCATTCGCAGTCAATTCGAAGCCTTTAGAAAATCAGAAGTTGAACTTACTCAAGCTAGGGCTGATGAGCTGGATGGAGAAAATAATGCACTAACCCTTGCGTTGTTTGGCTTATTAGTCTTAGTATCGGTAATTGCTATTACTCTAGCAAGTCAAATTTCTAATTCGATTGTGAAAACAATATCAGAAGTAACAAAAACTATCGAAAAAATTGCGTCAGATAATGGAGACCATAAAGAACGAATAAAGGTAAAAACAAATGATGAGATTCGAGAACTTGCTTATGCTACAAATAATTTGTTGGATAAGATGGAGGATAGAGAATGGCTTCAATCTAGCTTAGCCGAAATTGTGACCAATTACCAAGGAGTGTCATCTTTAGATGCGCTTTCGAATATCTTCTTATCTCAAGTTGCTAAACTGACCGACTCATCATATGCTGCTTTCTACGTTAATCAACCAAATAGTGAGGAACCACTTTTTGTGAAAAAAGCAGCTTTTGCAGATAGTAGTACAGAAAATGATATTGGTAGAGAGAGTTTCAGACTAGGACAAGGTTTGATTGGCCAGAGTGCTAAGGAAAAAAGAGTAATAATGTTCAAGGATATTCCTACAGATTATAAGTTCGTGTCAACAGCTTTAGGGCAAGTTCCTCCTGCTAGTATATTAATAGTACCAGTCCTATTTGAAGGAGAGGCTATAGCAGTAGTTGAATTAGCAACATTGAAAGAATTTAATGAAATTCAACAGGATTTAGTGAAGCAGATTGTTGAAACATTCGGGTTATCTATCAATAGTGTCATGGGTAGAATGGAAGTTGTTCGTTTGCTAAGTGAATCTAGAGCAATGACTGAAGAACTTCAGGCACAGTCTGAAGAGCTACAAACACAATCTGAAGAGCTACAAACACAGTCTGAAGAGCTTCAGATGCAAACAGAGGAACTGACGCAAATAAACGAACAGCTTGAAGAAAGAACTAGGGACGCGGAAGCTAAATCCACAGAGCTTGAAAGAATTCGTCAAGAGCTAGAGGAAAAAGCAGAACAGCTGATGCTCCATTCAAGCTATAAATCAGAATTTCTTGCTAATATGTCACATGAATTGAGAACTCCTTTAAATAGTATTTTAATATTGTCTGAAATGCTTTCTGAAAATGGAAAAGGACGTTTAACGGAAGAGGAAGCTGAATTTGCTAAGGTTATTCATTCCTCGGGAGAGGACTTGTTGTCTCTCATTAATGATATTTTAGATTTATCCAAAGTAGAAGCAGGGAAGCTAGAGGTATTATTTGAAGAGGTGAATCTTAATGAGTTACCTCATCATATGGAACGCACATTCCTTCCGATAGCGCATAATAAGAACTTAGCATTCCAGGTTTCAAAGGATAAGAATGTTCCAGATATATTCTATACCGACGAAAAAAGATTCCAGCAAATTCTAAAAAATCTGCTTTCAAATGCATTCAAATTTACGGAAGCTGGATCTGTAAAACTCGCTATTAAACAGATTGCTAAAAATGATTTATCAGAAGATATGAAGGATATTAGTAAGGAATGGGTACAACTTTCAGTGATAGATACTGGGATTGGTATCCCAGAGGATAAACACGAATTTATCTTTGAATCGTTCCAGCAGGCGGACGGAGCAACCGTTCGGAAGTATGGAGGAACAGGATGAGGATTATCTATCTGTAAAGAGTTTGCCAAACTTCTTGGAGGTTGGATTACATTAGAAAGTGCCGTAGGAGAAGGAAGTACCTTTACGTTAGTTGTACCAAGTCTTCCAGATGGTTTAGATTTAGAAAAACAACTAAATCTTGATATTACAGAAGTTGCGGCGACTACTATAGAAGAAGAAACCCTTATTACACCAGCTCCAACTATTGAACAGCTAGTAGAAGAAGTGCATATTCAACCAGAGGATGCTGATATCTTTGAGAATAAAAATATTCTTATAGTTGATGATGACTATCGAAACATATTTGCATTAAAGACCGCTTTAGAGCGGAGAGGGATGAATATACTAGTTGCAAAAGATGGACTAGAATGCTTGGAAATAATGCGTAGCAACAGCGAAATTGATATTGTGTTAATGGATATTATGATGCCAAACATGGACGGCTACGAAACGATGTCTTCTATCCGAAACGAACTAAATATTACTGATTTACCGATTATTGCTCTTACTGCTAAGGCAATGAAAAATGATCGAGATAAATGCTTAGAGGCTGGAGCTTCAGACTATATTAGTAAACCACTAAATTTAGAGCAATTATTCTCTGTTCTTCGAGTATGGTTAGTATCTTAAGGAGTTAGAAAATGGATAATCAATTCGACTTTGGAAATATAGATTATGATGACGTAGGTGCTCAAAACCCTCATGAAAATCTAGAGATAGAGTTATTGCTGGAAGCAATCTATCGATTATCAGGCTTCGATTTTCGTCAATATAATCGTTCTTCTATTTCTCGCCGAATACACAATCGAATGAAAATGAACGGGATTCCGACTATTACTCTTCTTTTAGATAAGGTAGTCCATGAAGACGGTTACTTAGAACAACTACTAGATGATTTTTCTATCAATGTAACGGAAATGTTCCGTAATCCTTCTTTTTTTAAGGCATTTCGAGAGAAGGTAGTACCTCTTCTACATGATTACCCAGAAATCCGAATTTGGCATGCAGGCTGTGCTACCGGAGAAGAGGTATACTCTATGGCGATTCTTTTAGAAGAAGAGGGATTAAAGGATAAGACAGTAATTTACGCAACAGACATGAATGAGAATGTTCTCGAAAAGGCTGGACAGGGAGCATTTCCCATTCAAAAAATGCAAGCATATACAAAAAACTATATGCTTGCTGGTGGTAATAAAGCTTTTTCAGAGTATTATAAAACAGACCAACAATATGCTTACTTCCATCCCCATTTACTTGAAAATATAATTTTTGCTCAGCATAATCTTGTTACTGATCAATCTTTTAATGAGTTTCATGTGATAATTTGTAGGAACGTGCTAATATACTTTACTCCTGAGCTACAAGAACAGGTACAAAAGCTGTTTTTTGAAAGTTTAAGCTCTAATGGCTTTCTAGGCTTAGGAGATAAAGAAACACTGCGTTTTGCAGAAGTGATGAAATTTTATAAGGAAGTAGCGGGGAACGTAAGAATATATCAAAAAAGTTGACTGAAGCAATCTCTTATTATTTCATTTTGCTGTAGATATACATCCAAAATATTATGGGTGTTATGTCTACAGCTTTTTTAATGAAGTTAAGAAAGTAAATATCATTTGATGCCATGATCAGTGTATGTGTTTTTGTATTCCAAATCCAGCTCCTTAACCCTGCATCCAAAACGGTGCTCAGCGCCTGGGCTATTCTTATTTGAAGCCCTAAAACTGGAAATCAGTCTTACCAAACAAAAAGGACTAGAATTGTTAATTCTAGTCCATTCCTATTTTTCGTTTTATGCTTTACACTGTACCATTAAAACACACATATCATCTGGTTGATTTTCTTGTTTATCTTTACTTAACAGGTTATCAATTAAAGCTTGTGAATGCCCCCATTTTTTCGAAGCTAGTTCACCCAGATGCTGTTCGGATTCAATTTCGCAGGGACCCATTGCTTCTAAAACCCCATCTGTATAGAGAACGATTTGGATATCTTTTTCATAATGAATCGTTTCCTTTTTCACCTCTATATTATCAAAAAAACCGACAGCACAGCAGCCGCTGCTTAGAGGTATAGTAGTTTCCTCGTCTATTAATGCAAATCCCTGTGGATGCCCAGCGTTTACATATTCCACAGTTTTGTTTTCTGTGTCGACTAACATATACACAGCAGTGAAATAATATGGTATCCCTACTTTTTCATTATGTAGCAATATCATGTACCGATTTAATTCCTTAATAACCAATTCAGGCTCCACTAGCTGTTTAATAGCTTCTCTTAATACTGATGAGATAAACATGCAGACAAGAGATGCAGATATACCATGACCCATCATATCTAACAGTATAACAGCATATCGTTTTTCACTTATTTTATGCCAATAATACATATCTCCTGCTAAGTTAAAGGAAGGAAGGTAGGAAACCTCTATTTGAATATCTTTTTCATGTAAAGGAGGACTTAATAGGCTTCTTTGAACATGAGTAGCTAAATCTAACTCATACTGAATTTTCTTCTCATGCTGAGTATGCCAATCTAACTCTGCTTTTAATCGGAGAGCTACACGTATTCTAGCAAGAAGCTCTACCTTATTAATAGGCTTTGTGATATAGTCACTCCCGCCGACATCTAAAGCTTCTGCAAGCTTATTCTTATCCTCTAAGGCAGTTACAAATATTATTTGCGTATCTTTAAATCTATGTTGTTGTTTGATACGCTTACAAGCCTCTAATCCATCTATTTCAGGCATCATAATATCTAATAAAATAAGATCAATTGCTTTACAACTAGCATTTGGATTATCCAGCTCTATGTATTCAAAAAGCTCGCGGGCGGATTGTAACGAAACCGTATCCTTGTATCCTGCGCTATGCAGAATTTTTTCTATTACAAATAGATTGACTGAATTGTCATCTACAAGTAGAATAGTCATCGAATTTTCCCCCAATAGGTGTATAAGTTTTAAAATTTTTTATAAAAATAATTACTCTCTTTATTATACAAAAGATTATATAATATAGATATTTTAAAGCCTTTAACAACATTATCCTTACAAGAAATGAAAAGAAGGGAAATAAAACAGAATGGACATTTCATTTAAGACTCCGTTGGGTAGATTCAATTATCGTGTTGCTGGCCTAATCATACACGAGGGAGAGCTACTCATTATGCAGGATATCAATCAGCCTTATTACTATATCCCAGGGGGAAGAGTAGGACTTCATGAAAAAAGTGAAGAGGCTATCCTTAGAGAAATAAGAGAGGAACTCGCCATAGAAGTAGAAATAGAAAGATTTTTATGGGTGAACGAGAATTTCTTTACAGAGGAAATTTCTTCAGAAAAATTTCATGAAATTTGTTTTTTCTATTTGTTAAATGTAAAAGACTCCTCTCTTTTAGAAAATGGAAATCAGTTTGTAGTAAATGAAGATGGAAAGGTACATACATATCGTTGGGTTAAGTTTAAAGAGCTAGTTAATCTTCCTGTTTATCCCTCTTTTTTATCTGAACATTTGGAGAACCTGCCTTCTGAGATTCAGCATATTATCGAAATAAAATAAGGAAGACGAATCTTGAGTATGAAAAAAATGTCAGTCATTCATACTGTTTATGAGGAGGTGTGAAACCTATGGCGAAAGACGTTCTTTGTGAAGTGAGCAACTGTAAGTTCTGGAGAGCAGGAAATAAGTGTAATGCAAAGGCAATCTATGTAGTAAGTCATAAAGGTAACCAAGCATCCACAAGCCAAGAAACAGATTGTAAAACATTTGAACCGAAAGAGTAGGTATAGGTTTCTAACTCTTCGAAAGAAAGGTAGGCAAAGTCAATAATCTGACTTTGCCTACCTTTTTGAAAGACCAAAATAAACTTTGATGCTATAAACTCAGCACCAGCGTGGCCCCTTCGAGTTAAAATTTGTCCAGCTGTGGTGGTGTGAAATCCTTGTTGTTTCCGATTTGCTTGCCAGGATAGAACAGGCCCTAAGGCACTTTTCTTATTAATATGTCGTTACTTTTACGAGGCTTTGGAAAGCTACTAGCCATCTTTGCCACCAGGTGAAAGTATCTTGATATTCAGAAGGCTCCAGCGTATACAAGGCGTCTTCGTTATTCCAGAGTCTTTCAAAATAGTTCTCCATCTCTACAGCTAATTCACTATTGTTTGGTGCGATAACTCGGATATTGCTTTCTAAATTGTAATCATTTAATGCTCTTTCTGTATAGTTAGCAGCACCATTAGAGATAATGGTATGTTCCTTCGTTTGAATCCAAATTGCCTTTGTGTGATATTGACCAATCACCGTATTGTACCAACGAATATTCATTTTCTCCTCTGTATCTTCCAAAAGCTCTTGAACAACGGGTCTATTTGGAATTCCAGATTTTTCCCTGCCAAAGGAATTTTCATTTGGATCAAGAACAAGATTTACCTTTACTCCACGATTTGTGGCAGCTATCAGAGAATCCATAATAGATCTTTCTGATAGAAAGAACATCCCTAGCCAGATTTTGTCGCCATTCTTAGTTTTATCTAAATCCTCTAAAAGAGTTTCTAAGATTTTACTTTCCGTTAAATATTGGACCTCGTATTGCCCATCTTCTTCTTTAGTCTTTATTCTAGGAAGCTTTGGTCCTCCAGACATGACAGAAACTGCTTCTTCTGACTTTAAAATATCATTTATCACAGATCCATCTAATTTTAAAGCGATATTTCCATGAAACCCACTTGCATCATGAGGATTAGAGGATGTGATAATAGCAGCTTTTTCAGTCACTAGTACCTTACGATGATTTGCTTTTACATTTAATAAAGTCATATAAGAAGCAATAGTCATCTTAGGGGCTTCTGAAGCCATAGCGTTTGCAATCCACCCTTTTCCCCCAAAATCAAACCATTGGAAGAAAATTCGATAAACACCAGAATAAATGGGTGTTGAATCTCTTAGTGGGTCTAAATCAGTATAAACAATTTCTACACCAGCATCTCGCATCTTTTTAAACCATTCGTTTTCATAGGAACCATAGCCGCGATTTAGGGGGTCGGTTATAAAAATAACAGGCATATCTGGATTTTCTTTTTTCTTATTTGATAGTGTAGTAGAAAGTGTATCAGCTATATTAGGGAAATTTTCATTTTCATCGTAATAACCATCTACAAGAAAAAAATCTAACACAACAAATTCCTCTGCTTCGTCTATTGTCTTATAAACTTCATCAAATATATGATTCTCATGGGTCATGTTAGTCCCGTGTTTATCTTGAGCAAAGGTAAGATCCGTAAGGAAATCAATATTATTCGTTTTATGTATACTCCCCGCATAGGAAAGCCCATCAGGTAGCGGTTTATATGTATGCCATAGGATAAGTGTTATATAAACGATAGTGAATAATCCAACCACGCCCATCACTAGCCTTTTTCTTTTGCTCCATGGTCTTTTTTTCATATGTCTCATTGTCCTTTCTCCTACTATGTCTGCATAGAATTATTCCCTTATTACTAGGAAGACAAACTTCCATTGAAGCTTAGTAAAATAAATTTTTAAATTTGATAATAGTATTGAAATATAATAAATAAACCTATAAAATGATATTGATAATCATTATCAATTAATTAGGGCCTAATTAAACTATTTATAGAGGAGAGATATAAGGGTGAAAAGTAAATATTCGATGCTAGGAGCTTCCGCTTTACTAGCTTTAACATTATCTGCATGTGGAAACGGAGAAGAAGCTACTAAAGAAGTAAAAGTAGAGGCAGAATCTCCGAGCATTGAAACAAAACAGAAAAATGAAGTGCAAGCTGAACAAACAATTACATATTTAGATCAAGAGTACTCCTTACCGGCAGAGATAAATAGTATTGTAGCTGCAAGCTTAGAATCTATGGAGGATGCTGCTATTTTAGGAGTGAAGCCAGTAGGAGTTTTAGCCATTGCAAATGCTATACCGTCCTACTTAGTAGATGAATTAGAGGGAGCCTCTCTTGTTGGTGATAAATTTGCACCAAATAATGAAGCAATATTAGGACTGAATCCTGACGTGATTCTAGGATCTTCTAAGCATGGAGAGGAGGTTGTAACTGCGCTAAACAAAATCCAAACAATGATTCCATATTCTCATATATCAACAAACTGGAAAGAAAATTTATTGTTATTAGGACAATTATCTGGTAAGGAAGTAGAAGCAAATACGATTATTTCAGAATATGAAGAGAAGTCTGCAGAAGCTAAGGACCAGCTAAAGGAATTAAAGGATAAAAAGGTTCTCGTGTTACGTATTAGACAGGGCAGTATCAATGTATATCCAGAAAATATCTATTTAAATCCTGTTCTCTATGAAGACTTAGGTTTAGCTGTACCAGAGGCTGTTGCAAAAGCAGAAGCACAATCTGAGTTAGCGTTAGAGGGACTTGCGGAAATTAATCCTGATTATATTTTCCTTCAATTTGAAACAACTGAAAACAAAGATAATCCAGCAGCACTAGAGGAATTATTAGAAAATCCTATTTTTAAAAGCACAGAGGCTGTAAAAAATGACCACGTTTTTGTAAATGCAGTAGACCCACTAGCCCAGGGTGGAACTGCTTGGTCCAAGGTTAAATTCTTAGAAGCCGCAATTACCAATTTAACGAAGTAAAAGGTGCGATAAAAACGATGGTTGCCAAATTATCTTTTCCTACTCTTATTTTATGGTCCTCTCCATTATTTTTCGTACTAGTAATCGGCTTATCTGTTATGTATGGAGCAAAGGATATTAGTCTTCTTACTGCATGGCAATCGATTATACATTTTGATGAAAATAATGTAGATCATCAAATTATACGTACCTCAAGGTTACCGCGCGTGTTTGCAGCTTTGCTTGTAGGAGCATTCCTGGCAGTGGCAGGTGCTATTATGCAGGGAATTACCCGCAACTATCTAGCATCTCCTTCCATTATGGGAGTGAATGATGGATCAGCTTTTGTCATTACACTTGCAATGGTACTTTTTCCTGGACTTTCAAACTATCAATTAATTTTTTTATCAATGATTGGGTCGGCATTAGGTGCAGGCTTAGTTTTTGGACTTGGCTCTCTCATAAGGGGGGGATTGTCTCCAGTAAAGCTAGCCATCATAGGTACCGTAATTGGTACATTCCTAAGTAGTACTGCTTCGGCCGTTGCTATGTATTATCAGGTATCTCAAACAATTAGTATTTGGTATAACGCAAAGATACATAGTGTAAATCCGGAAATGGTACTTCTTGCAATACCATTTGGCAGCATAGGCCTTATAGTGGCTCTTTTTATTTCTAAGTCTATTACTATCACATCTCTTGGAGAAGATATTGCCGTTGGTCTTGGCCAACGAACCAAGTGGGTGAAGGTGATGAGTATATTAGCAGTAGTTATGCTCACGGGCACTGCTGTTGCTATAGTTGGGAAGATTGCATTCGTGGGCTTGGTAATTCCTCATATTACTCGTTTTATCATAGGAATGGATTATCGTTTTATTATTCCGTGCTCCGCTGTTATAGGAGCTGTGTTCCTTGCTCTTTGTGACGTTGTAAGTAGGATTATTAATTTTCCTTTTGAAACACCAGTCGGCGTAGTTACAGCGCTTATCGGTGTACCTTTCTTTCTATACTTAATAAGAACGAAAGGAGGGGCTAGCCGTGGTTAACTCAGAAAGGACACGTTTTCTCTTTGTCATGACTACCTTCATAGCTCTAACTTCTATTGCTTTCTACCTACATATTACAAATGGAGCTTTCGATATGACGGTTATAGAAGTGATAAAGACTTTGCTAAGACTAAATCCAAATGAGAAGTTTGATTTAGTTATTTTTGATTTTCGATTACCGCGCATTGTAATTGCTGGTTTAGTTGGTATTGGCTTAGGCATAGCCGGCGCTGTAATCCAAGGCGTGACTAGAAATGGCCTTGCCGATCCTGGAATTCTGGGGATTAATGCCGGTGCAGGAGCAGCAATAGTTATTTTTATGTTCTTTTTTCAGATGTCGGCAAGTAGTACTAGCTACTCGGTATTACTGATGCCTTTATTCGGCTTTTTTGGGGGAACTCTTGCTGCAGCTATAATTTATCTTTTTTCATGGAAAAATAGTGTGCTAGATATGCAACGGCTTATCCTGACGGGTATTGCAATTAGTAGCGGCTTTGGAGCAATTACTTTATATATTTCACTCCAAATGAATGCAAATGATTATGAAATGGCTGCTGTTTGGCTTTCCGGCAGTATTTATAGCGCTAATTGGAATTATGTATTAACCATCTTTCCTTGGGTGTTAATACTAGGTTTTTTTATTTATCGAAAAGCTCATTTGTTGGACTATTTGCAGCTAGAGGAATCCACAGTAAAGAGCTTGGGAATCTCGATTGAAAAGGAAAAATCTCTCCTGCTATTAAGTAGTATAGGGATTGTTAGTGCCTGCGTATCTGTCTCTGGCAGCGTGGCATTTATTGGATTAATGGCACCTCATATAGCAAAGCGTCTAGTTGGAATAAGTCATCGATTTGTCATTCCCGTAAGTGCCGTTGTTGGGATGTTTTTATTAATTGTTTCAGACTACATAGCAAAAACAGTCTTTGAGCCTTCGGAGCTTCCGGTAGGAATCGTGGTATCAATCATTGGGATACCCTACTTTATATATTTATTGATTAAATCTAAGGCATAGGAGGGGAAAACCAGTGAACATGCCTGTTATAAGAGTGGATGAGCTAAGTGCTGGATATGAAAATCATATGGTGTTTTCTGAATTAAGCGCCTCTATTCAAAAGAGGAAAATTACAACCATTATAGGGCCAAACGGATGTGGAAAATCAACTCTATTGAAAACGATGGGTAGGATACTTAAGCAGAAAAGTGGCAAGGTTTTTTTACAGGAGCAGGATATGCAGGCTATCTCCACCAAGGATATTGCAAAGCAAATGGCCTTGCTTGCTCAAAGCTCAGAGGCTCCTTCTCAGTTAAAGGTGGAGGAGCTTATTTCGTACGGGAGATTTCCACATCGCAAAAACATGGGCACGCTTACGAAGAGAGACCAAGAGGTCATAGAGTGGGCGATGGATTTGACTAAAACACTTGCCTTTCGAGATCGAGAGATTAGTCAGCTTTCAGGTGGGCAAAGACAAAAGGTATGGCTGACAATGGCCTTGGCCCAGGAAACTGATATCTTATTATTAGATGAGCCTACCACTTACTTAGACATGTCTCACCAGTTAGACGTTCTTACGATTATAGAGGAATTAAACAACAATCATGGATGTACAGTAGTGATGGTTCTACATGATATTAACCATGCCGCGAGATTTTCTGACGAGCTTATTGCTATGAAGGATGGATCAATCACTGCTATAGGAACACCAAAGGAAATATTGACAAAGGAAGTCATGCGGAGAGTTTTCCAGATTGAGGCGAAAATAATGATAGATGAAGAAATTGATGCACCTGTTTGTTATGGCTACGAAATGATGAAGGGAGACTGCTAGATTTGAAGGGCATTGTGCTAGAAAATACCGAACAATGGAATTTTACCTCCACTGCTAACGGCTCTGTGTATGAGATTAAAGTTTCGTACCCAATTGGTCCCAAGCCAGAGGAAGGATATCAGGTCTATTACATACTTGATGGGGATGCTTATTTTCACCTAGCAAGAGAGGTAGTAAGGCTTCAATCTAAAAATACTTTAAAAACATCTATATCGAAGGCCATTGTAGTCGGTATCTGTCATCAGGGCTCGGCTAAGGAAGTAGGAGAAAAAAGATTCTACGATTTTACTCCACCGGCCAAGGAATATACATACCCTGATAGATTAAAAGGGAAGAATCTAGGTCCTCATGGTGGTGCTAGTAGATTCCTTAGCTTTCTTACAGAAGAGCTAATGCCCAAAATTCAATCCACTTATCATATTAATTTACACAAGCAAACCCTTTTTGGGCATTCTTTAAGTGGGTTATTTACTATATGGGCAATGTTTATACGACCCATGTTATTTACCCATTACTTAGCCATTAGCCCTTCAATCTGGTGGAACAACAAAGAGCTTGTTCAGTATGCAGAAAGGTTTACTCCCAGTGATGACAACCTATTTATGGCGGTTGGAAGTGAAGAGTATTACATAGTCGACGATGCAAAAGAAATGCAAAAGCTGCTAGAAAATAAAGTGAAACTTCAATTTCATATTGCTCCGGAGGAAAATCATGCTTCAGTTGTACCTACAACCATTAGCAGAGCTTTTCGTTATGCAGCTAGTGTTTGAACAGAGAAAAATCTCTGTTCTTTTTTATACCAAATAAGCAATGATTTTCCTTGTCTGTTATACTAAAATAGTAAGATAATTGAAAATTTTTAAATAAATATTTACAATTATCACATAGGGAGTCCGTTCTATAGGAGGTATCGACTTGGGGATATTACAAGGATTAAAAATATTGGACTTTACTACCTTACTACCTGGACCATTTGCGACAATGATGCTTGCAGATATGGGCGCAGAAGTTATGAAAGTTGAGTCACCATATCGAGAGGACTTTATTAAGCATCTAAAGCCTTCAAATGGGGAGGTCTCTGCCACATTTGCACACTTGAATAGGTCAAAGCGCTCGCTTGCTTTAGATTTGAAAAAACAGGAAGCGAAAGAAATTATTTATGAGCTAGTAAAGGAATACGACATTGTTATAGAGCAGTTTAGACCTGGAGTAATGCAGAAGCTTGGAATCGACTATGAGAAACTAAAAGAAATTAATCCTGCCATTATTTTTTGCAGTATAACAGGTTATGGACAGACAGGGCCCTATAGCAATAAAGCCGGCCATGATATTAACTATTTATCAATTGCAGGTATTTCAAGCTATTCCTCTCGACAAGGAGAGCGTCCCATTCCTCAAGGTATTCAGATTGCCGATATCGCTGGAGGTGGAATGCCAGCGGTTATCGCCATACTGGCAGCTGTGTATCATCGGGAGAAAACAGGGAAGGGACAGCAGATTGATATAAGCCTTACAGATGTATCATTCTCACTTCAGGCAATGGATGGACCTGCATACTTAGCAGAAGGTATTGAACCAAAGTCAGAAGAATTACTATTAAATGGGGGAAGCTTCTACGATTTTTATGAAACAAAAGATGGTAGATATTTTTCAGTCGGTAGCTTAGAGCCCAAATTCCAGGAGATGCTTTGTGAACTACTCGGGGATAAAAGTAAAATAAAACTCAGCCGAAGCCAGTCGAAAAAGGCACAAGAGGAATTTAAACATTTCGTCAGTACTTCCTTTCAGCAAAAGACATTTACTGAATGGTTAACTCTAATAGGCAATGACTTCGATGGCTGTGTGGAGCCCGTTCTTAGCTTTGGAGAGGCTGTCAGTCATCCTCAGTTGCAAGCAAGAGAAATGATTGTCCCAGTCCCTAGTAATGAAGGATATGAACAACAGATTGCATTTCCTATTAAGTTTTCGTCGCATAAATCTATATACCGATTTGCAGGAGTCCCCACAGGAACTCATACAAACGAAATTTTACAGGAAGCAGGATGGTCGAGAGAAGAGATACAAAGATTCATAGAGCTAGGAGTTTTTGGGGTTAGTGAGCACAAAGATGTTTCTATCTGAATATAAACACAGAAAAAGGAGCTGGTCAGATGTTTTCACCTTTAACACCACTAGATTGGAAAAGAAGAGCGATTAAGTACTATCCAGATAAGCTTGCGGTAATTGATGAAGAGAAGAGATTCACTTACAGGGAGTTTGGAAAACGAGCAGATCAACTTTCCTATGCGCTAGCTGCAGCAGGAATCAAAGAAGGTGATCACGTTGCAGTGATGCTTCCTAACACCCATTATATGCTGGAGTGCTTTTATGGAATCTGTCAGCTAGGAGCTGTAATGGTTCCACTAAACTATCGACTATCTGCAGAGGATTTAGAGTACATTATCAAGCATAGTGATTCCAAGATGCTTATTTTAGATGAAGAGTTTAGTAAGCCTCTTGAAAAAATTAAAAGCAATCTTCCTTTTGATCAAATAGTGGTGGTAGCAGTAGATGGGTATACGAATGAACTAAATGGAAAAGATTACGAGGAATTTATAGCTGTAAATAACAAAGTCGTTTCATTTCCAGAAATAGATGAAAATCAGCTGTTAACACTCAATTACACAAGTGGTACAACCTCTAAGCCAAAGGGAGTTATGCTGACTCACCGAGGTAACTATATGAATGCGGCAAACTTCATGTATCATCTAAGCGTGAATCATGACGATGTATACCTACATACCCTTCCGATGTTTCATGCGAACGGATGGGGAGGGGTTTGGGCTATTACAGCAAATGGGGCAACTCATGTTTGTCTTAGAAAGGTAGATCCTCCATTAATTATCGACTTATTTGATAAACATAAAATTTCTCTCTTATGTGGAGCTCCCACAGTAGTGAATATGTTAGTTAATGAACCGAAGGCAAAAGAAGTAAAAATCACGACAAATCCACGCATGGCCACTGCTGGAGCACCGCCTGCCGCAGCTTTAATTGCTAAAGCACAATCTATATTAGGTTTAAATATGATGCATGTGTATGGATTAACAGAAACGTCACCATTTATTTTATATTGCGAATGGAAAAAAGAGTTTGATAGCCTTAATGCTGAGGAGCAAGCAACGATTAAAGCGCGACAAGGGATTGAGTTAGCCTTTAATGGGGAGACAAAGGTAGTAAACCAAGAGGACGGGAAAGAGGTCGCTTGGAATGGGCGGGAGCTCGGTGAGATTATCACACGTGGAAACGTCGTCATGAAGGGCTATTATAAGGATCCTGAGAAAACAGCAGAGGCAATTAAAGATGGCTGGTTTTACACGGGAGATCTAGCTGTTACCTATCCAGATGGCTATATCGAAATACAGGACCGCATGAAGGATATGATTATATCTGGTGGGGAAAATATATCCTCGACAGAGATTGAAGGCGTTCTATACAAGCATCCAAATATATTGGAGGTTGCCGTAATTGCAGTGCCTGATGAAAAGTGGGGAGAGGTTCCGAAGGCAATTGTCGTACTACATCCAGGCAAGGAAATGATGGAGCAAGAGCTAATTGATTACTGCCGTGCAAATACGGCGCACTTTAAAGCACCAAAGACTATTGAATTTGTAGAAGCACTCCCTAAAACAGCGACTGGTAAACTGCAAAAATTCCGTCTTCGCGAGATGTATTGGAAGGGTAATAAAAAAGTGAATTAGTAGAGAAAGAGGCTCCTTTAATTATAGGAGCCTCTTTAAAGGATATATATACATTGAAACCAAGTACATTGGGTGTACCGTGAGCACCAATATATTGCTCCTCGAGAACAAATGGATAACGACTGCGGGAGAACTGCTTCCTCTTTGAACTCCTTTGCTTGTCTGCGAAGAGATAGGTGCTTTTTTTATTTCTCTATTTTACTAAACAATTGTTTAGTAAAATAGAGAAGAATAGGGGGATGAAAATGAAATTAGTAGATATTACAAAGGATAATTGGTTTCAGACAGTGCTGCTAACAACCAATGCAAATGGCAAGGCAACAGTTATTGAAGAATTTGTTGCGTCCAATGCCTTATCCATCGTGCAATCTATCTTTGAAGAAGGATGGATTACAAAAGGCATAGAGGTTGATGACAAGGTAATTGGCTTTGCAATGTATGGTCATGATGAGGAAACATCTAATTATTGGATTTGCAGATTAATGATTGATCATACATGCCAAGGAAAAGGATATGGGAAAGAAGCGATAGGATTAGTCCTCGAAGAGATGAAGAAAGTCGAGGAATGTGATGCAATCTATCTTTCCACAGAACCTGAGAATGAGAAGGCTATTCAGCTTTATGAAAGCTTTGGATTTGTCAAGACAGGGAACATCAATGAGGGAGAAGCAGAGATGCTGCTGCAACTATAAGGAGCTTAGCGGCTCTTTTTTTATGCTCGAAAAATAAAATCAGCTAGTTTGTTCTCGTAGGACGAAACCAGTTGTAAAAATGACTAAAAAAGTTGTAAAAATCGAGGAGAAAGTTGTAAAAATGACTAGAAAAGTTGTAAAAACAGAGGAGGAAGTTGTAAAAAAGCATTACAAAGTAAAAAACCAACCGAGGTTGGTTTTGGGATTACTTTTATTCAGCAAGTTTCGTTTAATTTTCTCCCGACGTCACAAAAGCATCAAAATTTTCAATCTTGTCATATAGTTCTACTCTACCGCCGTCTTTAATCCAACTATAACTGCCTATTTTTCCAGGCTGGTTGTCAGAGAATATAAATTCTTCTCTTAAGGTATGGAAGATTTGCTGACCCTTGTTATTAGTCAAGGAGACTTCTATAATTGGCCGATAGATGTTCGGATAATCTTGGTCTTGCTTAATCGTAACATTTTCTAATTTCATCTGTACGTTATTATCGATAAGTCTAAATTGATATTGGAAGAGTAAGTTTGTGTTGATAAAAGAAGGAAGTTTATCCTCCCTCACATACTCTCCAAAAGTGGTATGAAAGTAATCTATATAATTTGTTGCTTCCTCTGACTCTTGAAGCTTGTCATATTCCTCTTGAGTATTTATTGTAGTTCTACCTTGTAAATCGAACCAATCGTTAAATAATCTATCATACTCCATATCAGGTCCATTATATTGTTTTTCAAGAAAGCCCATAATCGCTTCTTCATTAGAAAGTGCTTCTGGAGATTGGTTTGCTTGAGAAATATATGAATCAAAATTATTAATCTTTTCATAAAGCTCTCGTAATCCACCATTTTTCGCATTATTATATCTTCCAATTTTATAAACTTCCTCCGAGGAGAATATGATTTCATCTCTTAGCGTATGGGCAATTTTCTGTCCCTTACTGTTAGTTAGGGTTACCTCTATAATAGGACGGTAGATATTAGGGTGATCTTTATCCTGCTCTATCGTAGCCTTGTCTAATGTCATTTGTAAATCTCTATCTATAAGAAAGTATTGATGTTGGTAGATTAAATTTGTATTAATAAAGCTTGAAATTTTCTCCTCTACAATATAATCTTCAAAACTGGTTTTGATATAATTCACAAAATTTGATTGTTCCTCGGACTTCTCTTGATTTTCTGTTCCATTTTCTATTTCCATCCAATTGTTGTAGAGTCTTTTAAACTCAAGGTCTGGTCCATTATATTGCTTTTCTAAAAATCCCATAATCACTTCTTCACGTGCAAGTGAATCTGTTGCTTGCTCTGTATCAGAAGGGAGTATGTAGGTTACAAGCAAGAAGGAAGCAATTGCAATGACTGCTAGTGAGATAACTGCTGGGAAAACTCTTCTTCTCTTCGGCTTTTCCATCCTCCCTTTTAATGCAAGCCAGCTTTTCTCACGTGCCTTGGACGACCTATCTATATGTTTCATTTCCCCAAAAAACTTATCGAATTCGTCGTTCGGTTTCATCTTTCTCTCCCCTTTCTTTATGAAATTCCTTTTTCAAGGCTTCTATTGCTCGAGTCAGTTTCATCTTTACTTTGGCCTCTGTCCATCCTAGAATAAAAGAAGTTTCCTGAATGGAGCATTCCTGAATTTTACGAAGAAGCAAAACCTCTTGATAATCCTTTTTTAATTTGCTCATAGAGGTGTACATGCGAGCGAGCTCCTCATTTTTTTCTGCATGACTTTCTGGTGAGACTTCCTCTGTATCGTGGTCATGCTCTTTTTCAAAGCTAAAGAATTGGATTACTTTTTTCCTTCGAAAATAATCGTACGTTATATTTCTGGCTATCTTTAATAACCAAGTTGGAATGGTAGACTGTTGGTTAAAGTTATCGTAACCCTTATAAGCTCGATAAAAGGTTTCCTGTGTCAGGTCCTCTGCCGTCTGTTTATGGCGAACTAGCATCCATATGTAGCTGTATACTCTGTCGCTGTATTCTCTATATAGTTGTTCCATCTCCATCTTCCGACCCCCCTTGCTGTAATAGACGAAGGTGTTTCTTAAAAGTATCACTTTAATTTTACCTATTTAGGATTTTTTTGTATGTAGTATTAAGCTGAAACGATGAAAAGACCTCTGAGATAGAGGTCTTAGTGACGGCGATTATATAAATTACTACATGTATAGGCGGTTTGAAGTCTCATATAGCTAGTAACTAAGCGAGCGTGTCTTCCAGTTTCTGTATAAGGATTAATTAATGGATATAGTCGATCAAGAAATTCACGATCGCATTCACACCTACTTCTCCCGCTATCATAGCAGCGATCATGCATCATACAAGCAGCATCTACTTCGTTTACAGGAGGGCCTGGCCCATTACATCTTGGACCACACCAGTTATAGCCGGGTAGGAGGCAAAAACCGCTTTCTCTTTTCTTTCTATGTGGCAAACTGCACACCTCCTTATTCCTTTGAATAATCTATAGGTTATGCACTTTTTCCAATTCCCATATATACAAGCACCTACCTCATTAAAATATAAATTAAAAATACTACTGTTAGGTGATAGGGTTCCTCTTCCAATTGACAATTTCTTCTTAAAATGATAAAGTTATCTTGAATTAAAGATATTTAAATTAAAGATATTTATAAGGAGGAAATACAGTGAATCATTTAAAAGGTATCCACCATGTTACTGCTATTACAAGTAGTGCTGAAGAGAATTACAAATTTTTTACCTATATACTAGGTATGCGTTTAGTGAAGAAAACAGTAAACCAGGATGATATACAAACCTATCATCTTTTCTTTGCTGATGATGTAGGAGGAGCAGGTACGGATATGACTTTCTTTGATTTTCCAGGTATCCCTAAGGGAACTCATGGGACAAATGAAATCTTCAAAACCGGCTTTCGTGTACCAACTGATGCTGCACTAGAATACTGGGTAAAGCGCTTTGATAAGTTTGATGTGAAACACACAGGAATTCAGGAACAATTCGGTAAAAAGGTTCTTTCCTTTGTAGATTTTGATGATCAGCAATATCAGCTTGTGTCAGATGAAAACAACAAAGGTGTAGCTTCTGGGATTCCTTGGCAGAATGGACCGATACCATTAGAATATGCCATTACAGGATTGGGACCAATTCATATACGCATTGCGGAGTTCGATTATATGAAGGAAGTCATGGAGAAGGTTTTATTGTTCAAGGAAATAGCACAAGAGGATTCTTTCCACCTTTTTGAGGTGGGAGAGGGAGGAAACGGTGCTCAAGTAATTATTGAAAAGAACGTTATATTGCCACCAGGACGCCAGGGTTTTGGTACTGTCCACCATGCAGCATTCAGAGTAGAGGATAGAGCAGTGTTAGATGAATGGACTGCTCGTATGGAGGGGTTTGGCTTTAATACGTCTGGCTTTGTAGACCGATTCTTCTTCCAATCATTATACGCTCGTGTTGCCAATGGAATTCTTTTTGAATTTGCAACGGATGGCCCTGGATTTATGGGAGATGAGCCACATGAAACGCTTGGGGAGAAACTATCTCTTCCTCCATTTTTAGAGAATAAACGAGAACAAATTGAGAGCATGGTACGTCCGATTGATACAGTGCGGAGTACAACTAATTTTGAGAAGGAATATCTAGAATAATACTTTTCCTTCCCTGTGAATAATAAAAAGAGCTGCCCTTTCAGTCATTTTTACTGACTATAAGGGCAGCTCTTCTATTATATTAATTCCTTAAATGTTAATCGTTTATTTAATGCCCTCATCAATGGTATTCCAACAGCAAGTACCAAAAATTCTCCAATTGCGCATGTTAGGTAAGTGTATAAGAATGGATATTCCAATGCGAGATGAAGCCCAAATGCAATGATAAACATCGTAAACGTAAACAGTAGAGTGTTTAAAATCATATGGGTTAATTGATTTCGAACATGTTTGCCTATTAGTAAACTAATAGATAAAGTAAGAATGGAATGTCCAACTCCAAAGGTAAGATCATACATCCCAAGTGGAGAGAAGAGATTCGTGATGAATACTCCGATTACAATTCCAAAGAAGTATTTCTTATTAAACACAATTAGGTGGTTAAACATTTCGGCAATTCGAAATTGAACTGCACCGAAAGTAAGGGGCGCCACCAAAAGCGAAACAGCAATATATAATGCTGCGATAATTCCGCTTGTCGCCATCGTTTTTATCTTCATATTCATTTCTCCTTAGTTTTTTTACGTGGGAGGTTCTCGAACCACGTTATATATAGAAAAGCGAAAGCGCCTATTTCTGCCCCGACTGGCAAATGGAGGACGGCGAGGAGGCAGTTCCCCAGCCCCCACAGCAGACATCCATTTGACCACGAGGGGCAAGGCGCTGTAGCTAGCCAATATAGAAAAGCGAAAGCGCCTATTACTGCCTCGACTGGCAAATGGAGGCCGGCGAGGAGGCAGTTCCCCAGCCCCCACAGCAGACATCCATTTGACCACGAGGGGCAAGGCGCTGTAGCTAGCCAATATAGAAAAGCGAAAGCTCCTCCTGCAACAAAAGATAATAATAGGCTAAGAGAAAAGCAAAGTCAAGAACTCTCTTAATATAATTTTAAATAAGGGCAAAACGTTATAAGGATTTATCCTTGGAAAAGTTTTGAATGATATGTTCTTTCGGGTTATATTCCTTAAGGGTGAAACCTTCTTTTTGTATCCATTCTATAATTGATGGGAGGGCAAGATTAGTTTGGCTTCGATCGTGTAATAAAACAATAATATCCTTGTCGCCGCTTTGAAAGGCTTTAATAATTCCTTCCTGTACGTTTTTAAAAATTTGATTAGCTTCCTTATCCTTATATCTCCAATCATTTGAATCTACATCCCAATCCCATAGTTTATATCCTGCTCTTTTTAATTCGTTTTTCATGGAATTAGTAAGGTGGGGCATACTTCCATAAGGCACTCTTATCAATTTAGAATTGGTTCCCGTCATGTCTTTTATCAAATTGGCTCCATCGTTTATTTCCTTCATAAAGGTTTCCGTATTTTTATAAACCTTCTCTTTATCATGCGTCATACTATGTGTCCCGATATAATGACCATTATTAACAGTTTCTTGAATTACTTTCTCGTTGTTTTTCATGTTATTACCTAAAAAGAAGAAGGTAGCTTTCACCTTATATCTTTTTAAAATATCTAAGTTTTTGGAGGTGTAGGTATTTGGCCCATCATCAAAGGTGAGATAAACAGTTGCTTTGGAGATTTTAGGTGTATTCTCTTTTTGCTTGCTCTGGATGATCTTTTCAAAATCCTGATGCGTCATGTGTGGATAGTTGTTTCGGTAGATACGTTGTGTTTTGTACTTAGCAAAGTACTTAATTTCAAAGCCTAGCTCTTTTGCGATAAATTTAACACTAATATATAGCCGCCCGTTAACTTCCGCGATAGGGGACCATTTTATATGATTTCCATCTAGATAGGTTCTCTTACTAGAGGAATAATAAGTAAACACTTTCCCATATTTTTTTATAATGGTTTTACCTTCTGCACTAAGAGGCTCTAAATATAAATACTTAGAAATTTCTTCTAATGGCACCTTTGTGTCGTTGTTTATTACTTGGATATCACTGAAATCTAATAATCTATTATGAAGGCCAACACTATGCGTTAAATCTTCTGCCTTACTAGAGGATGGAAAATAAATAAAAGAGCACAAAATGGTGAAGGCTAGAAGTAAGAGTAGTTTTTTCATTTTTATCTCCTTTTCATATGGGATGTCCTACTATGTATACTCAGGTAGGACAAAGGTTAGAAGTGGAAACATTAAAGAGATATAATAGAGAAAATGATAGGAGTTGTAAGAAATGAAGTTTACATTAGACAGATTTGAGGAAGGCATGGCAGTTTTTTTGAAATTCCCGGAGGAAATAGAACAGTTATTAATTGAAAAAAAACAACTCCAGGTAGAGTTGGATGAGGGGGATATTGTGGAGATAATAGAGTATGAGGGAGGTTATACGGTAAAAAAGCTGGAGCAGGAAACAAACGATCAAAAAAGAAAGATAGAAGAATTAATGGAGAAGTTATTAAACAAAAATCATCGGAAAGAGGATTAATAGTATGGAGCGTATAAGGATATTTGATGGGAAGGGAAACTCTATTGGTACAGCTACTAGGGAGGAGGCACATAGGAAAGGTCTTTGGCATGAGACCTTTTCTTGTTGGTTTATCTGTTTCAAGGGGGATGCTTGCTACATCTTATTACAACACCGAAGCGACAACAAAGAGAATTATCCTGGGCTCTTGGATATTACGGCTGCAGGACATTTAATGGAAAATGAAAAGGTGAGCGATGGTGTAAGAGAAGTTAAAGAAGAGTTAGGAATCGAAATTAAATTCGATGAGCTTTTCTCCGTGGGAGTAATTCCTTCTACCATTATTACTGAGAAAGTAATAGATAGAGAGCTAGTACATACTTATTTATACAACTGTGAAATTCCTTTAGAAGATTTTATTCTTCAAGAAGAAGAGGTGTCTGGTATTGTAAAGGGAAGATTTTCTGACTTTGAGGCACTGTGGCTAGATAAGCAAATGGAAATGAAGGTGGAAGGAATCAGTTATACCAATGGAAACAGGAGGCCGCTGAGCAAATTAGTAAGTAAAGCTGACTTTGTTCAAAATGAACTTCACTATTATAAAGAGGTTATTTTAGGTATTCGAAAATACATTGCAAACAGAAAAAATTTGTAAAAAAGGGAATTAAAAAAGCGCCTGCATCATAGATGCAGGCAGCGTGCTATTTATTCTAATATTTTAATTGTTACCTTTTTACGGCCCCATTTGTAGGCTTCTGTTTTGGAAGGGAAGAAAACATCAATCTTATTACCTTTAATAGCTCCTCCCGTATCAGCAGCTGTTGCATAGCCATAGCCTTCAATATATACCTTTGTTCCTAGTGGGATAACATCAGGATCTACAGCAATTACTTTAACGTCAGGATTTTTTTTAAGATTAATTCCGGTAGTGGTGATACCAGAGCAGCCATTACAATTAGCTGTGAAAGCACTTGCCGATACAACAAATTCCTTAACAACTTTATCATTTGAACGTGATGGTGTTTTCTTCTTTGTTGATTTAGTAGTCGATGCTACAAGTTTTAACTTTTGATTTACTTTAATAGTATCAGTTTTTAAGTTATTCCATGCTTTTAATTTGTTTACTGATATTTTATAGTTTTTGGAGATACTATATAAGGTTTCTCCTTTTTTTACTGTATGAGTGGTAGTTGCGGCATCCGCAATATTCACTCCGCTGACCAATAATGCAATTGTCATGATAAGTGCGCCTAAGATTTTCTTCAATATACACTATCCCCCTGCTATTTAGTCTAAATATATAGTAGCAGTACAATGTTACAGATGTATTACATTCAATTTCCAGTATCATTACATTTAAAGGGTTTTTGTGTATAAATTCCTTATTTAACTAATAATCAACTAATCGAAAAGACCCTTATTTTTTATTGGTTTAAAGGGTCTTTGGTCTTCGTTTACTTGCTTGACCACGTAAAAGTGCCATCAAAGACGAGAGTAGCAGGTCCTGTCATATAAACACTTTCATCCGTATAACGAATAAGAAGATCTCCTCCTTTTAATTTTACAGTCACATCTGTATTCTTATCGCAATACCCGTTTAAAACAGCCGCAACAACAGCCGCACATGCTCCGGTTCCACATGCCCACGTTACCCCACTGCCGCGCTCCCATACACGCATATGTAAAACAGTTTTGCTTTCTAATTGGATAAACTCGGTATTTACCCCTTCTGGGAAAATGGAATTGTACTCAAAGCTAGGGCCGATGGTGGGTAAGTCAATAGAATAAATGTCTTCATGGAATAAAACACAGTGAGGATTTCCCATAGAAACAGGCGTGATGTAATATGTATTTCCTTCAATGCTAATAGGGTAATTAACCAAGATATCCTTAGCTTCAGTAATGATAGGGATTTCCTTAGGCTCCAGAATAGGGGTACCCATATCAACTGTCGCTAATTGTACTTCACCTTCCACTACCTTTAATTTAATTATTTTAATCCCGCTTAAGGTTTCGATAGTAATTGTTTCTTTTCTTACAATATTACGATCATACACATACTTTGCAACGCAGCGAATGGCATTCCCACACATTTTCCCTTCACTACCGTCTATATTAAACATTCTCATTTTAGCGTCAGCGCTAGTAGATGGACATATTAGAACGAGACCATCACTCCCAATGCCAAAACGACGATCAGATACTACCTTACTTAGCTCCTCAGGATTTTGAATGTTAATGTCAAAGCCATTTATATATATATAATCGTTCCCGCAGCCATGCATTTTTGTAAAAGGAATATTCATCTAAGCTAACCCACTTCCAAATTTTAATATTAGGGATCTCCATTTCTTCTCCTGTTGGATTCATTTATTTTACTAAAATATGGTGTTAAATAGAAGAGACAATACAAAAATAAGGCTGTGTAAGAAGGATTAAGATAATGCCTCTTGCACAGCCCTTAAAAAAATTTAGGATTTTTTACTTCAAATGTATTTCCACCTTCGAGTGTTCCTTTTTCATAGCCCTTGTAAAACAAATCTTTCCTTTGTTCAGATGTTCCATGAGTAAAGGATTCAGGTACCGCGTAGCCGCGTGCTTGCTTTTGAAGTGTGTCATCTCCTACAGCACTCGCAGCATTCAGTGCTTCCTCCAAATCCCCATCCTCAAGATATCCCATTTCCTCCGTATGCTTTGCCCACACACCAGCATAATAGTCTGCTTGGAGCTCTATACTAACAGAATATTTGTTGTATTCCTTCTCATTTAGCTTTTGTCTAAATTTCTCCATTTCTTCATTGGTTCCTAAAAGGTTCTGCACGTGGTGACCTACTTCATGGGCAACCACATAAGCCATAGCAAAGTCTCCGGAAGCATGGTATGTATCTCTTAGATTCTTGTAAAAGCTTAGGTCGATATAGAGCTTCTGGTCTCCAGGACAATAAAAAGGACCAACGGAGGAGCTGGCTGAGCCGCATGCAGTGGAAACACTATCTGTGTAAACCACTAAGGTGGGATTTTGATACGTCATTCCGTGCTCTTTAAAAATCTTGCTCCATACCTTTTCTGTATCAGCTAACACTACGGAAACAAACTCCATTAGTTCTTTTTCTTCCTCTGTTTCTTCATATGGAACTGAACTTGGTGGAGAGGAACTGCTTAAGCTGTCTAATAATTCGTCCGGATTCCCACTTAATAATGAAACAAGTAATACAATTACTAATCCTAGTCCTCCACCTATTCCTGCAACAGCTTTCCCACTACTCTTTCCACGTCTATCTTCTACGTTTGAGCTTCTTGCTCTTCCTTTATATTTCATCCGTATCACCCTGTTTTCATAGGATAATCTACTTTACCCAATTTGTCTGAAATATAGGCATCCATTCATGGTAGTTTGATTTATAATAATTAAAAAGGAGTGGAAGAACATGTTAAACAAGCCGCAAATGCTTCAACCAGGAGATAAAGTAGCTACTGTTAGCTTGTCTTGGGGAGGAGCAGGAGACACTGAGCTTAGATGGAGATATGAGCAGGGGGTTGAACGTTTACAAAAGGTATTTGGACTCGAGGTAGTTGCGATGCCAAATAGCTTAAAAGGCTCCGATTATGTATACGAAAACCCAAAAGCAAGAGCAGAGGATTTAATGAAAGCATTTGCTGATCCAACTATAAAAGGGATTTTTTCTAATATAGGTGGGAGTGAAAGTATCCGATTGTTGCCTTATATTGATTTTGAGCTTATACGAGAAAATCCTAAGGTGCTGATAGGTTTTTCAGACACTACTATAACTCATCTAATCTGCCATAAAGCTGGTCTATCCTCTTTTTACGGACCATCTATATTAATGGATTTTGCTGAAAATGTAGAAATGCATGAGTATACCGTGGACTCAGTGAGAAAAACTCTGTTCTCGAATGCTACAATTGGAGAAATTAAACCCGCTAAGGAATGGACTAGTGTAAGACTAGAGTGGATAGAGGAAAATAAAAATAAGAAGAGACCTATGACACCAAACCAAGGTTATGAGTTATTACAGGGAAGTGGAACAGTTCAGGGACGTTTAATTGGAGGCTGTATCGAAGTCTTAGAGTTTGCGAAAAGTACAGTGATTTGGCCAGAAGCGGATGCTTGGAAGGATAGTATTCTGTTCTTTGAAACTTCGGAGGATTTACCAGAGCCAGGCTATATTGAATACTGGCTAAGAAACTATGGGGCACAAGGAATTCTCCACCAGGCAAAGGGAATGATATTTGGTAAGCCGCAGCATGAAAAATATTATGAGGAATATAAACAATCTATTAGGCAAATTCTAAAAGAACTAGAATTAACAGAGCTACCTGTTTTATATAATATGAACTTTGGACATACCGAGCCAAAATTCACCCTGCCTTATGGTGCTATGGCTGAAATAGATTGTGAAAACGTTACTTTTTCAATAGTAGAAAATGGAGTGAAATAAAATGTCATCTTATATAGTTGTAGGCGGGGGAATCCTTGGTGCTTCTACCGCCTATCATCTAGCTAAGTATAAAGCAGATGTTACGCTGGTGGATCGTCAAGATGAGGGACAAGCCTCAGCAGCGGCAGCTGGAATCATATGCCCGTGGGTTTCCCAGAGAAGAAACAAGAAATGGTATGAGCTTGTTAAGCACGGGGCTAGGTATTACCCTTCCCTTATTAAGGAGCTTGAGGCGCTGCAAACAAGTGAAACGGGCTATAAGAAGGTTGGGGCAATTGCTCTTCATTCAGAGGAGTCAAAGCTACAAAAAATGCTACAGCGTACATTGGAGAAAAGAGAGGAAGCGCCGGAAATAGGTGAGATAAAAGTATTATCTATAGAAGAAGTAAAACGGCTATTTCCACTTATTTCAGCTGACTATCATGCTCTATTTGTAGAAGGAGCAGCTCGTGTGGATGGAAGAGCTTTAAGAGATGCTCTAATTACTGGGGCTAAAAAGCTTGGCGCTAACATAGTAAAGGGAAACGCGGCATTTTCTAACGGAGAATTAACAGTGGATGGATTGCCAGTAAGAGCAGAACAGATTATCCTAACAGCGGGTGCTTGGGGAAATGAAATTCCTCACACATTAAATGTCGAAACAAATGTTACCTTTCAAAAAGCACAAATTATGCATTTTCAGTTAGAGGATACAGATACAAGTAATTGGCCAGTAATTTTACCTCCGACCAGCCAATATATGCTGGCGTTTGACAAGGGGGAAATTGTAGCTGGCTCTACCTACGAAGAAAATACGGGCTATGACCACTCTGTCACAGAAGAAGGAAAAAAAGAATTACTAAATCACGCGATAAGTATTGCAAGTCCACTAAAAAATGTGAAAATGAAAGAAGTACGAGTTGGTTTTAGACCTTATACACCTGGTCACTTACCAGTTATCGGCAGACTACCTGGCTATACAAATATATTTTTTGCCAATGGATTAGGAGCATCTGGTTTAACCGCTGGACCCTTTGTGGGAGCCGAATTAGCTCGATTAGCTCTCGAGAAAGAAACAGTTCTAGACATGGAAAGTTATGCACCGATTGAATGATGGGGGGAAAAGCATGAGCTTTATACAAATAGAAGAAGTTACAGACATGACAGTGGTAGAGGCGTTGGAAAGAAACCTTGCTATCATTCGCTTCGATCATAATAGACAGGTTGCTTACGTAAATGAGAATTTTGCCCGTGAATTAGGCTATTCCGTAGAAGAAATTCAAGGAAAATATCATAAGGATTTTTGTTTTCCTTCCCTAACAAGTAATCCGGAATATGAAAAGTTTTGGAAGGACCTTTTCTCCGGAAAGTCTTATTTTAACAAGGTAGAGAGAAGAGATAAACAAGGGAATAGTGTCATGTTTGAGGCCTCTTATATGCCTATCTTCGGAAAAACGGGAAAAGTGCTGGGAGTTTCATTGGTAGCAAGCAATGTAACGGAACGGCATCTTATTCTGGAAGGTGTCACAGACGAACTTAAGCAAATGTCTGAGGACCTAAGTACACGAGCAGAAGTTGGAATGAAAAGAAGTGAAGAATTGCTTCAACGAATCGATGATATTGCAATAGGGTCAGATGAAAATACAGCTTCTCTTGAAAGTCTTCAGCTGCAAGCAGACTCTATTAAAGGTATTATACAAACTATCCGAGAAATTGCCTCTCAAACAAATTTACTTGCCTTAAATGCAGCAATTGAGGCGGCGAGAGCGGGGGACCATGGCAGAGGCTTCAATGTAGTAGCACAAGAGGTTAGAAAGCTAGCTGCAAGAGTAGAAGCTTCGATTGTGGAGGTTAGAGAGAATATTGAAGGGATTGCCAAACAGGTAAATAATGTCACCACAAGCAATGGCAAAACCCAAACGACTATTGAAAAAAGCCAAGAAGAAATCCGCACAGCTTTAGAGGAATTTAAAGATATTTCAAGAGCCGCTGAAAAGCTTGAAACACATACTGCTGAATTTGCGAGGTTCATTTGAAATGATATTAATGTAAATGATCTTTGAATTGTCTAACTCTCGCAACTTGATCCTAGTGGGGCGAATGGGAGGAAGTTGTGGTGGACGCCTCCTCACTTTTTTCCATTAGCTTGCGTTCCTAATTAAAGGTTAGTAATAAATTCTGAAATCCTTGAGAGCTGCTAAACGGAAAGAGTTCTAATGATGAGTGGAATTTCTGATAAATCATTAATAATAAAGTCTGCTTCAAAACAATTATACGCAAGATCCTTTTTCCAAATAGTATGCATGCCAACCAGATTAGCCCCATCTATATCATTTATCGGATGATCGCCGATGTAGAGGCTCTCTTGGGGAGCCACCTTTAATCTTTCAAGAGCTCTATGAAAGATTGGAGCGTCTGGCTTCTTTAATCCTTCCAACTCTGATACTAGAATAACATCAAAAAAAGAGGAGATTTTTAAGGCGTTAATGTTATCTAGTTGAAACCGCCCTTTTCCATTAGTGATAATACCTAGGGGTAGGGACATTTCCTTCAATTCCTTTAGCATGGGCAATAGATGTGGAAATGCTATACAATAGTATTTAAAATTTTCTATGTAATGTTGAAGGAGAATATCCACTGTTATCCCCTCTATTTGAAATTCCTCTATCAATAGCTGATACACTTTATCCTTCCATACATATCCTTTGTTATCTATTTCTATAAATCTTGAGCAAAATTGTTGCTCTGGAATATGAGAAAGATATTCGGCAAACTCCTTATATTGACTGGATATAAAATGTTTTAAGGAAGTATCTCTGTCTAAGAGCGTACCATCTAAATCAAATACCACTGCTTTTATCACGCTTATCCCCTCTTTTCTGAATAATTCATTAAAAACATGATACACTATAGAAGAGCTAGGAGGTGTATGTATTTGAGTAAATATCTGATAGTTTATATAGAAATAGAAAGAAAAATTGATTTTTACTTTCAGATGCAGCAAATCGAAAAGCAATTTGAAATCGAGTTAACATTGGATGGCATCCAGACAGCAGAAAAAAATTTTCAACTCCAGCATGTCCATGATATCTCTTACAAGCCCTTTTCTTTTGGTGGCGGAATGCTTTACCTTCACACAAATCAAGGTGTCTTTTCCTTTAAAATACAAGAAGATCCACGCTCTTTTATAGAAGGGTTTAGAATGTTAAAAAATAAATTAAGATCTGTGTGAAAGAGTGTCCAAAATATGGGTGCTCTTTTTTAGTTTATTGTCTTGCCTTTGGAGGTCAAATTGATAACCGCTATATTAATGAAATGTGGCCACTCAATTTAGTCCTTTTTGGTACTATGCTATCAATTTCTTTTCTACTCAATAGAATTTATGCTTCTAGGAGTTAATCGTATAAGTAATAAGCATCTGTAATTTTTTACATAGGTACTATATTATTTCAGTCTTTTGTCTATTCCGATTTTTTTATTTCTGTGATAGGATTGTCAGGGTTATTAAAAGTGAGGGAATTTTATGAGAATTAGAGATTGGGATAGAGCCTTAAAGGTTCGATTATTTGGGGAATTCTTTAGTAATTTAAGCTTTTGGATGGTTTTTCCCTTCCTGGCAATTTATTTTGCCGATGAATTTGGAGCCAGTATGGCTGGACTATTGCTTGTATTTTCTCAAGTATTTTCGGTTGCTGCCAATCTTATTGGTGGATATTGTGCAGACCGCTTTGGGAGAAGAACGATGCTGTTTTTCTCTGCAACTGCCCAAGGATTTGCTTTCATTTTATTTGCCATTGGAAATTCACCATGGCTAGATTCACCATGGCTAGCGTTTGTTGCTTTTACCATAGCAGGTATGTGCGGTTCGTTTTATCATCCTGCTAGTCAGGCAATTGTTGCTGACGTCGTACCAGAAAAGAATCGAAGCACAGTATTCTCTGTGTTTTATACCTCCATTAATATATCGGTCGTAATAGGTCCAATCATAGGAGCAGTTTTATTCTTCCAATATCGCTTTGGACTTTTATTAGCGGCTGGAATCATTTTTTGTCTTGTTGGATTTGCAATTCGTTTCTTAACAGAAGAGACACTTTCGGCAGAAATGAAAGAAAAGGTGATGTCAAGTGGTGGTGGGACTTGGGTTCAGGTAATTGTTAATCAAGTAAAAGCATATGGCTTGATCGTGAAGGATAAAGTATTTTTCTTGTTTATTATTGCTGGGATTTTGTTGGGGCAAACATATATGCAGTTAGATTTGCTGATCCCCGTCTATTTAGAGGGTGTGATGGATAAACAAGTAATAGGAAATCTTTTTAACAAAGAGTGGACTGTGACTGGAGAAGGTACGTACGGTATTCTGCTATCTGAGAATGGCCTGTTAGTTGTTCTGTTTACAGTGTTCATCACGAGATGGATGACAAAATACCCGGAAAAGTGGGTTTTCTTCTTATCTTCTTTTTTATACGCTGTGTCTATGCTCATATTCCCGATGACTACAAATTTTTGGGTGCTTCTTTTAGCAATGGCTATCTTCACGCTTGGAGAGCTTGCAACTGTCGGCTTGCAGGAAAGCTTTGTTTCTAAGCTGGCTAAGGAGGAAATGAGGGGCCAATATTTTGCTGCTGCAAGTTTACGCTATACAATTGGTAGAACGATTGCACCACTTGTTTTACCGCTAGCTGTTCTGGTTGGTTATTCTTGGGCATTTGTTGTTTTGTCTATCCTTGCACTGCTAAGTGGTTTTATCTATTTATTAACATTTATAGAGTATAGTAAAAGACAAACAACCGTATAAATTGGACAAAGGCTGATCTCATAGTAGAGACCAGCCTTTGATTTGTGTCAGGTAATCATAATCTTTGAATGTTCATTATCAACCCGATTCTAATCGGGGATCATTTTCCATGAAAGTCACGCTTTCAATGCCGCGGTAAATTGTTCCACTGGTTGCCTTCTAACTTAAGCAACGTAAACCCTACCTGCTTTTACGTCCTTGCGACCCTATAGTCGCTCCAGTGTGAATAAGTATCATCAAAAACACATAGTAGAATGCCAAATTTCTTTAGACTATGTCTACCTAAATTGTTAACAACCGTCATCATCTCATATTTTATAGTTTTAGTCAAGTTAACCTATGTTAAACTAAATAATAATAAAAAGAAAAGCAGGTGGGGAATTGGAGATTTGGGATGTAGTGAACGAATTTCGAGAGAAAACAGAAAAAACACATATTAGGGGAGAAGAGTTACAAGAGGGTTCCTTTCATGAAATAGTTCATGTATGGATAATGAATGAGGAAGGCAAGCTTTTGATACAACAAAGACAGCCATGGAAAATAGGCTGGCCAAATATGTGGGATTGTGCCGCTGCTGGGTCTGCTTTATGTGGAGAAACTCCTGAAATAGCAGCTGTCAGGGAAACTAAGGAAGAACTAGGGATAGATTTAGATATAGAAAGTGCTGAGGTTTTATTTACTGTAGGATCTCCAAAAGGCTTTGATGATAATTTTTTGGTAAAACAAAACGTTGAGAAATGGGAGCTTCAATATGAAGAGGTAGCTGCTGCAAGATGGGCTACTATTGAGGAAATAAGGGAAATGGTTCATTCAGGAGAATTTATCCCTTATCATATTCTGGAGAATGTTTTTGAAATTATTGCTTCAGAAATTTCTCTTCAAAAAGCATATCCGTCAGATGCACAAAGCTTATATAACCTGCAAAAGCAAGTGTTTAAGCAAATGTATGAAAAGTACCAAGATCATGATACTACTCCCTTTAATCAAACATTTGAACGCTTTAAGGAGCGTTTAAACCAAGGGACCTTCTACAAAATAACGATAGCTCAAGAGCTTGTAGGTAGTGTTCATGTTTATAAGAAATCCGCTGGAGTTATGCGATTACATATGATAAATATTTTAGAGGGTTATCAAGGAAGAGGAATAGCCCAAACGGTTATCAAACGTTTAGAGATGCTATATCCGGAGGCCAGAAGTTGGGAACTCGATACAATTTTACAGGAACAGAAAAATTGCTATCTGTATGAAAAGATGGGGTATAAACAGACTGGTGAGTCAAAGAGGATAAACGACAAAATGACTATCGTTTCTTATGAGAAAAAAGAAGGCTTTCATCATTTAAAAGTATGGTAGAGATATTATTAGGAGAAGACAAAGCTAACAGTGCTTTGTCTTCTAAGTAAAGGCTATTCGAATTTCTCAGCTATTTCTTGCTCATAAAATACTGCTAAACTAGTGGAGATATAAGGGACTAGCCAAAGAAATCCTAATCCTAGGGTGAGTATGCATAGAAAGCTCCAGCCAATAAAGCTTAAGTTAAGGAGAAAATATTTTCCTTTTTTCCCTTGCATTCTAGTTTTACTTGCTGTAATAACTTCATTTGGAGAGAGCTCTGGATGGTCTTTAAGGATATAGTAGGTTTGAGAGTAAGAAAGTGCTTTAATAATACCTGGTATGATGAGAAGAAGGGACCATAAAAATACGTAAATCCCTTCTAGTATACAAGTGATAATTATTTTCCCACATCTCGCTGGCTCCGTATATATGGAAAAAAGACTACTGATTTTTGCGTCTTTCCCCCTAGACAATTCAAGAAAAAACCAAACAAATGCTAGAGACATAGGAGTAAGCAGTATATTCATGATAAATCCAAAAAGTTCCGCTTCGCTAGAGTTGCTATAAGGATCCTGCCAAGCCTCAAACCCACCGTATAACGCAATTTTAATACCGTTTACGAGAAAAATTTGGATAGCAAAGAAAATGACAACAAGAAATACTGATTTTCCCCATTGATTGGCCAGTAATTGTCTAGCTTTACTTTTTATGTCCGAGATTGTCATGAAATTCTCCTTCTTTTACAAGTTACTATTATTGTATAAGTAAGAAGTAAGAATAATGACCGTTTTATTAATTAATTACTCCAGTAGTGGAATTTATACGGGAACTGTTGCAAAAAACTCTCTATATAATTCCTGGAGTATCTTATTTTCATTGCTTCGGTGAACTCCAAAGGATAAGCTGACTTCGGATGATCCTTGGTTAATCATTTCAATGTTTGCGCCTGTTCTTGCAATTGCCGTAGCAGCTCTTGCAGCAAGCCCTGTACTGTTATTCATACCCTCTCCTACTAGTACGATCATGGAAAACTCATGTCGAAAGTGGGCATCCTCCGCATGAAGCTCTTCTTTAACTCTCCATAAAATTCGTTCTTCCTTTTCAGGAGTAAGCTGATGGCTTCTGAAAATAACAGATATATCATCTAGACCTGACGGGGTATGCTCGTAAGAAATATACTCCTCCTCTAAAATTTGTAGAAGCTTTCTTCCAAATCCGATTTCTCTGTTCATTAAATACTTACTAACATATAAAATGGAGAAGCCGCTATCAGCGGAAATACCTGTAATAGGACGCCTGTTTATTTTTCGAACAGAAACTATTTTAGTTCCAGGAGCATCTGGGTTGTTAGTATTTTTTATACATACAGGTATACCTAGTTTATATACAGGCATTAATGCTTCATCATGGAAAACGGAGAAGCCAGCATAGGACAGCTCTCTCATTTCTCGGTAAGTAATTTCTTGAATTTCCTCTGGATTATGAACTACCTTTGGATTGGCACAAAAAACTGAATCGACGTCTGTGAAATTTTCATAAAGGTCAGCGTGAACAGCTGCTGCCAATATGGAGCCAGTGATATCTGAACCCCCACGATCAAATGTACGAAGAATGCCTTGTTTTGTGAAGCCAAAAAATCCTGGGAAAACAATCACGTCCTTCTCGTGTAAAAGGGTTTCCTTTAAGTTTTCATAAGCCTCTGATAGCGCCAATGTCCTCTCGGGAAAGTCATTTACAATAAGTCCTGCATCCTTTGGGTTGATATACTTTGCACGTATTCCTCGACTAGACAAATAAGCTGCGATGAGCTTTGCGTTATTGTCCTCCCCACTCGCTTTTAATAGGTCTATGAAGTTTTTGCTATTTCTCTTTGTAAGTCTTTCACGTAAATCTTGCTCAATTACTTGCATAATGGGAGCAGATATTTCCAATTCCCATGCAATTTCCTTATATCGATCCAATACATGAGTCAAAGGAACTTCTATATTCTCTCCCTTTATTGCACAAAGTCCAAGGCTAATAAGCAAATCAGTTACCTTCACATCTTTTTCATGTCGTTTGCCTGGAGCAGAAACGATTATTATTTTTCTATCTGAGTCAGCTTGGATGATATCTGCAACTTTTTGTATTTGTCTTGCACTTGCAACCGAAGTACCACCAAATTTACATACCTTCATATCATCAAATCCTTATTATAATTTTATCGTTATGTATGTTATGGAAAAACAAATGTTTTTTTACAGTGTACAAATTTATCTTTAATCCGTCAATATACGAATTATAATCCAAGCATAAATATATTATTTAAACATACGATTATATTTTTATTTAAAAATTCGTTCGTATTTTACTCGAAATAATTTATTATAATTAAAAAATAATAGTTTTATTGTTCAAAAGACGAATTATCAATAAAAAATTTTTTTATTAATAAATGCTGTTATATCAACCTTCATGACACTTATAAAAAAATGATAGCGTTTTCAAGTTTTCAAACTATATTGACAATTAAAAATACGTTGCGTATGATAAGTTTAATTCTTAATAACAAAACAATTTTGATGGAGATAGGCCTAACAAATTAGAAATCCTTAGAGAGCTGATGGTCGGTGGAAATCAGTGATTCTATTTGTAGTGGTAGCCCTCCGGAATTGATCCGCTGAAAAGATGAGTAGGTTGGTCCGTTGAAGACGCGTTAAGTCATTAGAGATGCTGCATTTTAGCGAAAATTGGGTGGTACCGCGTGAGTTTACATAAGCTCTTCGCCCCTTACATGTTGTAAGGGATCGAAGGGCTTTTTTTGTTTTATCAAATAGAGGGAGGAAAAGAGATGCTACAAGATCAAACTATTTTACGTATACCAGGACCAACACCAATTCCACCAAGTGTTCAACAAGCAATGAATCAAGCAATGATTGGACACCGTGGAAAAGAAACGTCAGATTTATTAAAGAGAATTGCACCTGGTCTAAAGAATATTTTTGGAACAAAGCAGGAGGTCATGATTATAGCTGGAAGTGGAACGGCAGGATTAGAAACAGCAGTTGTAAACGTGGTAAAGCCAGGGGACGAGGTGCTCGTTGTAGTAACTGGAGCTTTCGGAGACAGATTTACAAAAATATGCAATTCCTATCATATTCATACTCATGTAATTTCTGTGGAGTGGGGAAACGCATTAGATCCAGAGGAAATAAAAGAATATGTGAAATTGCACCCAGGTATAAAGGTGGTTTTTTCTACGTATTGCGAAACATCTACAGGAGTTCTAAACCCTATCGGTAAACTTGCTGAGGCAGTTAGGGCGGTATCGGATGCCTTGATAGTGGTAGACGGAGTCTCATGTGTAGCAGGGGTCGAAACAAAAATGGATGAGTGGGGTATTGATGTAGTAGTAACAGGCTCTCAAAAGGCATTTATGCTACCAGCTGGTCTTACCTTTGTTGCAGCTAGTGAACGTGCGTGGAAAGTTATCGAGGAAAATGAACAACCACGTTTTTATCTAGATTTAAAAAAATATCGAGAAAACCTACAAAAGGATACGACGCCTTTTACTCCTGCTTTATCCCTGCTCTTTGGGTTGGAAAAAGTTTTAGAGCTTCTAGAACGAGAGGGACTAGAGAAGGTATATGCAAGACATGAATTATTGAAGAATATGACCCGAGCAGCATTTAAGGCACTTGGCATTCCCTTGCTAACATCAGAGGAGTCTGCCTCACCTACAGTCACGGCAGTACAACCAGCTGACTTCAATGCAGAGGAGTTCCGCAAAATATTAAAGAAAGAATTTGCTATCTCGATAGCAGGAGGGCAACAGCACCTAACGGGTAAAATACTGCGAATCGGGCATATGGGATATTGTTCACCAGCAGATCAGCTACAAATAATTAGCGCAATTGAGATAGCGTTAGTGAAAGTTGGAAAGAACATAGAGCTTGGAAAAGGAACGGCTGCAGCTCAACAAATCTACTTAGCAGAAGGAGTAAATTAAATATGGCATTCAATATTTTAATTAGCGATCCACTTAGCGAAGAAGGTATCTTTCCATTAAGAGAGGCAGACGGATTTAATATTGTGCTAGATACCACGTTAAGTCCTGAGCAACTAGCGGAGAGAATTGAGGAATTTGATGCGCTGCTTGTACGTAGCCAAACACAGGTAACAAGAGAAATAATCGAAAGAGGGACGAAACTAAAAATTATTGGACGTGCAGGCGTAGGAGTCGACAATATTGACTTGCCAGCAGCTACTGAACGTGGAATTATCGTAGTGAACGCTCCTGACGGGAATACAAACTCTGCTGCTGAGCATACGATTGCCATGCTGATGGCACTTGCTCGTAAAATACCTCAAGCGTTCCATGCTCTAAAAAACCAAAAATGGGATCGTAAAACATACATTGGGGTAGAGGTGAAAAACAAAACATTAGGCGTAGTTGGACTGGGGAGAATTGGGGTAGAGGTAGCAACTAGAGCCAAAGGTCAGCGAATGAACGTCATTGCTTATGATCCATTTTTAACACCCGAAAAAGCAGAGAAGCTAGGTGTTCAATTCGGAACAATCGATGAGGTAATAAAGGTAGCGGATTTCCTAACAGTTCATACGCCTTTACTAAAAGAAACTCGTCATTTAATTAATAAGGAAGCCTTTGCAAAAATGAAGGATGGTGTACAAATTATTAACTGTGCGCGCGGAGGTATTATTGATGAGGATGCCCTGTACGATGCGATTATTTCTGGCAAGGTTGCTGGCGCTGCACTAGATGTATTTGAAGAGGAGCCATTTGTAGACCATCGCTTGCTTACCTTACCTCAGGTGATTGCAACTCCCCACCTAGGTGCTAGCACAATAGAGGCCCAGGAGATTGTAGCAATTGATGTTTCGTATGATGTTGTAAGCTTTCTGAAGGGTGGAGTTGTTAAGAATCCTGTAAACCTTCCGTCTGTATCGAAGGATGTGATGGCTAAGATTGAACCTTTCTTTAATCTTGTTGAGAAGCTTGGCACGTTCTTAAGTGATTTAACTGCTGGGGTACCAGAGGAAGTAAATGTTACATATTCTGGAGAATTAGCAAACATTGAGGTAAAGCCTCTGACTCGTAATACAGTAAAGGGCTTATTAAAAAGCAAGCTAGGCGAGTCGGTAAATGATGTAAATGCTAACTATCACGCAGAGCGTATTGGAATAGTAGTCAATGAATTAAAGACATCAAAGTCAAAAGGATTTACAAGTTTAATTACGGTTGAAATAAAGACTGCAAAGGAAACTAGAAAAGTATCAGGTACCCTCCTGAACGGCTTAGGAGCACGAATTTTACGAGTAGATGATTTTATAGTGGACGTCGTTCCAGATGGGCATCTTTTATTTATTCGACATAAGGATCAACCTGGAGCCATTGGACGTGTAGGCACCCTATTAGCCATGGAGGGGATTAATATTGCAGCGATGCAAGTAGGACGCTCAGAGATCGGGGGAGATGCGATAATGATGCTATCTATCGATAAAGCGGTTGAGGAAAGCGTTATTCACAAGCTAAAGGCTTTAGAAGATATTTATGATGCTACAGCTATTAACTTATAAAAGGTTTTAATACTAGAAGCTCTTAGAAGATATGGACAGTTCTTAGCGGTCCACTTCTAAGAGCGTTTTTTTATGATAAGAACATATTAATTTAGATGCCAGCACCTTGCACTTTTCTTAAAAGATAAGAAAGTATATAAATTTTGATGCAATGAATTTACCAGTAAATTTACATTACTTGCGGTTAAGAAGAGAATACTTGCGCTCGCTATTTGCTAACTTGCCTTTTCTCAGGTGTTACTTGCGATATACGTAGCGTTACTTGCGTTATATACTCCAATACTTGCGTTTGCTGTACTTGCTAGCAAGCTACAAGAAAAAGTTCCCCTCCCCTAATAGGTTGGCACTTTTAGAATATCAAGGAGCTCTCGTAAGTTTTGGATGGTGTACGTTGGAGTAACTTCTGTGGAAGAAGCTTTTTTTTCCCGATTGATCCAAACTGATTTTATACCGACTGTGGAAGCTCCAAGAATATCTGTCATAAGATTGTCTCCAATCATTAATACATCATCTTTAGATACGGAAGCAATTTCAAGTGCGTGTTCAAAAATTGCAGGATCAGGCTTTCCTTTGCCAAATGCACCAGAGATGATAATATGATCAAAATAAGGCGCAAGCTCAGGTGTAATAGCCAGCTTCGTATTTTGAAGGCTAGGTGATCCATTTGTCATTAATAACAAGGTGTATTTTCCCTTTAGAGAATCGAGAACGTCAAAAGATTCCTCATAAATAAAAGGATTCTCCTTACGCATTTGAGGGAAGTACTCTGCCAGCTCTTCCCCTAGTTCTACATTATCAATCCCTAATTTTTTTAATCCACATGTCCAAGCGTTTACTTGGTAGCCTTTAATAAGGGACATCATTTTTTGGAAATTCTCCCCTGGGTCATCAAATGTTCCCCATAATCCCTCAAATGGATTGATTCCTATCATTTTGGTAAATGACCTTGTTTCATAAGTGTCGTAAAGACGACTTGCCTCTTCGCGGACAGCCATTTCAAGGCTTTTTGCAGTTAGGTTTACTTTACTAGCTGCATACGTACATGTTTTTGAAAATGCGATTTCTACACTTTTTTTATCCCATAGCAAAGTAT
>CAKQHO010000012.1 GCA_934234185.1 uncultured Psychrobacillus sp. | reverse complement strand
AATGGAGGAGGAAGAGGGATTCGAACCCCCGCGCGGTATGACCCGCCTGTCGGTTTTCAAGACCGATCCCTTCAGCCAGACTTGGGTATTCCTCCAAAATTATTATGCTGTTTATCTGACAACATAAAATAGTATATTGCTTTTTTAAGAGAAAAGCAATGGGTTTTTAAAAAAAATTTTTTCCTTTCTTTCTAATGCTTTTGTCTTACCTTTGCTAGTTCCAAGAGCTTATTTTAGGACGAGTTTGAAACATATAGTTTTATCGGACCGTAATGGAAATAAATGAAAAGATAATCTGGAGGAAATTGTCCATGAAACGATTAATAGTCTTGCTTATTATTCCGCTACTACTCTCTGGTTGTATCGAAGAAGATCCAAAAGCAGAACAACTTTCAGAAGAGGTGTCGGCATCATCTAGTCAGAGAGAGAGTACTACTCAGCTCGTCGAAATGACTGTAAGGGAGCAAATTAATAACATTACCATTCCTACTACAATCGAGGAATGGCATGCCTCAGAGTCAGGTGTATTTGCTACTGAGTATACATATGACCATGAAACATCCAGCTGGCCGAAGGATTCTAGAGAATTGACTGATGAGGAGCTTGAAGAGATTCGGGCAGTGACAAGCGAAATGAAAGATATTCCAACACTTTATAAGATGCTCCGCTATTACTTTGCTAGTAACACATCGAATGATTTATTAGAAGAACAGATAAACTATACGGCTGAGTTAACAGAGCCTTATCTTCCAAGTCCTAGAAAGGAAACTATGAATGCAGAGGAGGGAATAGAAAGTCCATCTAAAGCTATATTATTGTTAGATGCAAGCTCCAGTATGCTGCTACCCGTAGAAGGAAAACAAAAAATGAACATCGCCAAAACTGCTATCAAGCGTTTTGCCAGTACCATTGGAGAAGAAAGTGAAGTCTCTTTATATGTATATGGACATGCAGGTACACAGGCGGACAAGGATAAGCAGCTTTCCTGCAATCAAATAGATGAGATTTATCCTCTACAGGCGTATGATGCAAAACAGTTTGACTCTGTTGTGGATGGAGTAGAGGCAAAAGGCTGGACACCGTTAGCTGCAGCGATAAAAGCAGTCTATGAAGCCAATAAAGATTACGAGGACTCGATAACCGTCTATATTGTAAGTGATGGAGCGGAAACCTGTGATGGAGACCCTATAAGAGAAGCAGCGAAATTCGCAAAGGATGGTCAAGCTCGGAAAGTTAATATTATTGGGTTTAACGTAGATCAACAGGGAGAGGATCAGCTGAAGGATGTTGCAGCAGCCGGGAATGGAGAATATATCTCTGCTGAAACTGGTGAGGAACTAAATCTCACAATAGAAGAGAAATGGATTATCCCGAGTAGCATAGACGTCATTTATAAAAGAGTAAACGGAAATGACATATGGACTGCTGCAAATGCCAAATATAATTTAGGGCAAAACTTCATAAAGCTACAATCCGTTATCGCAATAGAAAGTGCACGTATCAGAGACATGATTATTCTGTTGGAGCAGGAAGGTATCCTTTCAAAGGAGCAGAAGGAAGAGCTCATAAAAAAGGTAGAAGAACAGCAAAAGCAGCTTTATAAATTAAATAGCGATCTCAAGCAAATGAAAGAAAATGAGGTAAACAGCGAATATAACCGTATAAAGGATAAAATTGAAGCATGGGCAACAGAGGTAGAAAAAATTAGAGAGGAACAAAAATAATTTTACCAAAACTTAAATAATCATACACACCTCACTTTTGGGCAATCTAACATAAAATTAGTTGCTATGAGGTGTGTTTTTATGTTAATTGAAAAGTCGTCTGATTGGAAGGAAGGTTTCTTGAAGCGATTAGAAAATATAGAGCCATGGGACAATTGGGCTCTTTATAATATGAGTTACGATATTGTTAAAAATAATTTAATTTCCGACTTCAGTGGCTTACAGGCGCCAAAGTATTTACCCAATCTCACGCCACTAGCACATCAGCTGGAGGTAGCAGAAACAGTTATTGAACGAATGAATGGGAAGGCTATTCTTGCTGATGAGGTAGGTCTGGGAAAAACAATTGAGGCAGGCTTGATATTAAAGGAATATCTAGTAAGAGGATTAGTGAAAAAAGCCTTAATTTTAGCTCCAGCATCACTCATTAACCAATGGGTGGAGGAGTTAAATTATAAGTTTTTTATTCCTGCAATTGCTTATAAGAAAAGCTATTCTCTCGACTGGTCAGATATTGTCGTAATGAGTATGGACACTGCAAAGAAAAGCCCACACAAGGAGCTTATTTATGAGCAGGATTATGACATTATTATTATCGATGAGGCGCATAAGCTGAAGAACCACAAAACAAAAGTATACGAATTTGTGCAAGGTCTCAAAAAGAAGTTTTGCTTACTACTAACTGCCACGCCGGTCCAGAATGATGTATTCGAGCTCTTTTATTTAATTTCTTTATTAAAGCCAGGACATCTTGGAAATTTCGAGGCATTTCAGGAATCCTTCTCCGTGCGAAAACGAACCGTGGAGCACGAGGAATATCTGAAGGAGCTAGTGAATCAGGTGATGGTAAGAAATCGAAGACATGATACTGGGGTGGAATGGACAAACAGGAAGGTAGAAATTATCCCGATTAGTTTCTCGAAGGAGGAGCGAGAGGTATATAATATGCTTTTGCATTTAAAAGAGGTATCACCAGTATTTTCAGGGGCATTTTCTATGATTACCCTGCAAAAAGAAATGTGTAGCAGCAAGGAGGCAACCTGCCTTACGTTAAATAATATGCTTCCAAAGTGTACGGGCAAGGAAGAGATTGATTATGTGCAAGACCTCATGCAGAGGCTGATGAGCTTAGAGGTGAATTCAAAGGCAGAAAAGGCTTATGAAATTATTGAGAAGGCAAATGACAAGGTAATCATTTTTACAGAATACCGAGCTAGTCAGATTTATCTTCAGTGGTATTTAAGTACAAAAGGGATATCAAGTGTTTTATTCAACGGAAAATTCAACAAGAGCAAGCGTGACTGGATGAAGCAGCTGTTTAAGGATAAGGCACAGGTGTTAATAGCGACAGAGTCTGGTGGAGAAGGGATCAACTTACAATTCTGTCATCATGTCATTAACTACGATCTTCCTTGGAATCCGATGAAGCTAGAGCAGCGGATTGGCCGTGTTCACCGTTTAGGGCAGGAGCACGATGTGCATATTTATAATTTAGCTATCCAAGATACTATTGAACAGCATATTTTAGATTTGCTTTATGAAAAAATAGATGTGTTTGAACAAGTAGTGGGAGAGCTGGACGATATATTATCTACCTATAAAAAATCGATGTAGAAAGGAGGGAAAGGAATGTATCCGCAGCAAGTGCAAAGCTATCTTCAAACCTTCTTTCAGGAAACAAACTGCCCGATACTTACCGAGCATCCACATTATATGACGGTCCAGTTGACCATCGATATGGATAAGAAAATTATGAATCGACCGTACTATTGGCAATACGTTGAGAGCTCAGGAGGTGAACCCAACCCTGCCCAGCTAACACTTATTACTGATAGAGCAAGCCTGCGAGAAGATATAAAGGGTGAGGTGATCCACTTTGGTTCCCCAAGACTCAATCTTCTTTTCAAAGCGACAAGAGAGCTGGGCGCTTTCGTTCAGATGTACGAGCGTTCGGATAATATAACGGAAACGATTCTAACTCCTTGGTTAGGAGTAAACTACAAGGTATCCTATTTTTGCGATCAGACAAAGGAAATGCTCTATTCGTTAGGGGTCAACCTTATGACAGGAGTAGTAGTGGAGAATTTTCAGGAGAAATTAAGAGAGCTTGAGCTGGATAGTGAATCTCCAGAAAATACCTTTAAGCTCCCTTTTGTGATAAAGCCTGCACGTGCTTTAGAAAGATTTGAGGAATTTGTAGAGCAGATGATTCTCCGAGATGACCATACCTGGGCGGAGGAAGCAAAGGCTAGATGGCAAAGTGACCTAGAGGTCCTGGAGTATTTTTATGTAGACATGAAGGACAAGCCGGAATGCTACGAGCTGGAGAAAAAAGCTATGGAGGAGCAGTATAGCCCTCGTATAAAGCTTGAAGCTATTAACGGTGGATTATTTTATTTAATATAGTAATCTGGGAAGCCAAAAACTCTAGGGCTTCCCTTTTTATTGCTGATTGTTAGTGAGGAGGCGCAAGCCGGGAAGGAAAGTTGTAAATTCAGCCAAGCCACCCCTCCGAACGAGGGAAAGTTGTAAAAATGGCGAGAAAAGTTGTAAAAACAAGAGTAAAAGTTGTAAAAACGAGAAGAAAAGTTGTAAATTCAGCCAAGCCACCCCTCCGAGCGAGGGAAAGTTGTAAAAACGGTGAGAAAAGTTGTAAAAACAAGAGTAAAAGTTGTAAAAATGAGAAGAAAAATTGTAAATTCAGCCATGCCGCCTCTCCGAGCGAGGGAAAGTTGTAAAAATGGCGAGAAAAGTTGTAAAAATAGGAGTAAAAGTTGTAAAAACGAGAAGAAAAGTTGTAAATTCAGCCAAGCCGCCCCTCCGAGCGAGGAAAAGTTGTAAAAATGGCGAGAAAAGTTGTAAAAACGAGGAGAAAAGTTGTAAATACAGTCTAGCCAAGCAACCGATGGACCGTATTGACTCACTTGGATGCGCCAAGAGAGATCATATGAATAGTGGCAGAGGGATTGAGGCCATTCCCATTGGGGTTTGCCCGATTGGTCCGGATCGTTTTGTCGCTGTGGACATTTTAGAGGTTGAATAAAGAAAAGAGCCACGGTAGTGGCTCCAATCCAATCCTATTCTATTCTTCTACTTTAAACCACCCGGATCTTTGAGTGATAATACTCCAAAGTCGGTCTGGAATATCCAGCTCTTCTTTTTTACTCAAGTATACTGCCTCATAAATTTCATCATCCTGAGCATTTTCTATTTTTTTCATCCAGTCTGGATCCTGCACTAGTGCATGCCCAAGACCTATTAGCGGAGTTATCTCTAAAGCTTGCTCTACTTGCTCCCTTGTCTGCAAAGCTCCCACTCCGATGACAGGTATTTTATCTCCGACTTCCTCTTGAATTAAAGCGATACGAGAGTCGGTATCATTTTCATTACGGATAGAACCGCCGTTGAAATCAGAAGCAGATATATGAATATAATCCAGGTGTTGATCTGCTAGCCTACGAACAAATGCTAATGTATCCTCCATAGTAATTCCGGGATCGTAAGGCTCTTCTGGAGAAAGACGATATCCGACGATAAATGGGGCGGTTGTATACTGGCTAACTGCAGTCTTCACCGCTTCTACAAGTGCCAGCGGAAAAGCCATTCTTTTTTCTAATGTTCCACCCCAGTGGTCGCGGCGGCGGTTGGAATGAGGAGAGAAGAACTGTTGAATTAAATAAGTATTTGCTCCATGAATTTCTACTCCATCAAAACCAGCTTCAATTGCTCTACGCGTTGCTTCTTTAAAAGAAGCGATTGTCTTCTCTATTTCTTCATGAGACATCTCTCGAGGAGTGTCTGCATTTTCACGAGGAGCAGGAATGCTACTTGCTGAGACGGGCTGCTCGCCATTTAAAATAGATGTGCTAGACATTCTACCGGCATGGAAAATTTGAAGTATTGCTTTGGCGCCGTTATCCTTGATGGCGTTGGCAAGCTTACGAAGGCTAGGTATTCTTGCATCATCCTCAGCACCGATAGAATACTGGAAGCCTACACCTAGAGGCTCAGCATAAACACATGCAGTTATTACTGCTCCAATTCCACTTTTTGCTCTGCGTGCATAATAAGTTAACTCCTGTTCGGAGACATCTCCATTTTTTTCAGAAGAATAAGTTGTCATAGGAGCCATCATTACTCTATTTTCGATTGTTACTCCTGAAGGAAACGTAAATGATTGGAATAAATTGTTTGTCATAAAGCCACTCCTTTTAACTGATTGTCATACCCACTTACACCCTAACGGAATTTTAGGAAAAATGAAATTAATAGGACTTCAATTACTAGGTTAATTTTCCAGCATGTTATGATATAGATAACTTTTGGATTTGGGGGGATACGATGAAATTACACGACAATGGGAGAATTTATTTAATTGATGGGATGGATTTGGGTTTACTAGAACGCACAGGCACCTATGTAATTGATGAGGAGGAGCTAACATTAGTAGAAACTGGGCCAAGCCCTTCGGTTCCTTATGTAAAAGAGGGATTAGCTAAATTAGGCTTCTCTTTAGAGCAAGTAAAGTATATTATTGTTACGCATATTCACTTAGATCATGCCGGTGGAGCAGGGGTGCTAATTCAGGAATGTCCGAATGCAAAGGTAGTAGTTCATCCAAAGGGAGCTAGACATTTAGCAAATCCAGAACGGCTTATAGCAGGAGCGAAGGCAGTTTATGGAGATACGTTTGATGGTCTTTTTGCGCCTGTCCTGGCTGTGCCAGAGGATAAGCTACTTATAAAAGGTGACGGGGACACACTTGTAATCGGAAGTGAATGTACACTGCAGTTTTTCGATACTCCGGGGCATGCAAATCATCATTTCAGCATCTATGACCCAGTGAGTAATGGGATGTTTACAGGAGATACGGTAGGTATTCGTTATGAGCAGCTAGCCCAGGATGGAGTGGCGCTTTATCTGCCTTCCACTTCTCCGAATCAATTTAATCCAGAAGCCATGCAAACGGCTATTGATAAGATGAAAGGCATGAATTTAGATTATATCTACTATGGGCATTATGGAATGACAGCAAAAGTGAACCAGGCTCTTACTATGGTATCTGAATGGCTAGACGTTTTTGTAAGTGAGGCTAGAGCAGTTCATTCTGAGGGAGAGTCTCATGAAGTGCTTGCTGAAAGACTAAACAAACGAATCCGTATGACTTTACAGGAACTCGAAATACCAACGGATCACCGCGTTTATCCGATCATCGAGTTGGACGTTCGTGTATGTTCCATGGGGTTAATGGATTATCTGCAAAAAAGCTGAACAATGAAAAGCTACCTAGACCAATCTATTTGGAACTAGGTAGCTTTTTATATACCAAAGTATTGTATAGAAAACTGGAACTCATGTTCAAATTTTAAAAAAACATATTATCGTTTCTTTCAATCCGTTTGTGGTAAATTAAGTGAATTTAATGATTATTTAGTATTTATTTAAAAAAATATTAAGAAAATTTAATTTATTCTATTGATTTTTCAAAATAAAAGGAGTATAAATATATCAACACTAAATAAAGTTTAGTGGTAGTTAATTTTAAGAGAGAGGTTTGATATGGAGGAAATCTACAGAAAAATAAAAGAACTCCGGATTAAATCTGGAATGACGCTAAAAGAATTAGGTGAAAAAACAGGATTGACCGCAGGCTTTCTATCTCAATTAGAAAGAGGCAATTCTTCTCTAGCTATTTCCTCGTTGATGAAAATAGCAGATGCCTTCCAAGTGAATATTACATACTTCTTTGAAGCACATGGAGAAGAAAGCTATGTAGTTAGGAAAAAAGATCAAAAGAACTTAAAAATCAACAACCTAGAAACCACATATGTCCGTATCAATGGCAAATTCCCTCAACGTTCGTTAGCTCCATTTATTTTAAAGCTTGTACCCAATCAAAAGAAAAAACAAATTTTTCAATATCCAGGAGAAGAATTCTATTATGTGATAAAAGGCTCGGTACTTTTCACTATTGATAATAGAGAATATCTTATAAATGAAGGTGATTCAATCCATTTCCCAGCGCACTTAGAGCATTTTGGAGAGAATCCCACCGATCAAGAAACTATTTTAATTGGCGTTGTAACACCTGTCATATTTTAGGAGGGATGTCATGCAAAAACTGTTAGAAGTGCAGAATCTTTCAGTCGGCTTTAAAACTGATAGCTCAACTATTAAGGCAATTGATTCTATAGACTTCGAATTATCTCAAGGTGAAACGATTTGTATAGTTGGTGAGTCTGGAAGTGGAAAAAGCGTTACTAGTCTGGCCATTATGAAATTAATAGAATATGAAAATGGTATTTACCTAGGTGGTGATATTAAGTTTGAGGGTAACTCAATTCTACAAAAATCAGTAGAAGAAATAAGGGGTATTCGTGGAAAAGAAATATCCATGATATTTCAAGAGCCAATGAGCGCTCTTAATCCAGTAATGAAGATAGGTAAACAAATTATCGAGTGTATTCGCATTCATCAAGACCTTTCTAAGGAAGATTGTAAAAAGCGTGCCTTGGAGCTTCTAAATTTGGTAGGAGTCTCTGATCCAACAAAGAGGCTTGAGCAATTTCCACATGAATTGTCAGGTGGAATGAGGCAACGCATTATGATAGCGATGGCGCTCTCCTGTAATCCAAAACTCCTTATTGCAGATGAGCCTACAACTGCCTTAGATGTAACTATTGAATCCCAAATCCTATCCCTACTTGGTCGCTTAAAAGAAGAATTAAATATGTCCATAATCTTGATTACTCATGACATGGGAGTAGCCGCTGAAATGGCAGATAAAATAATCGTTATGTATGCAGGTAGGGTAATCGAAATTGGAAATGTCTTTGAAATTTTCGACAAACCACTTCATCCATATACGAAAGGATTATTAGATTCAATACCTAAAATTGGTAGAAGAGAAGAAGAATTACCTTCTATTCCAGGATCTATTCCTTCTCTACTAAGTCTTCCGCAGGGGTGTCGCTATAACACTCGTTGTCCATATGCAGTAGAAAAATGCTTTATAGAGGAACCTGATTTAAAAGAATTATCTGGGCGAAGAGTTGCTTGTTGGCTGCCTGGTGTGACCAATGGAGGTGTTTTACATGAGTGATACAGCAACTACCACAATTAGTTTATCAAAGGAGGTGGATCAACAGAAGGAGGATTTGATTGTTGTCCAAAACTTAAAGAAATATTTTTCAGTAAAAAGGGAGGGAGCATTTTTAAAAAAGGATTATATTAAGGCGGTTGATGATGTATCTTTTACGATTAAAAAAGGTGAAACATTTGGGCTTGTAGGAGAATCGGGGTCTGGAAAATCTACGTTAGGAAGAATGATTGTCAATTTAATTCCTCCTACGGAAGGAAATATCTTATTTGAAAACAAAAATATACTTCAATTGAATTCTAAGGATAAGAGAAGTATTCGGAAGGATCTTCAAGTTGTTTTTCAAGATCCTATGAGCTCTTTAAATCCACGGATGAAGATTATCGATATTATTGCAGAGCCTTTCTCTGTCCATCATGTACACAAGGGAAAAGAAAGAGAAGAACGAGTAATTGAGTTAATGAAGCTGGTGGGGCTCGACCCAGAAAAAAGAAATGCATACCCCCATGAAATGTCTGGTGGCCAAAGACAGAGGGTAGGTATTGCAAGGGCAATCGCCTTAAATCCCAAATTTATCCTAGCAGACGAAGCAGTATCCGCATTAGATGTTTCAGTTCAAGCTCAAGTGATAAATCTTCTAAAGCAGCTACAAAAGGAGTTAAATTTAACTTATTTATTTATTGCTCATGGATTAAATGTAGTGAAGCATATTTCAGATCGAGTGGGTGTCATGTACTTAGGAGAACTGGTAGAAATAGGCGAGACAGAAAAAATCTTTGAAAGTCCTCTACATCCATATACACAAGCATTAATGGATACAAATCCAATAGCAGATCCGAGGAAAAGAAGGGAAAAAATCATCTTGGCGGGTGAAATTCCATCTCCTTCTAATCCCCCAACAGGTTGTCGTTTTCATCCGAGATGTGCATTTGCAACGGAGCAGTGTAAAACTGTGCCTCCTAAACTATCTGAATATTCAGATGGTAGTTTAGTTGCGTGTCACTATCCCTTAGAAAATAGATCTTCCTCTATTATAACAAAAAAATAAGAAAATATATAAAGAGGTGTAATGAAATGGAAAAAACAGTTGATTATACAGGAGTAAAAGCAAAACCAACCTATAAAGGATATAAATCTTTTCAGTTCTTGGAGGAAGGAGCAGACTATAAGCCTTACAAGCTGGCAAAAGAGCTTGGTAGAGTCGAGCCTTATATCTATGAAATCTCGGAGAATGAAGAGCAAGAGGTACAAAAAATTATTGAAGAGGAACTTATTATTTCCTTGCATGAACATACGTTTATCACGCCAGAGAATCTAGATGAAATCTTTGAGTTTCGTAGACAGGGACGTGATTGGACAGGTTATGAAGGATTAAGTGTATCTGGCTTAGATGTAGTATTCGAAAATTACATGGATGGAACAGCATTCATTACATCTAATGCAGGCTGGAAATGGAATGATGTCATCCATGATCTGGGTATTCGTTACAGCGACTTCGCTCATCAGGATATGGTCATTCGAGCAGAATCACTTGAAGATATCTACCGTGCAAAGAAAGAAGGGAAAATTGCATTTGTAACTTCTCTTGAATCAGCTACTCAAATTGAAAATGAGATAGACCGAGTGGATGTTCTTTACGGTTTAGGAGTTCGTGTGATGGGGATAGCGTACTCTGAGGCAAATGCATTAGGATCAGGATTACGTGAAAAAAATGACTCTGGACTTACTGTTTTTGGACATAAAGTTGTAGAACGAATGAACAAGCTTGGGATGACCATTGATGTTTCGCATTGTGGAGATCAAACGGCACGTGATGTTATCCAGCATAGTACAAAACCAATCTTTATCACTCACGTCGGAGCAAGAGGATTATGGGATACAAGCCGAATGAAGCCAGACGATGTATTAAAGATGTGTGCTGAAAAAGGTGGAGTTATCGGGATTGAATCAGCACCACATACTACTCTTACTGCAAATCATCCAGAGCATTCTATTGAGTCGGTAATGGAGCATTTTGAGTATACAGTAAAGCTTTGTGGAATTGACCATGTTGCATTTGGTCTAGATACGTTATTTGGGGATCATGTTGGTCTACATCATGTGTTTTCTGGAGCTCTATCTATTAGCTCTTCCCATGCTGGTCCACAATTTGAAGAAGTAGAGTATGTAAAAGGTTTGGAAAACCCAGCGGAAGCTTATCCAAATGTTATTCGTTGGCTAGTGAAGCATGGCTACAGCCGCGAGGATATCCGAAAAGTTATGGGTGGAAACGTGATGCGTGTTTTAAAAGAAACTTGGGTGAAATAAGGGGGAAATAGGGATGAAAAAACAATATTGGTTCCTATCATTAATAGTAGTATTCATTTGTATACTTGCTGCTTGTAGTGAAAAAGAAAAGGAGACCTCTGCAGATGCCCCTAATGGTGGAGAGCCTAAAGCTGGAGGGACTGTATCTATGCCGATTACGGCGGATCCTACCTTTAATACTTGGCACCCAAATGCATATGCAGAGTCAAACGTAGTTAACCGAATTATTTTCTCTGGTCTTACAAAGCCTGGAAAAGATTTGGCTCCAGCACCATCCCTTGCAAAGGAATGGACTACTTCAGAGGATGGATTAGTTTGGACGTTTACTTTACGTGATGATGTGAAATGGCATGATGGGGAGCAGTTTACTTCGGAGGACGTAGCTTTTACGTTTAATAATCTAGTGCTAAATGAATCATTAGGTTCAAACGGAGCTTCAAACTATAAGTCTTTAAAGGAAGTAGTGGCAGTAAATGACTTCACAGTCGAATTTCATTTAGAGCGTGCGTGGGCAGCACTTCCCTCTTATCTAGCATTTAATTCAGAGATTATGCCAGAGCATATTTTAGGATCTGTGGACGATGTATGGAATTACACAGAATTTAATAAGAAAAACCCTGTGGGTACCGGTCCGTTTAAAGTGGATAATTACCTGTCAGGACAAAGTGTGACATTAGTTAAAAACGAAGAATACTTTGACGGTGCTCCAAACCTAGATAAAGTGGTGTATAAAATTGTGCCAGATGTAAATACACAAATTGCTCAAGCGTTAAGCAATGAATTGGATATCTTTGTTTTAGAGGACAAAGCTTCTCTAGCTCGAGTAGATAGTGCAAACAATCTGACAACAGTTCCTTCAGATATTACACGTTACTTTTGGATTTCTTTAAATCAAGAGGATGAGCGCTATCAGGACGTAAAGGTTCGACAAGCAGTAGCTCATGCAATCGATCGCCAAGCAATTATCGATTCGGTACTTCAAGGCTACGGAAAAATAGCTACCGGACCGATTACGCCTAACCAGGAAGCTTATTATACAGACGATGTAAAGCAGTATGATTATAATGTCGAAACAGCGAAAGCATTGTTGAAGGAAGCAGGATGGGAAGATTCCAATGGAGATGGATTTGTGGATAAGAATGGGGAAAAATTTGTTATCAACTTCGATATAGCAATCCAAGGAGATTTGGAGCAAATCGCTCAATTGGTACAGCAATACCTGATTAAGGTCGGGTTTGATGTAAAGTTAAATGTTTTAGAATGGAATGCAATGATTCAAAAGAACATCATCGAGCGTGATTATGAGATGGCACTTAACTGGTGGTCATATCCTACAGATCCAGACGTATACGCGCAATACGCTTCTGAGAATGCGAAGACTGGAAATAACATCCCTGGCTATCAAAGTGATGAGCTAGATGAACTTTTAAGACAAGGCCAAACAACGAGTGAGATAGCTGATCGTGCAGAGGTTTACAAAAAGGTGCAGGAATACGTGGCAGAGGAGCTGCCATATATCTATCTATGGTATCCACAGGAAGTCCAAGTACGTAACAAAAAACTAGGTGGATTATCCGAAATTTACTTTGGAGCGAATCTAAATTATATCAATGAATGGTATATCAACGAGTAAAAAATGAATAAAAGGCGAGAAATTTCTCGTCTTTCCTTTTTCATAAGTTGTCTGCCTGAGGAGGTTAAGTTCACATGCTTAAATTTACTTTAAACAGGCTTAGTCAAAGTATTATTTTAGTCTTATTAGTAAGTATTATTACTTTTTTTATCATGAATCTTTCTCCAGGCGGACCTTCCTCGATGATGAGGATGGATGCAACAGCTGAAGAACGAGCTGCTATTGCAGAGCAATTGGGATTAAATGATCCAATTTTTGTTAGATATACCGAATGGTTGGTTCAGGCGGTGAAGGGCGATTTAGGTGTTTCTTTATCTAGTGGACAGCCTGTAACCGAAAGAATCATGGAAAGACTCCCTTATACATTACAGCTCACGGTGGTCACGCTAGTTGTTTCGATTATACTAGGAATTCTTTTTGGTGTTTGGGCAGCGATGCGTAGGAATACGAAAACGGATTATCTTATTAATCTTGGAAGTGTAGTGGGGCTATCTGTACCCTCCTTTTGGATGGCTATAATCTTTGTTTTGTTCTTTGCGGTAGAGCTTCAAATATTACCTTCATCTGGGGTTGGTGACACTTCGTTGGTTGATAAAGTGAAAAGTATGGTGCTGCCAATTGCAGTACTAGCCACCTCTACGTTGCCTACCATTGTTAGGTTTACACGATCATCTATGCTTGAGGTGATAAGCCAAAACTATATACGAACTGCGAGGGCTAAAGGGGCTAAGGAAAGAACAGTTATTTATTTTCATGCCTTACGTAATGGGCTCATCCCGGTAATCTCTATCATCGGAGTATTAATACCAAGACTATTGGGTGGTGCAGTGATTGTAGAATCAGTTTTTGGTTGGCCGGGAATGGGGCGTTTAATAGTAGAAGCCTCCCAAGGCAGAGATTATAACGTAATTATGGGTGTCACTGTTTTTGTGACGGTGATCGTAATTCTCTCAAACTTTATAGTAGATATTATTTATTCAAAATTGGACCCGCGTGTTAAAACGTTCTAATTTTATCAATAATGTAGGTGGTGCTTAACATGGAAGGTGTCTCAAATGTGGGGATTGTTCAACCGAAAAGCCTAGAAATTAAAAAGGCTACCGCATGGACTCGGTTTAAAAAGAATAAGGCTGCAGTAATTGCGTTGGTATTTTTAGCAATCGTACATATCGTCGTTTTTATTGGTCCATTCCTTTGGAAGCTTAGCCCATATGACATAGACCCTGCAAATATGCTACAGGGGTGGAGCTTGGCACATCCAATGGGAACAGATGATTTAGGACGAGATGTATTCAGTCGTATGATGCAAGGAGGGAGAATTACACTCCTTGTTGGTTTAGGTGCAATGCTAATTACCATTATTATTGGAGCGGTCATAGGGGCAGTAGCAGCTTATTTTGGTGGAATCATTGAAGCTGTTTTTATGAGATTTACGGAAGCAATGCTTTCAATTCCTAACTTTTTCCTGGCTTTAGTTGCCTTAACTGTCTTAGGGAAAAGCCCAATGATGGTTGTGATGGTAATTGCCTTCACCTCTTGGATGGAAATAGCTCGAGTTATCTATGGGGAGACCCTTAAATGGAAGGAGAGCGAGTTTATAGAAGCATCGAGGTCGATAGGAGCAGGTAAATTCCGTATTTTAGGCCGTCACATAGTTCCGCAGATTATCCCCTCCATTATTGTTTCTTCCACCCTAGGAATTGCTTGGGCGATCCTTACAGAAAGTGCCATTAGCTATTTAGGGCTTGGTATTGAGCCGCCAACTGCTACTTGGGGGAATATGCTGCAAAATGCACAGCAGTATATTTGGACGGCACCCGTACTAGGAGTATTGCCTGGAGTAGCTATTACGTTAGTAGTTTTGGCATATAACTTTTTAGGAGACGGTCTAAGAGATGCTTTAGACCCAAAACATCTTAGTTCGAAATAGGAGGTTCAAAAATGTATGTGACGATTAACGGGGCACAATTATACATGGAAATATACGGGGAGCAAAATGAACGTTCTATCTTATTTCTGCATGGTGGCCCAGGGATGGGAGACTGTAGGGGAGATATTTTCACATTTAAAGAAAAACTAGAGAGTGAATTTAAGCTGGTGTTTGTCGATTTACGAGGCTCTGGACGTTCTTCGGATACACCCCCCTATTCTCATGAACAATGGGTGGAGGATATAGAGGAAATTCGTAAAAACTTTCATCTCGATAAGTTAATTCTTCTAGGTTCCTCTTATGGAGGATTCCTTGCACAGGAATATGCGGTTAAGTATCCAGAAAATGTGGAATATTTAATACTCAATGTTACTAGCCCGGATGACCGGAATTCCGGGGTTGCTATCAGAAATGCAGTTGAAGCGAAAATTGATATTACACTTGTGGAGCTCACTCGTTTATTTAATGGTGAAGTCCAATCAAATGAAGATTTTAAGATATTGTATAAAAAAATACAGCCGTTATATGTCAAAGACTTCGACCCGGTAAAGGCGGAGGAACGATTAAATTCAATTTATTTTCATTATGAAACGCATAACGTTGCATTTAAAAACCTAATAACCTTTGATATGCTTCCTAAACTTAAGGATCTTTCTTGCAAGGTACTTGTCACCTCGGGGGAAAAGGACTGGATTACCCCTCCAGAATGTGGAGAAAAAATATATAATGCCTTGCCACAAGCAATTTTCATTGTATTTCAGGAATACGGCCATTCCTTTGTTCGTGAAATACCGAATGACTTCATTGCTATACTACAACGATTTTTACATGATGAATTTACTACCACTAAACAGCGATTTAAGTGGGAGGAAGGGGAACTATCCATTGTTTAAAGAGATTAATGATTGTCAAATATATTATGAAATCCATGGGAATCCAACTGGTGAAACAATTTTCTTTATCCACGGTGCACCAGGACTTGGGGATTGTAAAAATGATGTGAAGGCTTTTTCATCCCTTAGAGATCAATACCAGTTAATATTTATGGATATGCGTGGAAGCGGTCGATCAGAGGACAAGCCCCCATATACTCATGGCCAATGGACAGCAGACATAGATGCTTTTAGAGAGAGCCTGGGACTTGAAAAGATTCATATATTAGGAGGCAGCTACGGAGGTTACTTAGCTTTAGAATATGTCCTTGCATATCCACAAAGAGTCATAAGTGTCATGCTTAGGGATACAGCTGCCAATAACAAGTATAACGATGATTCTGTCAGAAGAGCGGTAGACGCCAACATACCAAATTTAGATATCGATATGCTGGAGCGTTTGTTTGATGGAAGAATGGCCTCCAATGAAGAATTAAAAAAGATTTTCACAGATATTCAACCGCTATACACAGTAGTGGTAGATGAAGAAAAAATTAAAAAGCGGATGGAAGAGATCTATTACCACTTTGAAACCCATAATTATGCCTTCAGCACGAATAAGAAAACCTTTGATATAGTTGATAGATTAGGTGAAATTAAGGTACCGGTGCTAATTACTGTTGGTATACATGATTGGATTACTCCGGTTGCTTGCTCTGATGAGCTTGCCGCAGGAATACCAAATAATACCTATATAAAGTATCAGCATAGTGGTCACTCTCCGCATTTAGAGGAGAATGAGCTGTATCTTCAAAATGTGAGAAAGTTTTTGCAAGAAGTTTCCTTAGTTATTAATTAGTTGAAAAACTATTTAATATAACTCCCAATATTCATGGAAAAAGAGCCAATTTTCAGAGGTTGGCTCTTTTTTCATGTTTACTTTAACCAAAGTACAATTCTCCCAGCCCGGCTTGATCATCATGCCAGCTACCAGCAGGAAAGATAAATGTCCAGGGCATACTTGTTTTAGACGGAATAAGATGAGAGGGAAGAGTGAATTTAGCTTCGGCTATCTTCCGTCCATCCTTTTGGTAGGAAATTTTCATAGCATGAAAATCCAATTCTTGGTCTGCTGTATTATGAATAATGGAGGTAACTAAAAGTTCTCCTTTGTGGTTAACAGCATGGCGAATAACAGTGAAGGGAGGAAATACGAGCAAGCTGTGAAAAATTGCTTCGAATTCCTCCCGATCTTTTTGGGAAATAGCCTTGTCCCAGGTGGGCTCATAAGCTAAGATTTGCATCTGTTTTCCTCCTTTTTTGTAAGTGTATCACACTTTTCAAATCTCCTAATATCTACTAAAATAGGAGGTACAAGGAATGAGGGAAATGCTATGCCATTTGAGATTGTACGTAATGATATTACGAAGATGGAGGTAGATGTTATCGTTAACGCTGCCAATGCTCAGCTCCAAATGGGCGGTGGTGTATGTGGCGCTATTTTCCAAGCAGCAGGAGCAGGACCGCTTCAGGCGGCGTGTGACAGTATTGGGGGATGCTCTGTCGGTGATGCGGTCATTACAGATGCATTTTTGCTTCCAGCAAAGCGTGTTATTCATGCAGTTGGCCCAATATGGAGAGGCGGCTCACAAAATGAGGAGCAACTGTTAAGAAACTGTTATCAAAATGCGCTACAATTAGCTATCTCAGAGGGGCATGAATCGATTGCTTTTCCGCTTATCTCCTCAGGAATTTATGGCTACCCAAAGGACCAAGCTCTCCAAATTGCTATCTCTACAATAAGCTCCTTCCTTTTGAAGCACGAAATACTTGTATACCTAGTAGTATTTGATCGAAGTGCTTTCACCTTAAGTGAAAAGCTGTTCAGCTCTATATGTGAATATATTGATGAACACACAGTTCAACGGATACATCTGAAGTATGAAAGAGGCAGAATGCTTGAAGAGCTTAAAATAATGAAGGAGTCAGAGATTACTGTCGATGCTATGTCGGATCGAGTGGAGTTAGAGCAATTTATTGAGAAAAGGGATGAATCTTTTTCAAGACGTTTACTTCAGCTAATAGATGAAAAGGGAATGTCAGACGTAGAAACCTACAAGAAAGCTAATATTGATCGTCGTCTTTTCTCGAAAATCAAAAATAATATAGACTATACGCCTATGAAAAAGACTGCAGTTGCTTTTGCTATCGCTCTAAAATTATCGATTGAAGAAACAGAAGACTTGTTAGATAGAGCAGGCTACACTCTTTCGAAAAGTCATAAGTTTGATTTGATTATTCGTTACTTTATTGTAAATCAAAAATATGACATTTATGAAATTAATGAAGCTTTATTTGCGTTCGAGCAGGAATTATTAGGGGCTTAAAAAAGTCGGGGGTGTGTGGATGAAGTTATTTCATGGTTATTTGCTGTGGGTTTTTATCATTGTTGTAGAGATTTTTATGCTTTATGAGGAATTGTATAAAGGGGGAGTAAACAAAGAGTTCAACTATACACTGCTAGCTGTAACGTTACTGGTTGGTGCTATTGGTTTACTCTTATTCAGGAATCCTCCACAATACCAGGATGTAGAGAAAAGAAAAATTATGAGTGTTAGCCAAGATAAAATTATATCTCCTAAAAAGTAATATAGCACCTACGATTCTTAAATTCAGAATCGTAGGTGCTTATTTCATTTACATTTATTAACTACTTACTTCTTTTGAACAGTAATTGTCCAAGCAGCGTCGCTAAGCTGCTCATAGTTAGTGATTGTATGACCTTCTTCAGCTGCCCAGCGTGGGATAGATTCAGTCGCTTGTGTACAATCGAACTCGATTACTAACTCATCTCCAGAGGATAATTCGGTCATTGCTTCCTTTGCTTCAACTAAAGGGAAAGGGCATACCATTCCCATAACTTCTAATACTTGTTTCATTATTAAGCACTCCTTTATAATTATGCTGGTTTAACAGCAGTTTTTGTTGCTGTCGCTTTGTTTTTCTTACGCCCACGAACAAATACAAAGTAAACAGCCGTCCAAGTTCCCAAAATCATAAACGTTAAAGAAATCCAACCTTGCCATGTCATCATAGCGGTCATTACTAGACCATTCCCGATTGAACAGCCTCCCGCAAGACTTGCACCGAATCCCATTAAATTACCGCCTATGAAACTATTAATACCCGTTTTTACATCAGGCATTCTAAAACGGAATTCTCTGCTCGCTTTTGCTGCAAAAAATGATCCGAAGAAAATACCAAGAACTAAGAATACACCCCAGTTTAGAACTGCTGAGTCTCCTGTAGTTAAATATTGAAGAATATTTGCAGATGGAGTAGTTATCCCTAATCCAAACACACGTCCAGTTGCCGCACTAAGTGGCCAAGCAAGAACAGCGATTGCTCCTATCAAAAGAGCAGTCACAAACGGATGCCAGCGTTTTTCAAATAAGATATGCGCTAACCCTGTTCTTTTTGGCTTTAAAGAAGGAATAAATACTTTTGGTTTTGTCACTTCTTTATATACAATCCAGGCTACCACTGCTAAAAGAATCGCTACAAAAATCCAAACATTTAACCCAAATGTTTCTGGGATAGAGTTAGTCGGAAGTTGAGACGACTGAATCTGTGCATTTAATGGAGCAAGTACTCCTGATTTCATAATCGTTGCCATAAGCATATATCCAGCAAGAGCAATCCAGCTTCCTATTAAGCCTTCTCCTGCGCGATACCATGTACCTGTTGCGCACCCACCAGCCAAAATAATACCAATACCAAAAATGAAAGAACCAACTATGACAGCAAGCAACGGTAATGTACCTGCATTATATTCAAAAATTCCTAATTCAATCAGAGCGAACACACCGACACTTTGTACAGCAATAGCGATTAATAATGCATAAAACATGCGATTATCCTTTGATAAATACATATCTCTAAATCCGCCAGTTAGACAGAAACGACCGCGTTGCATAACAAAGCCTAGTAAGGCGCCACATATTAAACCAGTAATGATCATGTATAGCAATTTAACCCCGCCTTTTTAATTCATACTAAACTTATAGGATTATATTATATTATGATAAGTTTTATTTCAATCAATTAAACTCATATGAAAAAAGTTTATATTTTCAATTAAATTTGTCTTTTTCCAAGCGACCTAATAGGAGAATGGAATTGGTATTCTTTGCTTATATATAAAAAGGAGGAAGCAAAATGAAAAAGGATTTAACTGAATTGGTATTTATAGTGGATAAGAGTGGTTCTATGTCTGGACTCGAGGCGGATACAATTGGAGGATTTAATGCAATGTTAAAGAAACAGAAGAAGGAGGAGGGAGATGTATTTGTCACAACCGTCTTGTTTAGTGACAAATATGAACTTCTACATGACCGTATTACTTTAAAAGGTGTTTCTCCTTTAACAGACAATGACTATCAGGTGGGGGGCATGACTGCACTCCTAGATGCGATTGGGTCAACTATTCAAAAGATAGATAACATACAAAAAAGAACAAGTAATGAAGAGAGAGCGGATAGAGTATTATTTGTTATTACAACTGACGGCATAGAAAATGCAAGCTGTGAATATCATGCAGAGCAGGTAAAGAAAATGATCAAGAAGCAGAAAGAAAAGTTTAATTGGGAATTTATTTTTCTAGGAGCTAATATAGATGCTTTAGCTACTGCTGAAAAATTTGGAATTGAAAAGGATTTTGCGGTTAATTATCATGCCGATGAGAAAGGGACTACAGTAAATTACGAGGCAGTGAGTGAGGCAGTTATCAGTTATCGTCAAGGTCACAAGTTAAATAAAGCTTGGAAGCAGCAAATAGAAAAAGATTTTGAGACGCGAAAAAGATCTTAAGAACTAAAAAAGGAGTTGTTCAATTCTGTTAGGCATAATGATTTATGCATATGGAGCTCCACAATCACTAGATGATCTGCCAGATTATTTTCTGCATCTGTTCGAAGGCAAGCAGGTGCCAGATTCACTGGTTGGAGAGGTAGGAAGAAAGTTTCGGAAGTTTGGAACAGTAGACCCCCTTGGATCTAACTCCTATAGAATAGCAAAGGGTTTAGAGGAAACTCTGTCAGAAAGTATAGAGGATGTAAGAGTTTATAACGCTTATAAGCACACTGCACCCTTTATCGAAGATACACTTGAGCAAATGCTCGATGACGGGGTTACTACGGTTGCTACGTTGGCAATCTATCCAATTTTCTCCCCACTAGAAGCAGAAACCTTTCATCAAAAAATAGAAAAGTATTTAGAGAAAGCAAAACAAATAAAATTGGTTCATATAGTGAATTGGCATAAAGATCCTGAAATTTTATCGGTATATGAGGATAGAGTGATTCGTGCTTATAAGTGGTTGCCGTCCTCTATTCGCTCGGATTCCTATGTTTTATATACTGTCCATAGTCAGCGTAGAAATCCTATAGTAAATAAACAGTATGTTCAGCACTTCGAGGAAATGGCTTCTAGGATCTCTCAACGCGCTGGAATTGCCAAGTGGAAAACAGTTTATAGAAGTGCTGGTAAAACAGGTGAATGGCTTATGCCAGATGTGAAAGATGAAATGAAAATACTAGTATCTCGTGGGGTTAAGGGGTTTGTAACGTGTGAACTAATGACATTGGTAGCAGATATAGAATCCTATTATGAGATAGGTGAAGATTGTCAGCTGGTTGCTGAGGAGCTAAAAACAGAGTTTGTCCGCGCTGAATTTCCTGGAGATTCCTATGACACTATTATTGCTTTAGCTGCCATTATAGAGAAACGAGTTAGTATGTAAAAAAGAGACTGGTTAATCCCCAGCCTCTTTCTTAGTTAAAAAATAGAGAGTCAATATATTGGTTTGTTTCTTATGATATTATTCATCCTTTAATCATTCGGATTGCTCTTGTTGGTCCTCTTTCACCTCATGTAGCTCAAATAATTGAATGAATTCATCGATTACCATTTCGATGGCTTTAAGCTCTCCAACTAAATGCGGGTGAATTGTTTGAAGTTCAGGAGTTTCTAATTGTTTTTTTAGGGTGTCTCGCCTAACATTCAATCTCTCTAAAAAAGCTATCGCTCTTCCGCGGCGGAAGGTTTTAGCTCCTCTTTTTTCCATTCCGTTTGAATCATGTCTTTCTCTACGTCGTCCCTCTGGTCTCATCATTCATCTACTCCTTGGGATACATTTATATACTAACTAATGTATACAAATGTATACGATAAGTCAAGGTGAAATAGCATTTCTCAAATGAAAAAGCGTTATCTGTAAAAGATAAACGCTTGGTCTAATTATTCATATAGAGTTGTCTCTAGATCGCCATCTCCTTGGTAAATATCTAGAATACCATCATGATCATTCACATAAGGCTTGGCCTTTTCGAGTAGTTTTTGTTTAGTATCTTCTTTGAGGATAGCCCTTTCGCCGTCTTTTTTTACAAGTACCCAATCATCTTCACGAGGACGAACCTCATACCGAGGTCTGTCATCCTCATCACCATTAACTGCTTTTCTTGCCTGAGAGGTCGCAATAGCTATTGCTCTTCCTTCCTCATAATTGTCTCGCAGTAGAGCATTGGCAATTTCAATTGCTTTTTCTCGTACCTGTGGCTCTAAGTTTTTCATAGAATCGGGATAGTCATTTTTACTCCATGGCATTGTTCTCGCCTCCTTACTTGATTAGTTTCCCAAATATCATCCTGTCAAACTAGCAACTAAAAACATGGGGAAAACCTTTTAAACAGTGAGGAAACAAAGAAATATTTTCAATCAATCCACGAATCCGACTGGACTCAATTTTTAAGAATGGGAATGGATGATAAATGGTACCCATTTGAGGAAATGAATGCAATTAGGGATTTTTCTTTTCCAGTTCTATTCTTAGTGGGAGAAAAAAATAAAGTAGAGGCTTCTGGGGCATTAAGCTACCCGTTGAGTAACTCTTTTGTTCACGGGGCAATTGTGCCATATGCAGGACACTTGGTACATATTGATCAGCCAGAAATTTATACTCGCATCTTGTCGGAATTTATTAAACGAAGTAGGTAAATAGAAGAAGCTCCCAAGTTCCGGGAGCTTCTTCTATTTACTGATTTATAGCTGGTTCCATACAATTAACTTTGTTTCCGTCATCTCATGAATAGCGTATTTTACTCCTTCTTTACCTATCCCACTATCTTTTACCCCGCCATATGGCATTTGGTCCACTCGATAGGTTGGAATATCGTTAATCATTACGCCGCCTACCTCTAATTCCTTAGAAGCATGAAATGCTGTTTGAATGTCGTTTGTAAAAATGCCGGCCTGCAGCCCGTAGCTTGAATCATTAATCGCATCAATTCCTTCTTGGATAGAGGTAATACGGGTTACCCCAACAATTGGAGCGAATACCTCCTGACAGGATACCTTTGAGATGGCTGCCACATTTGTAAGGATTGTTGGCATAAACACTCCGTTTTCATCTGTGCCGCCTGTTATAATCTCTGCTCCATGCTCTACTGCCTCTTGTACCCAGCTAAGCGCACGCTCCTTTTCCACGGAGCTGATCATAGCTGCTACATCGGTAGCTTCATCTAGAGGATCTCCTACAACCAATTGCTTCGTCATTTCAGTTAATTGCTCAATAAACTCCTCATACACTTCATCCATCACATACGTCCGCTGTAAGGAAATGCACACCTGACCTTGATTGGAAAACGCACCCATTACGCATTTCGGCACTATTTTTGATAAGTCTACGTGTTTATCGATGATTAATCCAGCATTGGAGCCTAGCTCTAAAGATACTCTTTTTAGCCCGGCTTTGTTTCTTATTCCCTTACCGACACCTGGGCTTCCTGTAAAGGTAACCATTTTAACTTTGTCACTTTCCACTAGAACATTTCCAACTGTACGTCCGCTTCCAGTAACTACATTAAATGCTCCTTTTGGTAAAGCTGTTTGGTCTATTAGCTCGGCAAGAAATAGTGCAGATAGTGGTGTTTGAGATGCTGGCTTTAAAACGATAGGATTCCCAGCTGCAATGGCAGGTCCGACCTTATGAGCTACTAAGTTTTGAGGGAAATTGAATGGGGTAATGGCAGCCACAACACCAATCGGCTGTTCAATTGTATATCCAAAGCGACCTGCACCATTTTTTGCTGCATCCATTGGAACCATCTCACCAGTTAACCTTTTTGCTTCTTCAGCTGCAAACTTATACGTCTCGATGGTACGGTCCATTTCACTAAGCGCATATTTTATTGGCTTCGCCGCCTCAGAGGAAATAATTTCAGCAGCCTTATGACGGTTTTCTTTAAGGAGCTGAACAAGCTGTTCTAGAATTTCAGCGCGCTCGTATGCCGTTAAGGCAGCCATTTGCTGTCTGGTTTCATAGGCAACGGTAATTGCATACTCTACCTCTTCACGGGTTGCTTGTGGAATTTCTGCAATTTTTTCATTGGTATGGGGACTAGTGAGCTCATTATATACTTCAGACGACTTCCATTCTCCATTTACGTAATATTGTTTTTTCATTCCAATCAATCCTTCCTAAACGCACAGGTTTTATATTCACTTTATCACTTACAAGAGAAGATGTAACATCATTTGCATCTTTCCTTATGCATAATATAAGAAGAAAATCGAAAGGTGGTAGTGTATGTTTTATGTAAATCAACCGTATTCTTCTCCTAGAACAATAACCGTTACCGGGGAGGGGGCTGTGTCTGCTAGACCTAACTATATAGAGCTCCGTTTAGAAGTAACTACTATGGGGGAGCAAATTACTCAAGTACAACAGGAGAATGCTGAAAAAATGAATCAGGTTATTCATTCGCTTCTAGCTATCGGTATTCCAAAAGAGCATATACAGACTGCTGCCTATACCATTTTTCCCCGATATGAATTTATTGAAGGAAGACAGGTGTTTAGGGGATACGAGGTGACAAATGGTGTAAATGTAAGGATAGAGGATATTCAGCAAGCGGGAAATATAATTGATATTGCTGTGCAAAATGGGGCCAACCAGGTATCTTCATTACAATTTAAAATAGAAAATCCTTCAGTTTATTACCAAGAGGCACTTGAAGAGGCTATCTTAGATGCATTCTCCAAGGCAAATACTATCGGAAAGACTTTGCAGCTTAGTGTTCAGCCGCAGCCCATTGAGATAGTAGAAAATACATCCTCTCCCGTAAGGCCATTTGAAGCAGCGAGCCTGAAAAGTGTAGCAAGTACTCCTATAGTGCCAGGTGAATCCACTATTCAAGCATCTGTCACAGTAAAATTTCAATACTAAAGTGTAGCAAATTAATGTATAATAATACGTAATAAGTTTATAAAAATTCAATTCAACTAACTTGTGTTCAATGCTTGAGAAATTTATTATGTAACTATAGATTAAAATTTACTGATAATTTAAATTGTTTATAAAGGAGGTTATCGGATGGATGCAATAGAAGTACTCACCAACTTAGATAGTTTAACTCCATTTTATCAACCTATATTTAGTGCAGATGAGCATGTAGTGGTAGCGTATGAAATCTCCGGAAAGTTATGGAAGAATGAGGAATGGATTATGTTAAACCATTTTCCATATGATGAAGAGATACCAGAAGAATATCGTCTAGAGGTACAGCACAAGATTTTACATAAAGCCCTTGCTGAGTTGGAAATAGAACCAAAAAACTTTGATATTTATCTTCCTTGCAACGCAAACCTGTTAGTGCTGGATTATGGAGAAAGCTTCTTTGATATTATAAAGCAATATATATCGGAGGAGGAGCTTTCAAGAATTGTGATCGTATTATCTGAGCACAACTATAAAGGAGATTTTAATCAGCTCCAAAATATTCTACGGTACTATAAAACATATGGAGTAAAAGTTGCAATTAACCAGGTGGGATCAGAGAGTCACTTGGATTATATTAAGATGCTTTCACCCAATATTTTAAAGGTTAATATCGAGCAGCTTAGCTATGAATCATGGGGTGCACAGAATGACTTGTTTACTTCTTTAAGTGCGCTCGCTCGAAAAATAGGGGCGAACATGTTATTTGAAGGGATAGATACAGTTCACCAGCTGCAATTTGCCTGGAAAAATAGTGGTCGATATTATCAAGGTAAATATTTAGCAAAGGCAGCTACTGGCTTTATTCCTCGGGAGCAATTAAAAAATAGCTTTAAGGAACGATGTAGACAATTTATAGCTACGGAAAAGCGACTTTTAGAAGAAAACTATAAAACCCTGAAGCAGCTAGAGGCTAAGCTAGAGGGAGAGGTTCAGCGAGTAATGCCTACGAGCAAATCACCTGAGCTTTTATTGGAGCTTGCAAGAGAATTAGAGGATTGTACCTTTAGATTATATATTTGTGATGAAGAAGGCTTTCAAACATCCCCAAATATAATACGGAAAAACGGGTTATGGACCGTCCAGATAGATGCGCTAAATAAAAACTGGAGCTGGCGTCCGTACTTCCTAAAAACAATTATTAAAATGAGAAACGATCACAAAGGTATTTTTTCAGATGTATACAGTGATATTGATACGGGAGAATTAACGCGTACATTTTCCATCCCATTAGAGGAAAATGAATATTTGTTTATTGATATAACCTATGACTATTTGTTTAAATATAATATATTTAGATAAGAGGACCATAAATGATAGGTGCCCCTAGTATTTGGCTAACCAATATAACAAGAATGGGCATCGGTAATCCCCGTATTTAATGTGGATATAGACATGATGAATAAATAAATATTATTACGTTAATAATATACGTAAATAAATAGACAGAATTCGGTTACTTTAAAAAAGTAATCGAATTTTTTTTCTTTTTAGAGTTCTAATTTTTCTATGCTAGAATAACATCTTGTTAATATTTTAATTAATTCGTTTGGTTTATGGATATAGGGGAAAACATCATGGGAGATATTGTACTTCAAGACCTAGGGATGTCACTAAATAAAAGAAGGTGCAACGAATGAATATTTTATGGGGAATTGGTGGAATCCTAGTCGTTTTAGGAATCGCTTTCATTTTTTCTAATGCTAAAAAATCTTTAAACTTCCGTACAATTTTAGGTGGTTTAGCGATACAAATCTTATTTGCATTTATGGTTCTGAAATGGGAAGCGGGTAGATGGATGCTTAAAAAGCTATCTGATATAGTTTCCAACTTGGTTGCTTATGCAAATGAAGGGATATCCTTCTTATTTGGATCACTAGCCGACACAGAAATTCATGGAACTGTTTTTGTTATATCGATATTAACCATTATTATTTTCTTCTCTGCATTGATTTCCGTGCTTTATTATTTAGGAATTATGCAGTTCTTCATTAAAGTCATTGGAGGAGGTCTTTCGAAGCTACTAGGTACTAGTAAAGCAGAATCTATTTCTGCTGCTGCCAACATTTTTGTTGGTCAAACGGAAGCTCCGCTTGTCGTACGTCCATTTATAAAAGGGATGACTAAATCAGAGTTATTTGCAGTTATGACGGGTGGATTAGCCTCTGTTTCTGGTTCCGTTTTAGTTGGCTATTCGTTACTAGGGGTTCCTATGGAATACTTACTTGCAGCAAGTTTTATGGCTGCACCAGCAGGATTAATCATAGCTAAGCTGATTATGCCAGAAACAGAAAAAGTAAACGAGGAGAATTTCCTTTTAGAAAAGGATGATTCTACTGTAAACGTAATTGATGCCGCTGCACGTGGAGCAAGTGATGGACTAAAGCTAGCTGCAAATGTTGGGGCAATGCTGTTAGCATTTATCGCACTAATTGCGCTCCTTAATGGCATGTTAGGCTGGGTTGGAGAATTATTTGGTGCAGATCTAACGATTGAGGGTATTCTAGGTTTTATTTTCTCACCAATAGCGTTTGCTGTGGGAGTGCCTTGGTCAGAGGCAGTGACTGCTGGTTCATTTATCGGTCAAAAGCTTGTATTAAATGAATTCGTTGCATATATGTCTTTTGCTCCAGAGATTCCAAACTTAGAGCCTAAAACAGTCATTGTAATTAGCTTTGCCCTATGTGGATTTGCAAACCTAAGTTCTATGGCAATCCTATTAGGTGGCTTAGGATCATTAGCTCCAACTCGTCGTGCAGATATTGCTCGATTAGGCTTAAAGGCAGTACTTGCTGGTATGCTAGCATCATTGCTAAGCGCATCGATAGCTGGAATGTTCTTGTAAATAAAGCTTCTAAAAGCAGACAAAGTCATCTTAAGACAATGTCTGTTTTTTTTTATTTGTGGCTAGTCAAAAATATTGATAATATTGGGTGATTTTTTAATAATATGGATAAATAAGCAAAAAAAGATGATATGATAAGAAAAAAGGTAAAAGTCGAAATATGATAGGAAATGTTGAAAAATGGAGGAACCTTATAGTGAAAGAACAAACGAGATATTCTCGTCTAGCTCATATAACCAAGTTAATAAATACTAAACTCGATTTGCGAGAAGTTTTAGAGCAGGTAGTAAAAGCAATCTCTGAAGAAATTGTACAATGTGACTCAGTAGGGATCTATCTACCTCAGGAAGATGGGCAATTTCGCGGTTTTGTAGGGAAACCTGAGCTTATCAATGGGATGACGTTGGATATGCATCTAATAGAAACCGAATTTGATCTGCTGGCGAAAGAGGTAATAGAGACTCAAAAGACTATTTATATTCCGGATACGTCACAAGACTCTAGACCAGATCCAAGGGCTGTAGAATCTTTTAAAATAAAATCGCTTTTAGCCTTGCCTATTTCTTTTGAGGGAGAACTATTTGGACTTGCCTTTCTATTTGACTATGGTATTCCGATGAACTTAACAGACAGCGAGATTCAAGCCGTAGAAGCATATGTAAATATGGCTGGAGTAGCTATTCAAAATGCTACTAATTTAAAAAGAAAAGAAAACTTAATAACGGAAAAACAGCTATTATTAGATTTGACTCGGGAGCTGTCCATGTGCTCGTCTATGCAGGAAATTATTGACCGTTGCTTCTATTACGTAGCTAGAGTGCTCCAAAATGATAACGTAGGAGTCCATCTTTTAGACCCGATTGCAGAGAAAAAGATTAAGCCTGCAAGTTTAAGTGCAAAGAGTGACTGGAGCGAAGAAGAGTGGATTAAAACACATCGTACACATAATATTGACCAAAATGATCTAGTCTTTCAAGAAGTAATTAGGACGAAGAAGCCATTAATAATTACTGATGTATTTTCTGATGAACGACCGAATCATGAGGCCTGCAAAACCTTTGGTATTAAAGGGATGTTCATGTTTCCACTAGTTTCGATGGGGGAAGTCCTAGGAGCAATAGCAGTAGTAAATTTAGATGACAATGGAATAGTATACTCGGAGTCTGATGTACTTTTGGCACAATCCATAGTAGATGCGACGGCGTCCTCTCTTTCCAATTTACTTTACATGGAAAAGCAGGAAATAATTATCGAAGAGAGAACGTCTGAGGTGCTAGAAAAAAATAAAGAATTAGAAAAGGTAATAGCAGAGCTTCAGCATTTAAGTAAAGAGAAGGAACTTATATTAAACTCTGCAGGGGAAGGAATTTTTGGATTGAATCTAGATGGGGAAATTACCTTCTGTAATCCTGCTGGTAAATCCATGCTTGGGTATGAAAAGGATGAGCTAATTGGTCAAGACTACAACCAAATCTTTTGTACCCCTCTTCATTTAGATTTAAACATAGAAAACCATAGTAATTTTTGTCGCAAAGACGGAACAAAATTCCCGGTAGAATATGTTGTATCGCTGATAAAAGAAGGGGAAAATGTCCTGGGGCAAGTAGTAACCTTCAAAGACATCACTGAAAGAAAGAAACTCGAAGAGGAAATCAAATATCTTGCTTATTTTGATAGTCTTACAGATTTACCAAACCGTATAATGCTTCATGAAAAGTTAAATAAAGCAATCATAAAAGCTAAAAAAGAGGATAAGCAGGTTGCTGTCCTTTATCTAGATTTAGATAGATTTAAGTTAATTAACGATAGTATGGGTCACAGTTATGGAGACTTGCTTCTGAGAGATGTATCCAAAAGACTTCAGGTAATTATTCCAAAGGACTGTATTGTATCTAGACAGGGTGGCGATGAATTTACTGTCATCCTTCCGGAAGTGAATTCTAAAGAAGAGATATCTCATATAGTAGATGGAATATCTAGTATTTTCGCTCAGCCCTTCTCTTTAATGGGGACGGAGGTATTTGTTAAAACAAGTATCGGGATAAGTATGTTTCCGAAGGATGGAGAAACCGAGGAAGAGCTTATTAAAAATGCCGATGCTGCTATGTATAAGGCAAAAGAAAAGTCTGGCACATCCCACCACTATTTCCACAGTGAAATGACCAATCGTACGTTGGATAGTATTAAACTAGAGAATGCATTGTACAAGGCCCTAGATAATAAAGAACTGGAAATTTATTATCAGCCTCAAATGGATTATACAAAAGAAGCCATGTTTGGGGTCGAGGCCTTATTGCGTTGGAATCATTCGACGGAGGGAATTATTTCTCCTGCAGATTTTATTCCTTTGGCAGAGGAGACGGGTTTAATAGTCCCTATTGGAGAGTGGGTACTATTAAATGCTTGTAAGCAGCTAAAGGAGTGGCATAAAGCAGGGTATAAGGATCTCAGTGTGTCAGTTAATTTATCAAGCCGTCAGTTTGAAGAAAGAGGCTTAGTTCCTATGGTGAAAAAAGTGTTAGATGATGTAGATCTTGCTCCGCAATTTTTACATTTAGAGCTAACGGAAAACCAAATTATCAAAAACACAGATGTAACTATTAGAAAGATGAAACAATTAAAAGAGCTAGGAGTTAAAATAGCTATCGATGATTTTGGGACAGGCTATTCCTCTTTAGGGTATCTTAAGAATTTTCCAATCGATGCTTTAAAGATTGATAAATCATTTGTCCAAGATATCCATAAGGAAGATGATAGTAATGCTGCAATTACAGATACCATTATCACATTAGCTCAGAACTTGAAGCTAAATGTAATTGCAGAGGGAGTAGAAACAAAGGAACAATTAGAGTTTCTTTTCTCGAAAGAATGTTATATGATGCAGGGTTACTATTTTAGTAAACCTTTGCCAGCAGATCAGATTAGAGAGAAGTATCTGCGTTAATTTACTACTAGGGGGAAATATAATGAAAGCAGTTCGTTCAGTATTGGAATATTTTAAAAATATAGGTGTAGAGCATGTATTTGGAATTCCAGCAGGTTCTGTTAATGCCTTTTTTAATGAATTATATGATATGCCAGAAATTACGCCAGTTGTAACGAAGCATGAAGGAGCAGCTTCCTATATGGCAGCGGCCTATTCTAAGTATGGAAATCGAGTAAGTGTTTGTATTGGGAGTAGTGGGCCTGGAGGAACGAATCTTGTAACTGGAGCTGCCAATGCGATGAGAGAACACTTGCCAGTAATATTTTTAACCGGTGCTGTTCCAGTGAATACGGAGGGACTTAATGCCTCCCAAGAGTTAGATGCAGATCCAATTTTCCATTCGGTTACAAAGTATAGCGTTACGGTACGAGACTCCAAGGACTTGCTTAAGGAGATTGTAAAAGCTACGAAAATTGCGGTATCAGGGGTGCCGGGTCCTGTTCATATTGGGATGCCAATAGATGTTCAGCAAGGGCCTAGCGGAGAGGAAGAAATCCCAACCCAATTAACAAAGCATGTAATTACACCGGACAGAGCTGTAATTCGCCAGGTGGCAAAGGAGCTTCATGACAGAAAAAGTGGATATCTATTTGTAGGCCAGGGTGTGAGGAATTCAGTAGAATCCTTGCTGACAGTGGCTGAAATGCTAGATTGGCCAATTATTACCACTCCAGTGGCCAAAGGTTATCTTAGCGAAGATCATCCTTTAGTGAAAGGGGTATTTGGATTTGCGGGTACAGAAGAGGCAACTAGTCTGATAAATGATGGAGAGGGTAAATGTCTAGTAGTAATTGGTTCGAGCTTAGGTGAAACAGCGACCAATAACTATAACGATAATTTAACTAAAAATCGTTTTACCGTACAAATGGATTTTGATGAAACGGTTTTTAATCGAAAATATTCCATTGATATCCCTGTCTTAGGAGAGATAGATTTAACTCTGTCTATGTTAATTGAGGAATTAGAAGAATTAGGCTATTCTCCAACAAGCAAAGAAAAAAATTTACCTTCCATGGATAAGTTGATTGCAGAAGATTACAATACGAAAAATGTTTTGCTACAGCTTCAGTCTTATCTTCCTAGATCTACAAGATATACGATAGATATTGGTGAGTTTATGGCATATGTTATCCACCATATGAAGGTGCTAGATTACAGTACATTTGATATCAATGTTCATTTTGGTGCGATGGGGAGCGGTCTGTCCACTGCTATTGGGGCAAAGCTTGCTGAACCAGAACGTCCAACAGTTGCATTAACTGGAGATGGATGCTTCTTCATGCATGGAATGGAAATCTTAACAGCAAAAGAATATAAACTTCCAATATTATTTGTAGTAATGAATAACGCCCGTCTAGGGATGGTTTACCATGGCCATTCTTTACAATATAAACGTGTTCATTCTACTTTTGAGCAGGAACCTATTAACATTGCTGCTATGGCAGCAGCTATGAACATCCCAAGCTACCGAGTAGAAAGTTTTGAAGACTTAACAGAAGAGGCAGTCTCTAACTTAATGAATTTAGATGGACCGGCAGTATTGGAAATTTCTTTGGTAGATAATAATGTCCCTCCTATGGGTGACAGAGTGAAATTTTTGTCTTCATTTGGTAAATAAAAAAGTTGCTTTGATAAGGTTAAAGGTTCGGTTATGAAAAAGCTTTAAATAACAATTTGGAGACACCATTCTCGTAAGGATTGGTGTCTCCTTTTATATTAACTATATTTTTGGGGTCGAATCCTTCAAAAAAGGGAGTTTTATGTTAATGCCAGCTTGTAGGGGGAGACGTAAAGACGATTGTTTTCCTGAAAGGTTTATAAACAAATATAAGACGTTACATTTTATAATGCCTTAAATACATAAGTAAGGGGGAAATCAAATGAATGATTGTTTTATTTGTCAGAAACACGAAGGGATTATCAAAACTTCTGGAATGATGATTTATGATGATGAGTACGTGTATGTGGGGCATATTGATAGAAATGGTAAACCAAATTATTTAGGCCATATTATGATTGACCTTAAAAGACATGTACCGACACTTGCTGAAATGACAATAGAAGAAGCAAAAGCATTCGGTGTCATTATAGCTAGAGTAAGTAAAGCATTAAAGAATGTAGAAAACGCTGAGCATATCTACTCGCTTGTCTCAGGAAATTCTGTTCCGCATCTTCATATGCATCTAGTAGCCCGATATCCTAATACACCAAAAGAACATTGGGGACCGATGGAAGTTTATGATTGGGAAGATGCACCTATGGGTGAAGAAGATGAAGTTATGGAGCTTTGTTATCGACTTAAAACTTACTTAGAGAATGATCAATATGAATAATGATACCAAAGATTTTAGTTGGGTTGGAAGTCAAGAGAACTTTGTGGATAAAGAAAACATCACTTATTTACATCATATAATGATTGGACGATATGGTGGAAATTCAAATGCAGGGCAGTATAAGAATGAAGATGGATGCCTTGTATGGTTTAACGAAAAAGAGGATTGGGAGTTAGTTATAGCTTTGGATGCACATAACACAGCTGAAAGTGCTGAAAAAGTATTAGAGCTGTTCGAAGAGGAAAAAAATCAAATAAAGCAATTATTATCTAAAGAGACAACTCAAGAAACCTTAACGACGCTAGAAGAAAAGATACTAAGTATGTTTCAATCAAAGAAATTCTTATCCACTTGTCGAAATGTAAAAGGTGAAACAGCTTGTTTAATTGTTGTTAGAAAAGATAAATATATTTGGTGGTTTTCTGTGGGAGACTGCATTTTATATTTATTTCACCCAGAGCTATCTGCATTAGGTCAATACCAAATAAATCAAAGACAATTCTATGAATGGATAGGGCAGGTTAATACGTTTGAGCAAAAAGTTCCTTGTTACAGTAAGGGAATAAGAGAGTTAAGAAAAGGAGAGAACCGCCTTTTTATAACCACAGATGGTCTAATTGAATGTCCTAATGAACCGTATTCAAACCCCCAAACCATTTATAATGCTTTCATTAATACCGATGGGGAAGAAAGTGTAAAAACAATTTTTCAAAACATCCAAAAAAACAGGGTACGAGATAGCACCACTATAATTTCATGGACAGTAAATATACTAGAGGAGGTTACTAGTCCAAGTAATCAAAAAGAGAGCTGCTAACTTGCGCCTCTCTTTTTAATTTTTCCATGTTAATCGAACCGTTGCGGTAGACTAAATGTATCTTTTACTGTTTCTTTCATATAGCTCCCTTTGTTACAAGTTGTTATATTCTTCTTGAATGAACTTCATAAGAAGACCCAGCGTACGACCTTTGAATGAATCTGGAACTGGCTTCTTATCTGGCGTGGCATAATAGCAAAACGTTTCTTGATAGGTAAACCCGATTTCTTCGAGTGTCTGCTTTAAATTCTGTGGCATTTCGTTTAGGTCGGTTTTTTCTTTAAAATAGTCACTTACTTCAACTTTGACATCCAAATCATTTTTACCTGTATATACGATTAATAAATCGTTTTCTCCTCGAACAATCCATTGCCCTTTAGAGTGAAGAGAGATTCTTTTTCCTTCTAGGGAAGCAATGCCGTTTAAATTAACTCCAAAAATAGTATTTAGCATCAAACGTATTTCTTCGCCAGATAACGATTTTTTTTGTGTTTCAATGGTAAAGTCAATAGCTACTTTAGGCGAGGGCTGTTGTATGGCTTCCAAGATAGCGCTATTTAATACATAAGCTTTATCTAAATCTATTCCAAATATATTTCGTACAAAATGTATGATCTTTTCCGCAGATAAATTATTATCCTGCTGAAAGTATCTATCCATAATTTCTATTTTAGATAAGCAATTAACTTTATTTTCAAGTTCGAAGTCTGATAGAATTAACCCTTGTTCAGCATATGACTCTTTTAATTGGTTTAATATATGTTGTTTAAATCGATTTGTGTTCATATCTAAATACTCCTTTACACTAGTTTTCTATCATAATTTCCAATTATACTTTATATGAAGAAAATAATAAGGAATTTTATAGAAAAAATTTTTAAAAATATCCAAAATAATATATACATTTTAGCAATAAAGGAGTATTATAGAAAAGTTCTTTGGTATGAATATCTATTAATACTTTATATAAAGTAAAAAAGATTGAACTGGGTAAATATACCGGTTATTTTTTTGGTTCATTATTTACTTAGCTAAATAGAAAGATTATTTAAATTTTAGGGAGGTTCTCTATATGTCAGAAAAGGATACGCAAGTTCCTATTTTAGATAAACGTTCTTCAAGACGTAAATTTATCAAAAACTCTGGTTTAACAGTAGGTGGAGTTGTATTAGGGGGAGCTTTAGGAAGTCTTCTAGGAAAAGACAGTTCTACAGCTACAGAAAAACATAGCCCAGCAGCTTCAGTGAATTATAACCAGGCTTTAATGTTCTTTGATAAAACACAATTTGATACAGTGGAAGCTGCAGCTGAACAGATTTTCCCTAAAACAGATTTAGGTCCTGGAGCAAAAGAATTGCTTGTAGCTTACTATATTGATCACCAGCTTGCTGGTCCATTTGGGTTAAATTCAAAAGAGTATATGTCAGGTCCATTCTATCCTGGAGAAGCAGTTCCAGAACAAGGACTTCAAACACATTTAAACCGCCAACAAATCTTTAACCTAGGAATTATTGCGTTAAACAAAGAGGCAATTGCAAGATCAAAAGACAAAAAAAGCTTTGCAGGTTTATCTGCTGAAGAGCAGATTGAAATATTGAAAGACTTTGAAGCAAACAAAGTAAACCTTCATGGAGCAGTAAGCTCTTCATACTTCTTCAGTCTACTTAGAAAAGTAACTATCGAGGGTGCGTATGCTGATCCAATGTATGGTGGTAACAAAGATATGGCTGGTTGGAAAATGAAAAACTTCCCAGGTCATCAAGGTAACTATATAGGTACTTTGGAAAAAGATGAATTCGTGAAGATTGCTCCACAAAGCTTAAATTCACAACATCAACACTAAGAGAAAAGGTGAGAAACTGTGGCAACAAAATTACCAAAAACAGATATAGTTTTAGTAGGTGTAGGTTGGACAGGTGGTATTATCGCAGCGGAACTTACTAAAAAAGGTTATAAAGTTGTAGGGATTGAACGTGGTAAAGAGCGTACAACTGCAGATTATTTCATGGCTCATGACGAATTGCGTTACGCTGAACGTAAAGAAATGATGCAAGATTTGTCCAAAGAAACAATTACTTTTAGACATAATACTAAACAACGTGCATTGCCTTACCGTGAGTGGGGAAGCTTCCTTATTGGTGAAGGAACTGGTGGATCCGGTGAACACTGGAACGGACAAACCTTCCGCTTCTTACCGTATGATTTTGAGATATATTCTGAAACTGTTAAACGTTACGGAAAAGGAAAAATCCCTAAAGGCATGATGCTTCAAGACTGGGGCATTACTTATAATGAGCTAGAGCCATACTTCGATAAATTCGATTTAATGACAGGTATCGCAGGTGAGCCTAACCCGCTTCCAGGGTCTCCACAGGTTAAGTACCCAAATCCACCGATGATTGAAACGCCTGTAACATCTTTATTTAAAAAGGCATCGAAAGAACTAGGATATCATCCTTACCATATGCCATCGAATAACCTATCTCAGTCCTATACAAATCCAGACGGTATCTCCCGTAGTGCTTGTCAGTACTGTGGATTCTGTGAACGCTTTGGCTGTGAGTATGGTGCAAAGGCTTCTCCTATTGTAACTGTATTACCGGTTGCTCAAGAAACAGGTAACTTTGAAGTGCGTCCACATTGTGTGGTTCGTCGCGTATTACACACTGATGGAAAAGCTACTGGCGTTCTGTATGTGGATACACGTACTGGTGAAGAGTTTATTCAAGAAGCTGATGTAGTAGTTGTATCAGCTTACCAAATGAACAATATTAAAATTCTTTTAAACTCTCAACTTGGCCGTCCTTACGATCCAACAACTGGTACTGGAGTTATCGGAAGAAACTATGCTTACCAAACTTACTTAGGTAGAGCTGTTGGATTCTTTGAGAAAGAATATAATATTTACGGAGGAGCAGGAGCTCTTGGAGCGCAAATAGATGACTTCAATGGTGACTTCTTCGACCACTCTAACTTAGACTTCTTGCATGGGGCAACTATTCATATTACACAATTAGGTGACCGTCCGATAGCGAACAACAATGTTCCAGATGGCACACCTAGCTGGGGTAAAGAATTTAAAGATGCCTCTGTACACAATGCAAACCGTGCTCTACTTATTAAAGCTCAAGGTGCTTCTCTTCCATGGCAGGACAACTATATCGATTTAGATCCTACTTACAAAGATGCATTTGGAGATCCATTACTTCGAATGACTTTCAACTGGAAAGACCAAGATCGCCGCCTAATGGATTTCATGGGTAACAAATCTGCGGAAATTATGAAACAAATGGGTGCAAAAGAAGTTAGCATGGGAGGAGCGAATATCGTTGATTATGATATCCGTAACTACCAATCCACTCATAACACAGGTGGAGTAATCATGGGTGCTGACCCAGAAACAAGTGCTTTGAACAGCTACCTACAAATGTGGGATTGTGAAAACGTATTTGTTCCAGGAGCAAGTGCTTTTTCACATAACTCAGGTTATAACCCAACAAACACAGTTGGTGCGTTAGCTTACCGTGCAGCGGAAGGTATTGAAAAATACTTGAAAAACGGCGGAAGCTTAGTGTAATAAATTTCTAATAAATATAGAATTAGTCAACAACTATCTATAATTATTTAGTCAACAAGACAATTAGTTAACAAAGACATCTCCCCGGCAAAGGAGATGTCTTTTTTTTTTTTTTTGGAAAAAAGCATATAGTGGCTGAGAGTATGGTTAGAGATTTTTTTTACTCAAGGGATATCTCACTGTGTAAATAATACTGAAAAAAAATACCGATTATTTAATATTAAGTTGAAAAAATATTTCAACTATTTCATAATAAACTCATATAGTTACAAGACAGGGGTGGAAAATTTCTGTGTATGCTTTAGGAATAGATGGTGGGGGAACAAAAACAATTGCAATAGTGACAGATGAAAAGGGGAAAATTTTTTTAAGTGCATACGCTGGTCCAAGTAACCCAAACTCCCTTTCACAAAGAGAGTTTGAAGAAGTAATGGAGGATTTACTAGGTCAATTAAAATCAAAAGATATACATATATTTGAACAGCTTAGTGTATGTTTCGCTGGAATGGCAGGAGTGGGAGAAAGCAACAATCACCAATTAGCTGAGCAGTGCTTACGAAAGTATTTGCCAAATCATACAGATATTATAGTGGAAAATGATGGGGTTAACGCTCTTTACTCTGGAACACTAGGCAGCCCAGGTATTGTGCAAATAGCAGGTACTGGAGCTATTACATTAGGGATTAACGAGCAAAGAAAAATGGTACGAGCAGGTGGCTGGGGATATTTGTTCGATGACGAGGGAAGTGGATATAATCTCGGGATTAATGCGTTAAGCGCAGTATTCCAGGAATATGATGGGCGAGGGGTAGAAACATCACTAACCTCTGCTTTGTTAAAATTTTTTGATGTAAAGGATACTGCAGAGCTTATCGGAAAAGTCTATATAGGAAGTGGGGCAAAGGCAATAATTTCTTCTCTAAGCCCAGTAGTTGTGCAGGAAGCAGGTGCTGGAGACAAAGTCGCTCAAGATATTTTACAAGAGGCATGCGCAAAGATGTTTTTATCCATTAAAACATGCTATAAAAAGCTGTTTCATGACGAGCCTATCCAGGTCGTTTTATCTGGTAGCGTCTTTACCAGAGCCGAGTTATTTATCCCTTATTTTATGGAATTAGCAATAAAGGAACAATTACCTTTTAGTTTTATTCGAAACGTGATTCATCCGGTAGGTGGGGCTCTTGTAGCGGCTTTTCACTCAAAGGGCAGAGAAATCTCCGAAGAGTTTATCAAACAGTTTATAGATGAAATGGAAGCTCAACATATATGAGAATCGTTTCTATAAAACAAATAGATGTTAGGGAGATTGTTAGTCTTTGGAATGAATGTTTAGGAATTGCTTTTCCAATGTCAGAAGCTCTATGGGTGCAAAATACCATCGATGATATAAATGTGCAAAACGATGGATCAATAGGGATGTATGAAGGGGAAGAGCTAGTCGGTTTTACTGTTGTTAAAATCTATCAAGAGAAACTTTCAACAGTCATGCCGAGGGATATAGGATGGATACAATGTTTAGTTGTTAAGCCCACTTTCCAGAAAAAAGGGATTGGTGAAAGACTCCTTAAAAAAGCAGAGGAGGCGCTGTTATCGGCTTCTGTAAAGGAAATCCGGCTTGGGAGAGATCCGTGGCATTACTTTCCTGGAGTCCCAAAGGAAAATCCTACAGCGGTCAGCTGGTTTAAGAAGCATGGATATCAAGTAGATTCAGTGGAAACCGATCTTCTCAAGAACATTGCACTTGGGGAGTCGTTACCTCTGAAAAATTCTTTAACAAGCTATCGCTTGTTAAAGGATAAGGACTTACCAGAGCTTGTTCGTTTTCTGGGAAAAACGTTTCCTGGCCGTTGGCATTATGAGGCTATACATTATGCAAAGATAGGCAATGGCAGAGAATTTATAGGGTTATTTATAGACAATGAGCTAAAGGGCTTTTGTCGAATAAATGATCCTACCTCTCCTATGATTGCCCAAAATGTATATTGGTCCAAGTTATTTACAGGTACTTTAGGAGGCATCGGTCCCTTAGGGGTGGATCGGCAGCTTAGAGGAAAACACTATGGTATTGATTTAGTGAAAGCCGCAACGAATGAACTTATAGCAAGAGGGATGGAGCACATCGTCATAGATTGGACCCAACTAGTTGAATTTTATGAAAAGCTAGGTTATTCAATCTGGAAGCAATATGTAGCTATGTCTAAAAAGATAGAGGTTGGGTGATAAAAAATGAAGGAAAAAGTGATTTCTTTTCTACAAAGAGAAATTGAGCAGCAAGTGACTCCTGGTGCGGCAGTGTTAGTGAAGCACCGCGGAAATGTTTTAGTAAAAGATACTCTAGGCACCAATAGTTTAGAGCAGGATAAGGTTCCTATGACAGCTCAGCATTTATTCGATGTTGCCTCCTTAACAAAGGTGATGGCTACCTTACCAGCTATGCTACAGCTTTTAGAGGAGGGAATTGTTCATTTAAATGATAAAGTTGCAAGATTCCTTCCCGGTTTTGCGAAGAATGGAAAAGAGGGGATTACTCTACGTCAGCTGCTAACTCATTCATCAGGTTTAGCTGCCCATCGTCATTACTATGAGGAGAAGCTTTCCTACGAAAATGTTTTAGCCAGTATATATGAGGAAAAGCTGGCATATCAAACTGACACGGATGTTATTTATAGTGATCTTGGATATATGCTGTTGGGAGAAATCATTTCCAAAATTACAGCGCAGCCCTTCCAGCAATATGTGAAGGAATATATCTATCAACCATTGGGGATGGAGAGTACTGGATTTTTACCAGAGGGAGAAAGAAGTCATTTCGCACCAACGGAATATCTAGAACACATAGGTGGTCATAAGTATGGAATTGTGCATGATGATAACACCGAGTTTATGGGAGGGGTTAGCGGACATGCGGGCCTCTTTTCGAGCTTAGACGATGTAGAAAAGTACTGCGATATGCTCGGAGCAGAAGGATATTATAATGGAAGAAAAATTTTGCACCCACTTTGGCTTCAAAAATCTCGAAATAATTTTACTCCGTTTTCAGAAGAGGCGAGAGGCTTAGGTTGGCAGATGAAGGGAGCAGGGCCAAATCCTATTGGAGACTTGCTATCTAATAAGACATATGGGCATACAGGATTTACAGGTACTAGCTTTTATCTAGACCCTGAAAATGAGCTAACCATTATTTTATTAACAAACCGAGTGTATTTTGGAAGACATGATGCAATGATTCGATTGAGACCAAGATTACATAACATTGTCATGACTAATATTTAAGGGATGTGGGAGAAATGCATTTAATGATAGTAGGTGCGCACTGTGGTGACGGGGAAATACAAGCAGGAGCAATTGCACATAAATACGCCAAGGCTGGCTACAAAATAACATTTCTTCATTTAACGGCAGGAGAAAAAGGGGCTCCGGCTCATATAGATGTAGAAGCATATCGGTTACAAAAAATAGACGAAGCAAAAAACGCTGCCAAAATCCTTGGTGGCACTAGTATTACATTAGACCATAAAGATGCGGAACTCACTTTTAATGAAGGACTAGTAAAAGAGGTTGCAACTATCTTTAGAAGAGAGAAGCCCGACTTTGTTATCACCCATTGGATAAATAGCATGCATCCTGATCATCGGATATGTCAGTTAGTAGTACAGGATGCTTGGTTAAAAGCTTCTTTACCAGGCTTTGACTTAGAAGGACTGCCTCCCCACGGGTTACGAAGAGTGTTTCATAGTGAAAATTGGGAGGACATGGATGGCTATGAGCCTGATATTTATGTAGATGTGACAGATTCCTTTGATGCTTATTTAGAAGCACTGTCCTGCTATTGGTTCATTATGAATTCTACAAGCTTTCGATACTATGACTATTATAAAGCATTAGGGACGATGCGAGGCTGTTTAGGGAGAACGACTTATGCACAGACGCTTCAAAACTCGAAGGGTCTACATGTTAGAAGAGAAGGACATATTCCTGGATTTCCTATTACTTGAGGGGGAGAATAATGAGCTTACAAAAGAAAGCTGGTCGATTGCTAATCGCGGGGTTTAAAGGAACCGTCATTTCGGAGGAAATAAAATATCTTATCCATGAATACCACATTGGAGGGATTATTCTATTTGGTAGAAATATAGGTACTCCTGAAGAAATTTTGAGTTTAACGAAGAGTCTACAAAGTGAGGCAAAAAAAGCGGGATACAAATCTCCGCTTCTTATCTGTATAGATCAGGAAAATGGAGTAGTCCGTAGGTTGGGTGAGGGAACAACTATTATTCCAGGTGCCATGCTGCTAGGTGCGACCCAAAAGCCCCTCTATTCATATGAAGCTGGGGTTACTACTGCTAAGCAGCTAAAGGCATTGGGGATAAACTGGAACCTAGCTCCTGTTGTGGATATAAACAATAATCCCAAAAATCCTGTAATTGGTGTTCGTTCCTTTGGAGAAGACCCACAAAAGGTAACGGAAATGGCTAAGCAATCAATGCTTGGTATGCAGGCTGGAGGAGTCATGACCACATTAAAGCATTTTCCGGGCCATGGCGACACTAGTGTAGATTCTCATTTAGACTTGCCTGTTATCTCGCATGATTTAGATAGATTACATGAGGTAGAGCTTTTGCCTTTTAAGGAATGTATAGACGCAGGAGCAGACGCTATTATGAGCGCACATGTATATTTTCCTGCCTTAGAAAAAAAGGAAAATACTCCTGCTACATTATCTAGAGCTGTTATAACGGGGTTATTAAGAGAAGAGTTAGGTTTTGAAGGAGTTATTACAACTGACTGCATGGAAATGGATGCAATTGCCAAAGGCATTGGGACAGTAGAGGGCTGTGTAAAGGCAGTAGAAGCTGGAGTTGATTTAATAATGGTTTCTCATATTCATTCACTTCAAGAGCAGGCAGTACTGAAACTTGTGGAAGCAATTGAAGCTGGAAGGATTGAAGAACAGCAAATAGATCGTTCCATTGAGCGAATAGAAGAGTTAATTAGCAAATATACCTCCTGGGATGAGATTAATCAAATGAAAGATATTCCTGCTTTTGTAGGTTCGGAAGAAGAAAAAGAGAAAATGAGAGAGATTTATTATGCAGGTATTTCCGTGGTCAATGGAGAGGGAACTCCTTTTCTGCCTACGGATAATGTACTTCTAGTGTTTCCTACCAATGAATATGCAACCATGGTGGAGGATAAACGTTACGCGACCATGGAAATGGCAGAACAGCTAGGAAAGGTCCATAAAAATTTAGATATACTCCAGCTTTCAAAAAACGAAATAGAAGATGAAGTGGAAGAAATAGTTGAGAAATCCCTTAAGTATGATCGCATTGTGGCACTTACGTTAAATGCAGTTCAGCACTCATCACAAGCAGCGCTAGTATATGACTTAATAGGAACTGGAATTCCCGTTGATATAGTTGCTGTAAGAACCCCTTATGATGCGGGATTGTTTCCGAATGCTAATCGAATGATTTGTACTTATGAGTTCACTCAGCCTGCGTTTGAAGCTGTATCTTCTTTTCTAATCGGTAATAAGACGTTAAACGGAAAATTACCTGTTAAGCTATTTTAAAAAAGGTAGCTTCATAACGTTTGCTTTTTCTTAAAATACGAACATTAGTAACTTGATTGAGGGTCCAGAAGTAACGCATAAATGGGAGTCGAAGTTCCAGCTAAATACATTCAACGAGAGCTACTTACACATATATTTTCTGTGTATCTGTCACCTTGCTCTTACTTTCACATGGTATTACCAATTATAGTGATATTATTTTTTATAATATTAAAAATATATTGATATTTATTTTTACAACTATTAAAATGAGTGTTAGTAGGATAATTCATTCCAGGAGAGGAAGAATCTGTTTGGAAAATATGCGGGTATGCGGTCTCATGTCTGGAACATCATTAGATGGCCTAGACCTAGCAATTGTTGATTTTTCTTATAAAAATAAACACCTAGAATATAAGCTCCAACTTTTTCAAACAATACCGTACTCCAAAGAATTGACAGAGCAGCTTCTGAAGCTAATGAATCCGAATGCTCCTATTCAAGAGGTCTCATCTATGAATATGTATTTAGGAGAGCTTTACGCAGAGCTAGTGAGAGACGCTTTGAATGACTCAGAAATCACATTAGATTCTATTGATTTGATCAGTACACATGGCCAAACCATTTGGCATGAGCCTTTTGTGAACGGTGAGTCAAATGCTCGACCTAATACCTTGCAAATAGGAGATATTTCCGTACTGGCTGAAAAAACTGGTAAGCCTGTTATTGGGGATTTTAGGACCCGTGATATGGCTGCAGGAGGTCAGGGAGCTCCATTAGTTCCATTTGCCGATCAGCTTCTCTATCAAATATCAGGAAGGGGAAGAGTGTTAGCCAATATAGGTGGAATCACCAATATTACGATTCTTCCTCCAAAAGAGTCGGAACTTTCGGTAATTGCTTTTGATACTGGTCCAGGAAATATGGTCATTGACGCTTTTGTGTCTATTTATACAGATGGTCTACAAACCTATGATTTGGGTGGTAGATTGGCTCGTGAAGGAGCGGTACATGAAGAATGGTTGAACCGCTTATTGCAAAATAGCTATTTTACTCTAGAAGCTCCTAAGAGTACAGGCAGAGAATTATTTGGAAAAGACTTTGCTCAAAAAGCATGGGAAGAAGCTGACCAATACAAGTTAAATGGGCAGGATAAGATAGCCACTGTAACCATGTTAACAGCTAAATCATTGGCAGACGAAGTAATGAAGTATCAAAGTGTTTATGAGATTAATGAGTTGTTTATTAGTGGTGGAGGGGTTCATAATTCCACACTATTAACATATTTAGAGCAACTCCTACCTGAAGGGATGGAAGTCAAAACCTCTGATGCACTAGGGATAGATAGTGATGCAAAGGAAGCGTTTGTTTTTGCTCTATTAGGTTTTTTAGGATTTAACAAGATACCGAATAATTTACCCTTAGCAACGGGGGCAAAGAGACAGACAATTTTGGGGAAGATTGCTTGGTAACACACAAACAAAGGGGGATTTGTTTATGAAGAAACTGTGGAAGAAATCATTATTATCACTAGCTTCAATCGGTTTAGCAACAACTGTTTTAGCGGGTTGTGGTGATGACGAGGAAGTCGGATCTGCAGAGGAATTTAAAGGGAAAATAACTATTTGGGATGGACCTAGATGGCCAGACGCAGATGAGAACAAATACCACTGGATTGAATCTAAAATTCAAGAATATCAAGATGAACATCCGAATGTTGAGATTGAGCTAGTACAGGTTCCGTGGGCAGAAATGGGAGACAAACTTGGAGTATCCATCATGGGTAAATCGTGGCCAGATATTGCTCCAGTAGATATTAGTGGTAGCTCTGTAAGTATTAATCATATCGAGCAAGGTGTTTTAGAGCCATTAGATGCTTTCTTTACAAAGGATGATAAGAAGGATTTTTATGAAAATGCATTAGACGCTTATACGTATGATGGTAATTTATATGGAGTTCCTAACTCAATTACTCTTCACTCGATGCTTTTAAACCTGGACTTATTTGAAGAGGCAGGGGTTACTCCTCCTGAAAATGGCGAGTGGACTTATGAGGAATTCTTAGACGCTGCGAAAAAGCTTACCTTCGACCGAGACGGTGATGGGAAGATGGATGTTTATGGATTCTCTACTTACATCATGCCTGGATATTATGAGGCTTGGCCGTTCTTCTATAAAAATGGTGGATCACCTTTAAATGAGGACTTAACTAAATTCACATTTGATTCTCCAGAAACTATAAAAGCAATTCAAGACTTAGCAGATTTAAAGCTAAAGGAAAAAGCAGCTCCTGAAACACTTGGAGGAAATGATGTTGGTGGGACATTCCAAGCATGGGCTAATGAAGAACAACGTACAGTGGCAATGGAACCATGGGCAACGTGGGCGATAACTACTGCACAAACAGCTTACCCAACCAACTTTATGGTAGCGAATTACCCAACAGGTGAAAAGAAAGATCCTGTGACAATCGGTGGTGTTGGTGGATGGGTTATGTTCCACCAAGATGAAGATGCAAACAAAAAAGCAGCGGTAGCAGATTTCATCAAATTTATTTCCACTGCTGATGAGCAATTTAATATGGCACAAAACTATGGTATCTTCCCGGCACGTATCAGTGCAGCTGAGATGGATCCTTTCAAGGATAACCCAGAGATGAGCCGCGCAATGGAAATGTCTGAGCAGGTTATTATGCTTCCAAGACACCCAGAATGGAGAAAGATTGATGAAGCAATTCAATCTCAGCTTCAGTTGGTGTTTAATGGAGAGAAAACAGCTGAACAGGCAATGGCGGATGCTAAAAAACAAGTAGATGAATTATTGAAATAACCAAATGAAAGCAGGCTCTGCATACCGCAAGCCTGCTTCAATTTTAGGGGGTGCTACATAATGACCAAACAGTTAGAGGTAGTAACTGATGAAACTGAGTCTTCCTTCAAAAGTAAGAAACCAAAGAAAAAAAATATCCTTTTGGATATAAAGAAAAACTATAGCTCCTATCTTTTTTTATTGCCTAAATTAATCATATTCGCTCTTTTTGTTGCCTTTCCGGTAGTATGGGCATTTGTCCTATCCTTCCAAGAATATAAGATATTTGGAAGTGTGTTTGTTGGGCTTGATAACTACATAAAAGTATTTCAAAGTGAAGCGTTTCTAATTGCCCTTAAAAACACCATGTTATTTACAGTAGTAACCGTTCCTTTTAATGTCATCAGCGCCCTTGTTATATCAACCATGATATTTGCACTAGGAAAGGTATCTCAAAGCTTTTTCCGTTCTGCCTTCTATCTTCCTACCGTTACGTCGATGGTAATCATTGCGATGGTTTGGCGTTGGATGTACAACTATGACTTTGGGTTATTCAATTATATATTAGGATGGTTCGGAGTTGATCCGATTAACTGGCTAGGTCAATCCTCTACGGCTTTGTGGGCATTGATCATTATGTCCTGTCTCATTCCATTTGGAGCAGGAATTATTATGTATTTAGCATCTATGGGCTCTATCTCACAATCCTTATACGAGGCAGCTAAGATTGATGGAGCAAGTAGCTTTAAGCAATGGTGGCATATTACCATTCCTTTGTTAAAGCCAACCACTCTTTACCTGGCGCTATTAAGTACGATTGGGTCCTTCCAAGTATTTACACAGATTATTATGATGACAGGCGGAGGACCAGGTTATGCCACGGAAACCTTAGTTCACTTAATCTATAAAACAGGGTTCCGAGATTTTGAATTTGGTTTGGCAGCTGCGCAGTCAGTTGTACTATTTGCAATTATCCTTGTCTTCTCGATTATCCAGTTTAGGGTACTTCGTCATGATGAGTGATTGGAGAGGTGACTATGAAGAAAAATCCTGCAGGTAAATTTAATAAAGTAATCCTCTATGTATTGCTAACCGTCTTTGCAGTAGTGTCATTGCTCCCATTATATTGGGTGTTTTCTACATCTTTGCAGCTTACTAGCTATCAATCGAAGGAAATGGAACGACCAGTTTCCTACGTGGATTCGAACCCTCCAAAAATGTACCCGATGGGTATTCCACTTTACTTTGAACATTGGTCTGAGGCTAGAGAAGCTAAAAAGGCAGGAGATACAGAGGAAGAGGCATACCATCGTGACATGATGGATCATATTGTTAGTAATACGTTTGCCAGCTTTAATAGTTTATTTAAAAAGCATGATGTTGGTACGTGGTTCTTTAATAGTGTATATATTTCAGTCGTTGTTACCTTAGGAATTTTATTAATTGATTCTATGGCAGGATATGTACTGGCGAAAAAGAAGTTTCCAGGGAGAAATCTTATCTTTTGGATCATTATCTCTACTATGATGATTCCTGGCCAGGTTACCTTGGTGCCATTGTTCATGATGATTCGAGATTTAGAGCTCATGGATACTCACTGGGCATTAATACTACCAGATCTTTCGATGGTCTTTGGTGTGTTCCTCATGAGGCAATTTATGTATTCCATACCAGATGAACTATTGGAAGCAGCGAAAATGGACGGGGCAAGTGAGTGGAGAACCTATTGGACCGTTGTACTTCCACTAGCCAAGCCAGGTTTAGCTGCATTAGGTATCTTTACATTTATGAATGTGTGGAATTCCTTCCTATGGCCAATTATTGTGTTAAATAGCGCTAAGCTATATACCCTTCCAGTAGGGTTAAAAACACTACAAGATGCAAACCTTGCAAGCTTTAAGTTACTGATGAGTGGAGCAGCTGTAGCAGCTATTCCGATGATCATCGTATTTATTTTATTCCAACGCTACTTTATCAAGGGCTTAACTCTTGGTGGAGTGAAGGAATGATGAGACAACAAGTAAAGCTTGGAATCGAGGTATTTCTAGATAAGCATATAGAGAAGGTAAGGGGAAAAAGAGTAGGACTACTGACCAATCAAACAGGCACGAATAGCCAGCTTGTTTCGACTATTCGTCTATTGAATAATCACCCTTCCGTTAATTTGACAGCCCTCTTTGCACCAGAGCATGGCTTAAAGACGGCTGCTAAAGAGGGAGAAAGATTTTCTGATATGGTTCATGAGGAAATAGGACTTCCTGTTTTCAGTTTATATGGAGCCTCCAAAAAGCCAACTCCAGAAATGCTTGAGTTAGTAGATATAGTTATCTTTGATATACAAGACATTGGGGCTAGATATTACACCTATATTTATTCCTTGGCTTACATGATGCAAGCTTGTGCCTTGCAGGATAAACGAGTGATCGTGCTGGACCGTCCAAACCCGATTGGGGGCTTGGAGGTAGAAGGGAATTTAATAGAAGAAGACTTTACTTCCTTTGTAGGTCTTTATCCTATACCAAACCGTCATGGTATGACGGTGGGAGAAATTGCATGTTACTTTAACAGCGTGTGTTCTAATCAGTGTGAGCTTACGGTTATAGAGATGGAAGGCTGGAAAAGAGAGTATTATTTTACTGACACAGCTTTGCCGTGGATACCGCCATCTCCAAACACAACTGGCTTAGATATGATGCTACTGTATCCTGGAACCTGCTTAATAGAGGGCACTAATCTCTCAGAAGGCAGGGGTACGACACAACCCTTTGAAATAGTGGGAGCCCCATTTATTAACGGTACTCAGCTTCAGGACGAGATAAATCGTTTGTCGCTTCCTGGCCTGAAAGCGAGAGCTCTCGAATTTAAGCCGACCTATCAGAAGTTTGCTGGGGAGGTTTGTGACGGGATTCAACTGCATATTACAGACAGAGAAAATTTTAAGTCCTATCAAAGCTTCTTGAAGGTATTAGAGGTCATCCTCAGAATGTACCCTGAGGAAGTAAAATTTTTAGAATACGGAAGTCTTAAGCATCCCATGTTTGATTTATTGGCAGGAAACAGTAAATTGAGGATAGAGCTTCAACGTGGAGACATTACAAGCTATATGACAGAAGTAAAGAGAGACACTAAACAATTTATCGAACAACGACAAACATACTTACTGTATAGATAGGAAGGCAGAGCGATGGAAAAAATAACACTTCTGACAACTGAAGAATTTAATCCAAAGTCAAATCAATTAGATGAGATGAGTACTAAAGAAATCTTACACTTGATGAATGAAGAAGACTATTCAATCGCTTCAGCGGTCCAAAAGGTTTTACCGCAAATAGAGCAGACAGTAGAAAAAGTGGTAGCCGCATTTAAGAGAGACGGCCGTTTGATTTATGTAGGAGCAGGTACAAGTGGAAGGATAGGAGTATTAGATGCTGTAGAATGTCCTCCTACCTTTAGTACCTCTCCTGAAATGGTGAAGGCAATTTTAGCTGGAGGGGAAGGTGCCATGTTTACTGCGGTAGAAGGTGCAGAGGATGATGAGCAGCTTGGGGCCAGCGATTTAAAAGAACTTTGTGTTACAGAAAAAGATGTAATTGTTGGAATTGCAGCTAGTGGCCGTACACCATATGTAAAGGGAGCTCTAAAATATGCTAATGCTTGTGGTGCTACAACTGTGAGCCTAACTAGTAACGAAAATTCATCTATAAGTGAATTTGCGGCTATTAATATAGAAGCGGTGACGGGTCCAGAGGTTTTAACCGGCTCCACGAGACTTCGTGCAGCTACAGCGCATAAAATGATTTTAAATATGATCTCTACAACCTCCATGATTAAGACCGGGAAGGTATATAAAAACCTAATGGTAGATTTAAATGCTAGTAATTTCAAGCTACGTGAGCGAGCAAAATCGATGGTTTGTACAATAGCTGGGGTTTCCTATCAACAGGCACAAGAGATATTGGAGCAAACGGATTACGATGTGAAGCTTGCAATTATTATGTTATTGGCTAATGTAGACAAAGAAACTGCAAAAGATTTAATCGATGCTTCTGGTGGCTTTGTGGGAGAGGCTATTAAGCTAGCGGCAGTTAGAAAGGGGTGAGGGGATGTATCGTTCATTTCAGAGTGGTGATGAAATAGACATTATTAGGTTGTGGAATGAAGTGTTAACCCTAGATCCAATAAATGAGAAAAGATTTCGCAATCAGGTATTATTAGATGTAAATTTCGATCCAGAAGGCTTCATTGTTGCTGAAAAGAATAACAAAATAGTTGGAGCTGTATTAGCAATAACCCGGAAGCTTCCGATGGAGGGAGTTAACCTAGAATCCGATACTGGGTGGATATCTTTTTTTATGGTCCATCCTGCTGAAGAAAGAAGCGGCATTGGTCAGCAGCTATTAGAGAGAGCTTGTACGTATATAAAGGAACAGGGAGCGGCTAAGGTTTTCTTTTCTTCTTATGCTCCAAATTATTTTATGCCCGGTATTGATGAAGAAAACTATCCAAAGGGATATCAATTTTTACAAAAGATTGGATTTCGTAGAGTTTATTCACCAGTTGCAATGCATCGAGCACTAATTGACTACCGATACCCAGAAGATATAAAAGAACTCAAACAGCTGCGAGAAGCGGAAGAATACTCTTTTGGTCCAGTGCAAAATGGTGACTTTTATGAGCTCATTCAATTTGCTAATACGCAATTTAACCCTGATTGGGGAAGAGCAATTCGTGAGGGTGTTTTGCAAGGGTTAGATCCTTCTCGAATTATAGTTGCCAAAAAGAAAGATAGAGTAGTGGGCTTTGCTCTGTACGGAGGCTATGAAGGAATAAGGGAAAGGTTTGGTCCCTTTGGTGTAGACGAGACAGAGCAAGGAAAGGGATTAGGAAAAATTCTCTTACATGAGACTCTCCACGCTATGAAGGCTGAGACTATTTTAGGTGCCTGGTTTCTATGGACAAGTGAAACCAGTTCTGCTGGGCACTTGTATTTTAGA
>CAKQHO010000011.1 GCA_934234185.1 uncultured Psychrobacillus sp. | reverse complement strand
CGAGACATTTAGTTGTAAAAATGACTACTAAAGTTGTAAAAACTCCGGGGAAAGTTGTAATTAGGATTCCGCCATGCTCCTTGCGAAGAAAAAGTTGTAAAAACGAAGCATTTAGTTGTAAAAATGACCACTAAAGTTGTAAAAACTCCAGGGAAAGTAGTAATTAGGATTTGCCATGCTCCTTGCGAAGAGAAAGTTGTAAAAACGAGACATTTAGTTGTAAAAATGACCACTAAAGTTGTAAAAACTCCAGGGAAAGTTGTAATTAGGATTTCGCCATGCTCCTCGCGAAGAGAAAGTTGTAAAAACGAGGCTTTTAGTTGTAAAAATGACCACTAAAGTTGTAAAAACTCCAATAAAAGTTGTAATTATAACAAATCCCCCCCAAGTCCTCTCCAGAAAAAGTCAAACAAAAAAACTTGACCAATAAAAGGCCAAGCTTCCACATTTACTCACCAAACACCGCTAACGGCAGCAGCGCACTCACAATATATTGACCATCGTCCACAATCTCCGAAATTTTCAAATCCACACATAAACTAGCAAGCAGATAGGCATCCTTCGAGTCCATGTTATAAGTCTCTGCCATATGATGTACCATTGCTCTAACTGCATCCTTCGCAGCTTGCATTAAGTCTGACCCTACCCCTGTTGTTCCATAAAAGCCTTTATGATCCACCTTCGGAGTCAGCGCTCCCTTCGTCAGGAACTGTGGAGACGGGATTTCCCTACCTTTAATTAACCGAAACTTCAGCGTCGCAGTCATTGGACATTCCAGTGCAGTCACACAAACCTCGCCGTCTCCCTGTGCAGCATGTCCATCACCACAGCTGAACAGAGCTCCAGCCTCTTGAACAGGGAGATATAATTTCGTGCCTACCGTCAGCTGTCGAATGTCCATATTGCCTCCGAAACTTCCCGGTGGCATGATGCGCGCATTATTTGCCCCCTTTGGACAAACGCCCATCGTCCCTAAAAAAGGCTGAATAGGGACTCGAATGTTCTCCCGAAAATGTATGTACTCTCCATCCGACAAATCGAACGTCCTTAAATAAGCATCAGGGAAATCCTCCTCCAATAGACCATGCTCCGGAAGGATGTACATCCAGCCCCAACTACCCGTCTCTAGGCTCACAATCTCTATCTCTAACGTATCCCCCAGCTCCGCTCCATTCACCGCTACTGGCCCAGCCAAAGGATAAACCCGTTTTCCATCAATTAAATCAATTTCCTCTGTCAGCGAATCGAAGCGAAACTGATCATCCACCACATCTCTCGTTTCAAACACAACCGTATCGCCACTGTCTATTGTGAGTGCTGGGCTCAAGTCCTTATCCCACCTAAAATGCACCTGCTCCTTTGATAAACGATGAATCACACTCATCCCCCCTTCTACTAATAACATATCCAAAACTAAAAAAGTCGGCATATTAACAAATTATCCCCATACTCTTTGGACCGACAGCAAGGTTTCCCCTAAGAATACCAGTTTATAAATGTCTGATTTAGAAGTGTTTTTCCAAAACTCATATCCAAATTCTTTATTGAAATAATTCATAATAACAGTCATCACATTTCCATGAGTTCCTATAATAATCGTCTTTCCCTGATGCTTATTCAGAAGACTTTCAATGACAGGAATCGTTCGATTTTGTACATCTCTAATTGATTCTCCACCTGTTAAGTTAAAATCGATATCGTCATAAGAGGTTTTAATTGCCTGCTGTATCTCCTCTTCTGTCATGTTATCGTCGCCTAACTGCCTTTCCCTCAGCTCTTCAAATACCAGTATGTCCACATCATTCTTATTGGCAATTCCTTCAATCGTTTGAATCGCTCTTTTATAAGGACTTGAAACAACTAAATCGATTTGCTTGTCAGACATAATGGCAGTCACTTTTTCGGCATCTATCATCCCCTGCTGAGAAAGTCCTCTCGTTTGCTCGTGACCAAGTACAAATGGTGACTTTGCGTGCCTTATCATATAAATGGTAGTATTCATTCTTCGGAGCCTCCAAATAAATAGAAAAGTACACCACTGTATATGGTGGTGCACTATTAGAATCATTCACTTATCTTCAGCAGCTCCAACTTATTTCTCATCAAACACTGCAAGTGGCAATACTGCACTTACGATATATTGCCCTGCATCCACAATCTCGGAAATCTTTAAGTCTACGCATAGACTAGCAAGTAAATATGCGTCCTTTGGCTCCATCTCATATGTTTCAGAAATATGCTGAACCATAGAGCTTAGTGCATCCTGAGAAGCCTTCATTAAATCTGGCCCCACACCAGTCGTACCGTAGAAGCCCTTATGATCGACCTTAGGAGTCAGTGCTCCCTTCGTTTGAAATTGTGGAGAAGGAATCTCTTTTCCTTTAATTAAACGGAACTTCAAGGTTGCTGTCATCGGACATTCTAAAGCAGAAACACAAACCTCTCCATCACCTTGTGCTGCATGTGCGTCTCCACAGCTAAATAAAGCACCAGCCACTTGTACAGGTAGATATAACTTCGTACCAATTGTCAGCTGACGAATGTCCATGTTTCCACCAAACGTTCCAGGCGGCATGATTGGCTGGCCGTTTGCATTCTTCGGGCTTACTCCCATCGTCCCTAAAAATGGCTCAATCGGAACCTTGATATCCTCGCGGAAATGAATATATTCACCATCCGTTAAATCAAAGGTTCTTAAATATGCATCTGGAAACTCCTCTGCAAGCAATCCCAATCCAGGTAAAATCGCCGTCCATCCCCAGCTACCCGTCTCTAAATTCACAATTTCCACTTCCAGTGTATCACCTGGTTCCGCTCCTTCAATCTCCACTGGCCCGGCAAGCGGATACACCTTATCCCAGTTCAGCTCAGCAATGGACTCAGTAGTAGACTCGATTGAAAACTGATTATCCGTAACCTCTCTCGTCTTAAAGACTACTGTGTCTCCACTTTCAATGGTGATAACCGGCATTGCTTCCTTTTCCCAAGCATAGTGCACAACTTCCTCTGGAAAATAATGAACCTTTTCTGTTTCAACTGCCATACTAATTTCCTCCTTTTAATTTCTAAATTATTAGAATAATACCATATTTTCGAATAATATTATATACTTACTTAATTAGTAATTTGTGAAGGAAATTATTTACTTTTGATAAATAAAATCATTATTCTGCTTTACAAAAGAAAATTATCTAAGATATAAGTCGGCAATATGTTTAAGAGCTATATGAAATAATTAAAGCAAATTTTTATAAGTGATATCGTTAATCTTGAGCGCATTCGCTTCAATAAATAGAACAGAGCTCCAAATTTCTAACAAAAAGTTTGCTTTAGAATAATAGTCATTAGCCCAATCGTGATGAACGGAGTTAATGAGAATATTTCCAATCCCTGACTCGTAGTATTCAATGGAGGTTAATTCTAGATAATCACCAGCCTCTACTTCATAAAAAGTAAATCTATCACTACCATTATTTTTAAGATAATAATGAGAAGAAACATCTATAAACATCACTTCAAAGAAATCAACTTTACTACCTTCTCTGACTTCAACGAAACATAATCCTCCCATTTAAGAGATCAAATTCGAGCCTTTTTATTATTCCTGCCCATAAATTATTAAGTTGAAGCTGTAAACTTTTCATCATATTCACTCCCATCGAACAAGAAATTGCAATCGCCAAGCAAATGGGGAACGGCAAGGAGGTTAAGTTACCTTATTTTCGTAAAAAAAGATCGGTGAAAACCGACCCATTTTATTAGCTGCCTATTATAACTCATTCAAGAAACTTGAAACAACCTCATTAAATTTTTCACTATGCTCCCAAAACATCATATGCCCACCTAGTACCTCTATTTTGGACTCAGGGGTTAATTGCTGAAGATAGCTGCTAGCGGTTTCTGCCCAATGCTCAGCAACAACAGTCAAGGAAGGGATTGCAAGACTTGCCTTCTTTGCTGTTTCTCGGTAATCCGAAAACATCCCTGACGCAAACAGATTGGCCGCAATATAGTAAGGTGTTTTTAAGGACTGCTCCACAAGCCAAGCCAGTTCCTCATTTTCAAGCTCTCTTTGTACCATAACGCTTGTAATATAACTGGTGATAAACTCCCGTTGACCGCTTGAATTTCGCAAATAACTATTATAGATACCCGCTATGTCATCTAGAGCCCCCTCAACCCAATCGCCCTGATTTACGGATAAAGATTTAGGTGGCATATCCACTAGAATAATAGATTTGACCTGTTCAAGCCCATTCTCCTTCAAATACTCCCACACACTTAAACAGCCAAAAGACCAACCTACAAGTGATGGATTCTTAACATCCAAGGCTTGTAAAACAGCAGCCAAATCAGCACCATGTGTCACATAGTCGTTCCCATGGAGCGCCTTGGTCGAACGCCCGTGACTCCTTGGATCTAAAACAATCACTCTGTTTGTTTTAGAGAAAAATTCCACCTGACTCGAAAAGACCTCTGTGGTAAAGGTGAAGCCTGGAATGAACACAATAGGCTCGCCTTCCCCAACATCTTGTACAAATAACTCGACCCCTGAATCCACCTCAACATATTTCCCATCGACAAAGGACATTATTATACCTCCCCATACGTAGTGTTATCTACAATATTCGTGCAAAGGGGGAAAAATACCTTTAAATAGGAGGTTCACATGAATGGATATATTGGATAAACGATTTAAGATATTCCTTATAATCTATAGATAAAAGTGAACTATTCACCACTGGGTCTACCTCAGAAAAAAACCTTAATGGACACGATGTCAATCAAGGTTAGAAGAATTATTTTTTTAATAAAATATCTATCAGCTTTTCATTCCCAACCTGCATGGCAAAGTCCAATGGAGACATTTCCGCCTTATTCTTGGTCAAAATATCTGGATGAAGAGTCATAAATAGTTCTACCATTTCATAATTCCTACCCTTGCAATTAAACACGGCTGTCCACATTGGATTATTACCGTATTTATCCCTTAAATTTATATTAGCTTTTTTTTGCAACAGCTCTTTTGCAACTTCAACATTTTGATAGACACAAATTAGATGCAATGCTGTCTGTCCATCAGAATTTCTAAGGTTTACGTCAATTCCACTTTTAATAAGGAAGGACGCTATATCAAAATTACTACCTGCGATAGCACAGTGTAGCAAACTAGAGCCACCTTCACACTTTCTATTTATCTCACTTATATTGAGTTTACTCTTGAATGCTTCTAGGTCACCAAAACTAGCTAATGTAAAAATATCTGCCCTTTCTGTTGGCATATATTAGTCTCCTTTTTATTCAGTAGTTTATACGACAGTCCGACACTAAAAAAGGATGGCTAACACAGAATTAGCCTTCCAATAAATTTTATATAGCTGGATTTGCTTCCATTAATAAATTATCAGGTAAATTTAATTCATCGTCTGCTTTTAAAACTATTGCAACGGTATTTTCACTCTCCATAAATGAAAATGTATAGTACTCTGTGCTATTTACTCTTTTAACTGTAAACAATAGTTCATAATTCCCTCCAGGTATATCAATTACAACTGTTTCCATTACTGAACCTATCTCTATGCCACCCTTTTCAACTTTGAAAGGAACAACAATCGCTCTTATTATATCATTATCAATTTCTATTTTTTTAGTCAGCCTCACCGTAATCTTACAATCACCATCACTAGATAGTGTCCCAAAGGAAACTGAACCCTCTCTCCACGAAAACCCTTGATTTACATGGGTTTCATTCCAATCATTAAAAGGGTTATCAAGTCCATACTGAAACAATGCAAGCTGCGAATAAAATATATTAGTCTCAAAAGAAACCTCACTCATTCTCTAATCCTCCATTATTTAATTCTTACTGTTGTTCCATCCGAATAATTTTATGACTTATTCCCTAAATAAAATTAGTCGGAAAACTAAGTCGTCAAAATTAATATCACCAATACCATTGCTACAACGAAAAAGGAAGATATCTTCCTCTTCTTGTTCCACTATTATTCCTGCATTTCCAATCCAAGCATCAAAGCGATTATCAGTATATTGCCATATATTCCATAAATTTATTTTCCCCATTTCTTTTTTAGGGAAGCATTTGAAAATAAAAGTTGATGGCGCAGTATCTTTCCAAAAGACGGGTGAATTTAACTTTTGTTTATTAACTTCAATATACCCATTTCTCTTGTCCAGTGATAGTTCAATGCCTTGTCTAAAGTCATTTATACTGCTAATAAATTCAATTTTTACATTTTGACCTATTTTAACCTCTACCCTTTGTGACATAACCACTGGGCTACCATTAATATTTATTGTCTCACCATTATTTTTAATAAACATATCAGCTAAACCCATAGTCTTTAATCACTCCTTAATTACTAGGTATTCCAAATGGATCAGCCCTAGCATGGTCTTGTGGTCATCTTGGAACATAATCTTTTATTTCTATCTCTCTATTACCTTGTATAATTTACCAGATAACTTTTCTGTAATAAAAGTGAAGCCAAGAATAATTACACAAGGCTCGCTTTCTCCAACATTTTGTACAAAACACTTTCGAGGCTCTAAATTATCAAGTACTTACTTAGGGTTTAGTCCAACGTTTAAAATATACTCGTATAAATTTTCATAATTTGTTTTTTCAACATTTTTAATTTCATGGTCATAGAACATTACCTTTGAACCACACACCCCTTCCTTAAGAGAAAAACCATAATAATCACCAGTTTCCATGTCGGAAAAAGCTAAAAAGGAATGGGTTTCTATAAGTCCAATTTGTCTATTTAATTCGACAATAAACCAATCACCAAGGTCATTTACTGAATATATATTTGTAAATGCGAAATAGCCCCCACCGAATACTTTTACAAAGCGTTTATATTCTTCGGGTAGGGTAAGAGATAGTGCTTCTTCAACTTTCTCAATTTGCCTATCATTACCCTTTGGTTCTGACTCTAATGCAAACCATATCGGTCTTGTGTTTCTAGTTTCATTAACTATCTCAAGAAACATATTATAGTCCATTAAATTCAACTCCTATAAGATTATTACCTAGTGATTAAAATGATTTGCCTCCATCCATAACCACTATTTGTAATATTTATCTAATACTCTTCAAGACAATGCCGCAGTGTTCCTTTCTGGTAGAAATACTTCTACGTATTCAGCTCTACCTCATCCCATGATTTATCTCCAATAATCCATTCAAAAGCATGATGTCTCCATTGTGCAATAATTCTAAGACGATCCTTCTCTACTGCATTTAAATCATGAAAAGTTTTATTGTTTACCATGAAATCGTCCTGATCATTTAAAAATGGCATACTATCTAAAACCTGAAAATATTGTTCTCCAAAGGTAGATATTATTATCGCCTTTGCAGGCTTGAGGGAAAAAATTGAATTATTTGATTCTCTTGCTCTCCAATGCCAAAGCATAGTTATTTCATTTTGCAATACTATATCGCCATACTCTCTTAAACTACATTTATTAAGCAAATTTTCTAAAGAGTGATTTATTCCTATCTCTAATACAGGGTGAAAATCGTCTATAACAAAATTATCAAATGTAGAAAGTTTATCTATTAGTCCAAGTGACCATAAACAAGGTTCAATTGATTCATGTTCAATTTGTTTGAGATTTAACTGATTTTTATTTCCTTTACCTACTTCTTGCTCAAATAAAACTTTTTCATTTGCAGTCATTAGAGAAATATAACCTTTATCTTGCAACCATCTATAAATTGCTTGTCTCTGCTCTTCTCTTTGTTTTAATGTATATCTTCTTCCTCCATTAAATGCACTTTCCACGGCACATCTGTCCGAGAGGCTCAATAATATAATAGCTCTAGCTGCAATTTCTTCTGCACTTTTCATTTTTATCCCCTTTATCTATCTTTCTATTCCTGTGAAAGCATTAATAAATCTATTCGTTATTTATAGCCATTAATCCTTCACCGATGCTACTCTTATTGGTTGTATTTACTGCAGAAGATTGTCTGATTTTGTAACTCTGGATAATTACTTAAAACATTCCATTACAGATTTCTATTCTATCTTTAAATTTTGAAAGCAGGGATATCGTTCTATTTTTTAGATTGAGAAAAGTAGATGAACTATTACAAGCATTCACTTATCTGAATACTAACCGTTCGAGATTTCCTGAAACTATTATATTAGCCACTGGATTAGATGATGGAGATTTATATAATTTTTCTTTTTAAAAATAAAATAAACCTTGAAAGGCCTATAGCCAATCAAGGTCAACTTTTTCCTTATACTAATTTTAGCTATTCAATATCATCATATGCATCACCTCGGGAGATAAAATCACTTCTTAACCAATACCAATATTGCCCTTTATTTTTTATGAGTCGTTCAAGTAAATTAGTAAACGAAGTAGCTATAATCTGTGATTCTCCTACAAGCCCATGGCGGTCAAAATAACTATCGTAACATCTACCTAGTCTATCTTCATTGAGGTCAATCGTTAGGTATTCATCTGTTCCGTCGTTACCAATAATATACCAGTTAGATGAAATATCTTCTTCACATAATTCTCCTACAATTATTGGATTTGCCAATACAAACTTATCAGGAGACACAAGATAAATTGGATATTCCTCATTTTCAAATAGAACTAATCCCCCACAAAGACTATAAAACTCTTTTAAATCATTAGGTAACATATGCTTTTCTTCATCAATAATAGGTAATCCGGGCTCAAAGATACGACAATGTGATGTAGTGTTTATTTGTGTGAGCAACTGCTTTATCCTTTCCATTAGCTTCACTCCCGATAATTATATATATAATGGCTGATTGAAGAACACATTCCTCCGTATCCCCTGTTGCAACAAATCAACATCCAACACCCTCATCTGTATATCGCTTCTTTTCTTATGCGATTGCTGCTGATAATAAAAAACCATACCCATCCTCCAACCAACACAATATTAGTTATAATATTGTGTTGGTTGGAGGGGTAAAGTTCGGATGAGGAAATAATTATTAGAAAATGATTCTTTTATAATAAAGAAAGGTATCTAAAACATTACTTTATGAATAGCTTTATATAGACAATAAATCCTAAATCTATAATTTTCCCACTTCCTCTAGAAAAGCCGGTCGCTTCGCATAGCGGGCGCTTAATTCCAAGATTAGTTCCCGTTGTTTCTCTCCACCTGCAACTTGTTTATACTTTTTTAAAATGTTGCATACGACCTTGTACTGTTTTCTATTATTAGCAGACTCTGCAGCCTGTTGAATATGAGCTTTATAAATCGAAATAACTTCATCTGGAAAGGTGTCCATCAGTTTCTCCGCATAGCGCTCTACAATGAATGGATTTTTCTTTACATAATATAACAGCTCGTTTAAGTCATTTTCCTCTTCAATAATTTGTAGATAGATAGTATCTGCATATATTCCTCTTTCGCCTCGCATGCCTTCCATTAGCTCTCGATAGAACGGCCGCCAGTCCTGCACCAATTCTTTCAGCTCCTGATAATATTCGTAATCTCCAGAAATCAGCAGCTCCCTTGCAAGCTGTTCCTGATTGCTCCTTTGCTTTAGTCCTTTATAAGCAAGATATCTGCTCTTTTTCCACTGATTTACTAAGCCTCGCAATTGTTGATCTTGCTTTTCTCCTTCCAAGGCTAATTGGAGAACCTTTTCGTAGTTCTCCTTCTCTAGGTTTTGGTCAATTAATAGCTGACGGAAGAAGGTAAAATGCAATTGCTGATGAATAAAGACTTCTTTTTCCTGCTCCGCTCCATGAATCACTATTATCCTCCACAACAGTTCCAGAATCTGCCCATGATAATAGCGAGCCACCTCTTTATTGCCTAATAGTGCCTCTAGCTTCTCTCTAAATTGGTTAGCAAGCGTTTGATCATCTGCATAAACCAAGCAAACTTCTAAGAGGTCTAGCTGAAAATCATCCCACCCATCGAAACAAGGATGCTCGCTAAATTTCATCAGCTTGTCCAAAATGGTTTTCTTTACTTCTATCTTATAATCTGCACTTTCCATTACTCTGTCATTTATTTGAGAAATGATAGATTTGACTAAATAACCAACATCTCCCCCGGAGTCATCTGCATACTGAAAAGCCTCTACAGCCTTTTGCAGGATGTAAAACTCTAAATCTAAGCCCTCTAGGATATTTTCCACATCTCTTATATCATCTAGAATCTCCATCATATCGGTGACAAAATCATTCACTTCTCGGTAGCTTAAAATTCGATTCCTTCTATTATAGGTTTTCACGACTGCAGTAACTTGCTTCTTAAGCTCCTTCTTTGAAGTCTTCGGTTTGACCAATTGTGCCGCAAAGGTCTTATCTTTCATTGCCTGTTTATAAATAAGCTCTACTAGTTCTTCTTTTGTTAATTGGTTCAATAAATCCTTTAAAGGAGGCATTTCCGCTTTCTCCTGTGGCTCCATTTCTTGAAGCTTAAAATAGACTGCTACCTCATGCTTGCAAACTGGCCCCAAATCATATGGACAATCGCAATAGGAATCAATAACTTCCCCACCATCTCCTAGAGTAACGGTTACCTCATAATCATCCGTTCCCTCCACAATGAAGTGATAAGTATGATCATCCTCTTTGAAGCCCTCCCTTACATTCTCCTCCAAATAATAATCATGGCCCCGCTTCCAAATCTTCGGGTCTACGCTCTCTTTTAATCTGGTTAAATCCATACGTGAACCACCTTTGTTCTTTTTTTTAATCATAGCAAAATCAAGTGGTACTACCAACTTTTCTAAGAATAGAAAAAGCTATGGAATTAGGAATTCCATAGCCTGTTTGTAATTATTATTATAGTTGAAGTTTAATATGATTTTCATTTAAACGATACATAAAGGGTAAATGCATAGCACGAGTCTTTCTTTTTTGATCAATTCCTATAGCAACCCCTGCATCAAATAACCATTTAACAGCCCGTTAATACTTGTGAAAAAATCACAAGGGCTACTATCCTTAATCTATAATTTCTTTCTCCGTAGTCAGCTGTTCAATATCTTGAATATATAATTCTCCATCTTTCAAGATGATTGTGTAACCCTTTGTTTTATTATATAGATAGTTGTCTTCGTCAGAATAGAAATAAAATACTTCCTCTGTTTCTACGTACAACGTCTGAGAGTCTATCGCTTTAACAGAGATTGGGGTATTTGATTGAAACTCATAATTATAATAGCCTTCTATTTTACCATGGTTTTCTATCTCTTTCATATAAGTTGCTTGCACTTCACTTCCAATTGGGAAGAAGTTAGTGATATATGAAAAGTTTGATTCATTTAAAGCATATTGAAAGCGTGCTCGGAAGTCATCAATAAACCATACAGCATAACTTTCATATTCCTGCTCAAACTGCTGCCTTGCCTCTTCTTCCGCTTGAGCTTCTCTTTCCTTCTCCAATTTTTCTTGAATATGAGCAAATGTAATATGAGCCTCTTGTGAAAGAACCTCTACCTTTTCCCCCATTACTACTTTGCCTTTAGAATCCTTCGCTTCTGCAGACAGTACTACTGAACCATCGTACGGAATTGGTCCTAGAGTAGATAACTCTTTTATTGTTTTTCCTGTAGATTTCTCGTTAACAAACAATATAGCATTTTCATCATCCGCACTTACCGCTACTGTTCCAGCTAATATATCAGGAGAAAAGATTTGTTTATTCCAGCCATCCCCATATAGATAAATTTCACCTTGTTCTTTTATGTCCACGTATGCACTTGGCACAGTAGCTTCCCATGTATATGAACCTGGCAAGAAACTTCCCAAACTCACTTGTTCCTTATCTTTTCTTGTTACTGTTTTTCCCTCTATCGTGATGGTTGTATCTTCGAGTGGTAAAAGAACCTCCAACTCCACTGGCACAAGTTGAAAGGAAATTCGGTCATATAATCCTATTACAGGATTGTTAGTGACAGAAATAAACTCATTCCCAAAAGAATCCTCTATAGAATTCGACAGTCCATCTTCCTGAAGAGATATTATTTGCTCTTGTAACATACTACGAACCTTTTCCCATCCTTCGTCATCTATGTATTGATAAAAATTATCGGTATTAAAGGCAACGTCTTCTGGAATGTTAAAGTAGGAAATAAATGCTTCTTTATCTTTATTCAAAAATGCTTCATTCATATCTGTGAGCTTTCTTACTGGATCAAATGTCCAATTTAGTACTTGATGAAGCCCAATCCCCACAAGTAACAGCCCTAGAAGTGAAATAGAGATTATCTTTCTTTTCTTTTTTTCATAATCACTAAGCTGCTTTTTTGTTTGCATAGGTCCATCTAGTTTCGCTCCACAATTTACACAGAATTTTTCCTCACCTGTCTTTGTAGCTCCACAATGTATACAATTTCCCATTACTCTTCTCCTTAATATTCCATAAAGTAATCTAAGTATTGTCCAATTGTAGAGTCAACCACAACTGAAGATAAAATACTAAACAGGACGACAAATAAAACAATATATAATAGGTAGCTATAAAAAGAGTCAATAATCTTAGACTGGAAAGCTAGTAATCTTCCAATGATATAAAGTGGTACAACAACAAGAGCAAGTAACACGGTTACAGACAATAAAATATTTCCGTACATATAAGATTTAATTAGAATTAATAATAAAGAAATAATAGATAAAGCAACAATCGGCAATAAATGAGTACCATAATAACCTACAAGCTCTTTAAATGAATATCCTTTTCCAAAAATCTTTCCAATTATAAATAGGCTTACTAATACAATTAAAATGGACAAAAGAATGAATATACCAACGCTAGTAAATGTAGAGAAAAATGATGGTCCAATATTATAATCTTGCTCAAACCAATTCCCAAAGCCCCCTAAATATTGTTTAGTAATACTTTTAATAAAAGCATAAAGAGAAATAGCAACCATTATGGCATATAAAAGTATGGTGATTAGTCCGTTAAAAAATGATTGCTCTCCATTAGAAAATACTTGTGAAGGTTTCTTTATAAATTCAATAACATATGACCAGTATTGCTTAGAATGCTTTTTTACATTTTCAACGTGGATACTATTACTAGCACCAATGGATTCAGTATTCGTTTGAGATAAAGTTGCAGCTTCTTCCCTACCATCCATTGCTACTAGTGCCCCTCCGCATTGGCCACAAAATTTCCCTTCCTCTTGCTGACTACTACACGATAAACATTTTTTCATATTATCCTCCTTAATTTGATTACAGTTTTTGAATTTGTAATTGTAACCCTCAACCGTAAATTATTTCAAAATACATATTATATTCTCCCAATATGTAGTACTAAAGTCAATACTATCATGTACTTATAGTAATATATTAATAAATATTTTTGGTTATTATTCAGTAAAAAAGATATGGATAAAGTAAGCCTCATTTGAAAAGTAAGAATAAGTGTAAATGGCTGCCTAATTCCCAGGAAATTTCCGATAAGTGCTTAATCCAATGATGAAAGTGACTATCTGACTACCGAAAGTTACTTAACCAGTGATGATAATGACTAACTGAACTCCGAAAGTTACTAAACCTCCTGCGAAAGTGACTAACTCTCAATCGAAAGTGACTATTCAAAAAATCCCACTGCCAATCTGGGTTTGCTTTCTAAATTAAAAAAGAAGAAGCTAGGTTTTCCCAGCTTCTTACTCATGGTTTTAATATTACTTTGATGCAGCCATCCTGCTTTGTATCAAATATTTCATAGCCTCGTTTTGCGTCCTCCAGGGGAAGGACATGAGTGACAATATCACCTGGATCCACTTTACCTTGTTCGATTAAGCTATAAAGGAAAGGCATATAGTGGACGGCCGGGGCTTGTCCTGTTTTCAGGGTAACGTTTCGCTGAAAGATATCACCCAGCGGGAAGGCATTGTATCTAGCTGAATAGACTCCAGTAACTTGTATGGTACCGCCTTTTCGGACGGCTTGTGTTGCTAGGACGAGTCCACCCATTGCCCCTCCTTGGAGTTTTAATCCGGAAGCTAAAAATTCCATCGGGGTCATCTTGCCGCTCATTCCTACACAGTCAATGACAACGTCTGCCCCGCCTTTTGTCATCTCCTTTAAATACTCTCCGCAGTTGGCATGCGCTTCAAAGTTCACAATCTCCACTTTGTTATGCTTTTTGGCATGCGCGAGACGATAGTCAATGTAGTCGACGGCAATCACTCGCTTCGCTCCTTTTAGCCAAGCAAACTTCTGGGCCATTAAACCAACAGGACCACATCCAATAACGATTACCGTATCCCCGTTTTTCACTCCTGCATTGTCCACACTCCAGTAAGCGGTTGGCATGACATCTGCTAACAAGGTGAGTTTTTCATCAGGAACTCCCGATTCCTTTGGAATGATAAATGGAGTAAAGTTAGCAAACGGGACACGCAGATACTCGGCCTGTCCTCCCGGAAAACCACCTGCTGTATCAGAATATCCGAAATAGGCACCCATTTCTCCATTTTCATTTGAAGTATCACATTGGCTCTCTAAATCATGCGTACAGTACCAGCAGGTCCCGCATGCAATATTAAACGGAATGATGACTCGGTCTCCAACTTTGACTTTTGTTACACCCTTTCCAATTTCCTCTACAACTCCCATTGGCTCATGACCGATAACATAGCCTTTTTCTAAGTTAGGAATCATCCCGTGGATTAAGTGCAAGTCGGATCCACATATAGCGGTGGATGTGACTCGTATAACGATATCATCTGCTTTCTTTATTTTCGGGTCGTCTACCTTTTTCACTTCTACGTTTTTCATTCCTTGATACGTGACTGCCTTCATAACTTTCACCTCCTCTTCTTATTTTGGCGGACTTGGGAAAAGACCTTTTCGATTCATATTTTCAGGGAACAGTTCTAGCTTGGCGATAGAGATGGCATTTTCCGCTGAACGGAGGTCCAACACCTTTTGACCTTCTAAATCATATGGCTTTAACCATTCTTTTTTAACCAAAAGGTCGGCAATGTCCGAATATAGTTCGATCAGGACGTTTAATTGCGTTTGGATCAGCTTCCGCATAACAGGGGAAGCTGTCTCGGTTAACGCAATGGAAAGGCTACGAATTCCCATTTTTGTGGTAATTAAAAACTCCATTGCCACTCCCATATCGGTCAATTCGGGCATGCCAACAGAATTCATTGGATCTAAATAATCCATGGTGCTCATACTTATTCCTCCTAATATTCAAGCTCCGTTTTCCGATATAGCTTAAGCATCCCTTCCAAAGCAGGGGTAGTCAGTTTCACGTTCTTATCAAGCAACTCCCTAAGATCTTGATCAAACACAACCCCTTGGGAAAGCTTCGATTTTAATAAACTTAATGTCATAAAATTGATGACCTCGTGGAATTCCATCATTTCATGCAATGCCAATTTCTTTTCAAACATGTCTCCACCTCCTCCATCTCTTTTTCAAAGACTACCCTTTTAAAAATGAAACTATTCAATCGGAGGTTCGTATGTACTCATAAAGGAGGAGGTTGCATGTGGATGATAGAGCTTCTGCTTGAAGCAATAGAGAGATTGTTTCAGCGTAGGTCAAATGCCTTCGAGCGTAAAATCAAACCAACGAAAACACCAAAAGGAAAGAGAATTCGATAAACGTAAACAGATAATGTATCACCAAACGGGAATGGAGAAGTAATAATAGTATTTAAACGCCTTTGAGAGAGTAACCAAACCGATAGCTAATCTATAAAAGGGAACTTCAATTTCGAACTCTCTCTTTTGCATGGTCTGAACCAATTGGTAGTCCAATCTGATACCTCCCAAAATAAAAAAGCCATAGACCCATTCGTCTACAGCTTTCCTCCACTCACTTTTTTTAACCAGCTTTCTGCTTCCTGCTTCAAGTCGCTCCAATTTTTCTGTTGAATGAACTCTTTCTTGACCAATGCACTGCCAGCCCCGATGACAGCTGCACCGGCTTCCACATAGGATCGAGCAGTTTCCTTGGTGATTCCACCGGTCGTCATGATGTCAATGTGTCCTAGTGGACCTCTAACATCCTTGATGAAATCTGACCCAAGGCTTGATGCCGGGAAGAGCTTTACCATGCTTGCTCCGGCTTTATGGGCCTGTAGCATTTCGGATGGGGTGAACACTCCAGGTATGAAGGCAACCTGCTTACTGACTGCATACTCTAACACCTCGATTTCAAGTGCAGGGGATACGAGGAACTGTGCGCCTGCCTCTATAGCACGAAGTCCGTCCTCGATGGATAGGACAGTGCCAGCTCCGACGAGCAGCTTGCCAGAATATCGTTCGACTGTTTCTTGTATCATCCGCTCTGCCTGCTCGGTGTCCATCGTGATTTCTACAGCTCTTATCCCGTCTTTGTGTCTCAATAATAGAAGAACTTTCTGTATAGGGGATTTTTCGCAGCACTGGGATAACGGGACAGCTTTTCATTTCTAGCATGTGTTCACCTACCTTTGGACCTGGGCATAGTCAGGTTTTATTTGATGAGCATATGGATAGCCCTCGGCATCGCCAGGAACAGTCAAGGCGAAGGCAGCAACACGATTGGCTAAGTCGACCGCTTCTTCTATGGGCATTCCTTGTAAAAGCCCAGATATACATCCAGCAGCAAAGCCATCTCCTGCACCAATCGGATCGACTATCTTCTCCAACTGCACCCCTGATACGTAGCCCGACTCGGTCGACGTTGCATAATATGCACCCGCTTCTCCGAGCTTGATCACAACGAGAGAAGTCTCTCCAATCAACAGCTGAGCAGCAATTCTTTCCGGCTCCTTTTCGCCAGTGAGCATTGTCCCTTCCTCAATTCCCGGCAGTACAATGTCACTCTTCCTAGCGATTTCACGAAGAACAGGGATAGCTTCTTCCTTCGACCAGAGCTTCAATCGGATATTGGGATCAAAGGCTACCTTTACACCATGCTTTTTCGCAAGGGCAATACTGTGATGGACTGTTTCTAAGCAAGAGCTGCTTAGTGCTGGCATGATACCAGTCAAATGGAGATACTTCGTCTTAGCTAAATATGCTTCATTAATATCCCTAGGAGATAGCTGAGAGGCAGCAGAATTTTTTCGATAATAAAAGACGCTTGGTTCCCCGGCTGCTTTTCGCTCCTTAAAGAATACCGCTGTCGGATGGCTCTCAATAAATCGTATCTGGGAGGTGTCCACTCCTTCACCACGTACAGTATTTCGAAGATACATGCCGAAATCATCCTGACCCAATAAGGATATCCAACCAACCTCATGTCCTAGACGAGCAAGCGCAATCGCTACATTCGTTTCAGCTCCCCCTATCGTTTTCAAGAACTTAGAGGCATAGGTCATGGAGCCAACCGATTCCGGTGTAAATAAAACCATCGACTCTCCTATCGTCACTACTTCCATCGAGACACCTCCTTATACTCCTGAATACGCCATGAATCCACCATCTACCGGTACAGTAATACCAGTCACAAACCCAGACATCTCTTCATTCACAAGCCATAGCATGGTACCTAGCAGATCCTCTGGCTTACCAAAACGTCGCATCGGTGTATGGGTAATGATTTTATTCGCCCGTTCTGTTAAACTACCATCTTCATTAGTCAACAGATTTCGGTTCTGATCGGTCAGGAAAAACCCTGGTGCAATCGCATTTACTCGAATTCCTGCATCTGCAAAATGAACAGCCAGCCACTTCGTCAAATTCTCGATTCCCGCCTTTGCGGCACTATAGGCCGGAACCTTCGTCATCGGAGATGGAGCGCTCATCGAGGACATATTCAGAATGGTCGCATGCCCTTTGCCAATCATATCTTCTCCAAAAACCTGAGTTGGCAGCAATGTTCCTAATATATTTAAATCAAAAACAAAGCCAAAGCCTTCCTTGGTCAAATTAAAGAATGTTTGTACGCTATCATCCTGCAAATCCTTTTCCTGAAAAAGCTCATGCGTGGTGATTCCCTTCGGATGGTTTCCACCTGCTCCGTTTATGAGAATATCGCACGTTCCAAGCTCCGCTCGCACCTGCTCTCTCGCCTGAATAATAGACTCCTTATCCAACACATCGCAAGGGATTGCAATTGCTTGCCCTCCTGCTTCACGGATTTCCTGCGCAACGGTTTCTCCTTTTTCCTTCGTACGATTTAAAATAGCGACCTTCACATCAAGACGGCCCAATTCCTTGGACATCGCTTGGCAAAGCACACCACTGCCTCCAGTGATTACTGCTACCTTTCCTGCTAAATAACTATGATTCATTGTTTTCACCTCTTTTATTAAAAGCGTCCCATAAACCAAATAGATACATTGCCCCAAGCGCACGGTCATACAGCCCATAGCCCGGTCTACCAATCTCTCCCCAAATATCTCTTCCATGGTCAGGACGCATATAGCCGGTATAGCCAACATCGTGAAAGGCCTCCATCACGCCGACCATATCAATGGAGCCCGCTGACATTTTATGGGCCGTTTCAATAAAGTCTCCATTGTCGTATCTTTTTAAATTTCGAACATGTGCAAAATAGATGCGGTCTCCGTATTTACGGATGATTGCCGGTAAATCATTTGCAGGATTTGCTCCTAATGATCCACTACAAAACGTTAGTCCATTCGAAGGGCTATCCACCAAGCTTAATATTCTTCCAAGATTCTCTTCGTTTGTCACGATACGTGGCAATCCAAAAACGGACCAAGGCGGATCATCTGGATGTATAGCTAGCTTGATACCATGCTCCTCCGCAACTGGCACTACCTCCTGTAAGAAGTACTGTAAATTCTGCCAAAGCTTTTCCTCATCCACCTCTTGATAGGCAGCCAACACTTGCTGAAGCTGCTCTAGGCGGTCAGGCTCCCAACCTGGAAGGGTGAAGCTTTTATTCTGAAGGACTGTTGCCACCAGCTCAGCCGGCTCAGCCCCCTCCATCTTGCTTTTTTCATAGAACAATGCAAACGAGCCGTCCTCTAATTCCTTTTGTAAATCGGTTCGAATCCAATCAAACACAGGCATAAAATTGTAGCAAATCACCTTTACTCCGACCTGCGCAAGCTCTTGAATTGTCTCTTTATAATGTTGTATATATGCATCTCTAGTTGGGTATCCCAGCTTGATATCCTCATGAATATTAACGCTTTCCACTACTTCGATATGTAGCCCATGTGCTTCCGCCTGCTGTTGGACTTTCTTTATTTCATCGAGCGGCCATTTCTCTCCAGCTGCAAGATGATGAAGGGACCATACGACTCCCTTTACGTCGGGAATTTGCTTAATCTGCTCTAAGCGTACATGGTCATTGCCTTCACCAAACCACCTAAATACCATCTCCATCTCTATCACCTAACAATCCTTATATTTCTAATGATAAGTACTGCTTTATATTGAAATAGCAAATATCCTGAACGATCTCTCCTAATAAATCAAAGTCCGCTGGATACTCTCCGTTTTCTACCCAATCCCCTATTACATCACAGAGAATTCTTCTGAAATATTCATGGCGAGTATAGGATAGAAAGCTTCGCGAATCGGTCAGCATGCCGACAAATCGAGCGAGAAGTCCAGTATTGGCCAGCACCTTTATTTGATCCACCATTCCATCTCGTTGATCACCGAACCACCAGGCAGTTCCAAACTGTATTTTTCCCGGAACGCCTCCTTGGAAATTACCAATCATCGAGCCAATCATATAATTGTCCCGCGGATTCAAGTTATAAATAATCGTCTTCGGCAGCTCATCCGTAAATTCCAATGCATTTAGCAGGCTGGATAAATCAGCTGCATAGGTAAAATCATGAATCGAATCATAGCCCGTATTTGGCCCCGCCTGTGCAAGCATTCGTTTATTGTTATTGCGAATTGCCCCTATATGGAGCTGCATCGCCCAGCCCTTTGCCGCATACATTTTTCCTAGCTCAATAAGCGTGCATGTTTTAAATTGAACAATCTCTTGCTCCAAAAGCTTGGCGTTCGTCCGTCCCTTTTGGAAAATGTTCTCTACTTCCTCAAAGGTAAAAGTCTGATAAAAAGAGGAATCTAAGCCATGATCAGAAAGACAGCAGCCGACCTGGTCAAAGTAATCGACGCGTTGCCGAAGCCCTTTCAGAAAATCCTTATAAGAGACTATGCTTACCCCAGATACTGCGGCAAGCTTATCTGTCCATTCTGAAAAGCTCTCTAGCTCAATCCCTAACGCCCCATCTGGTCGGAAAGTTGGGAGTACCTTTACTCGGTAGCCCTCTTCCTTCAAGGACTGATGGTAGCGGAGGTCATCCACGGGGTCATCCGTTGTGCAAATTACATGTACATGCGACCTTTCGATCAATGCTCTCGCTGTATAATTCTTTGTCTTCAGTAGTTCATTTCCCTGCTCCCAAATTCCCTTGGCTGTAGCAGGACTGAGCATTTCCTCAATACCGAAATACCTTTTTAATTCCAACGCTGACCAGTGAAACAAAGGATTGCCAAGTGTGTATGGGACAGTAGCTGCCCATTTCTCAAACTTTTCCTTGTCCGAGGCACTTCCCGTTATATAATGTTCATCGACTCCGTTTGCCCGTAGCGCCCTCCATTTATAATGGTCGCCGGCAAGCCATATTTCTGTGAGATTATCAAAGGTTTTATTCTCCGCAATCTCCTTTGCAGAAAGATGGCAGTGGTAATCGATAATCGGCATCTCTTTCGCAAATTCCTGGTAGAGCCTCTGTGCTGTTTCAGTTTTCAATAAAAACTGTTCATCCATAAAGGGCTTCATGTATTCATCTCCCATTTACATAAATAGATTTGGCAAGAACATGACAATCGAAGGTACAAACGTCAAGAGAAGGACGAGTGCGAAAACTCCTAATATAAAAGGAATAGATTCCTTCACGTAATCCTCTAGTGGCACCTTCATAATGGAGGTAGTCGTATACATCGTCACTCCGACTGGTGGTGTCATTCCTCCGAAGGTTACGATAGTCATCATCAGAATCCCGAAATGTACCGGGTCTACACCAACCTGCTGCACAATTGGTAAGAATATTGGTGTAAGCAATAAAACTAGTACGGTTGATTCTATAAACATTCCGGCAATCGCTAAGAAGACCAAAATTAAAATAATCATGAGACTTCCATTGGTAGTGATACCAATTAGAAAATCAGCTGCATTTTGCGGCAATCTGTCATATGTAATTAAGAATCCTAGAATTGAAGAAACAGAAATAATCAGTAGGATCGATGCATTGTCTGTGACAGACTGAGAAAGTGCTTCCTTAAAATTCTTCCAGTTCAACTCTTTATATACGAAAAAGCCAATGACAATCGCATACACAACGGCAAAGGCCCCTGCCTCGGATGCAGTAAAGATTCCAAAGCGAATTCCTACTACCAAAATAACCGGGAACATCAAAGCCCAAATACTTTCTACAAAGGTTCGCATTACTTCCGTAAAGGATGCTCTCTTTTGCACAATATTGCTATCATAGCCTCGTTTTCTAGCAATCAAATAAGAAATGATCATTAAACATGCCATCATCATTAAACCAGGAATGATTCCAGCCAAAAATAACCTTCCTATGGAAACCTGACCAACGTAGCCGTATAGGATAAGTCCAATACTCGGAGGAATTGTAGCGGTAATTAAAGAACTGATTGCGATTACAGAGGCAGAATAGCCCCCTGAGTATCCTCTAGCAATCATCTGATGCCCAAGAATACGACTTTGCATGGCAGCATCTGCATTGGCAGATCCGGAAACACCACCCATTACGGTACTCAATACGATAGAAACATGTGCAAGACTTCCCTGTAAATGTCCGGTCAGTGCATTAGAAAAACGGATAAGTCTCTCTGTAATACCAGAAGCATTCATTAAATTTCCTGCAAGAATAAAGAAAGGAACTGCTAGTAGAGGGAAGGACTGGGTGCCTGCTACCATTCGCTGAGTCGTCAGCTCTATCGGTAAATCGGAACCGATTAAAAAGTACATAAGACTCCCTATCCCAATTGCAAATGCAACTGGCATATTGAGGAATAGCAAAATGAAGAATACTATCGCGACTATTAACATGCTGCTCCCTCCCTATGATTTCAGTTCATTGGGTGATCGTAAATTGCCCAATTCTTCTTTTAGTTGAGTCAATATCGTACAAATCATCAAGACGCTTCCAACTGGAACAGCTGATGTAATAAAGGAATAGCTCAGCGGAAGATTACTTATCTGCCGAACAGAATTCTCGATACTCAGCTGGAACCCGTAAATCGTTAAAAAGATTAAAAAGCCTAGAACAAGAACCTTGGTCACAATCTCAATAATATTACGAGCGCCTTGTGGCAAGGCTTTCACAAAAACATCTACCGTTATATGCTTGCGCTCTCTTAAGGTTTTGTTTGCTCCTAAGAAAATGGCCCACACAAATAATAGCTGAGCAAATTCAACCGACCATGAGAGGGGCGAACCAGCCCATCTCATAACCGCCGCTAGGAAAACAAAGAACACAATACCAACCAGTAAAAAGTTTGTCAGAAAGTTTTCAATTTTTACATATACTCCTGCAATACGCTTCACCATTGCACCCACTACTTCCCTAGAATTTTATTCACTTCTTCTCTCAATTTGGAGTAGCCATCAATTTTGTCATATACCACTTCTGTTGCTTGCTTGAACGGCTCGATATCAACCTCATTAACCTCTACACCAGCAGCCTCCATTTTTGATTCAAAGTCCGCTAGCAGATCAATCGTGTTTTGTGATGCCTCTTCTCCAGCTTTTTGTGCTTCCTCATAAATGATGGCTTGATATTCCTCTGGTAAACCTGCCATCCAATCTGCCCCTGCTACAACTCCCGTAATTAGCTGGAAGTGACCAGTTTTCGTAATGTATTTCACTACCTCATGTAGATTTGCCCCAAAGGATGCCGGATGCTGCGCTTCTGCCCCGTCAATCACTCCTTGCTGAATACCAGGATATACCTCTGAAAATGCCATTCCTGCTGGACTTGCTCCCATTGCAGAAATAGTTGCTGTCCAAACCGTTGCACCAGGAGTTCTTATTTTTAAACCCTTTAAGTCTGCTGGCTTTTCAATCTTTTTATTGGTAAGAAAGTGACGATCTCCTTGGTACCAGTTAAAGGAAAGTATTTGTAAATTATGATCTGCTGCAAGCTTCTCTGACCATCCCTTAAACAAATCAGATTGAGCCACTTTATTTGCCTCATCATAGCTTTCAACGATATACGGTGCAGATAAAATACCGATTTCAGGTACCATTTCCGCAAGACGCCCGGAGTCTACTAGTACAGCAACATTAGCCCCTACCTTCGCCTGCTCTAATACATCACTGTCGTCCCCAAGGGAACCGTTTCCATAAATTTCAATAACTACCTTGTCATCCGTTCTTTCCGCTACTCGCTCCTTAAAAGCCTCAAGCCCTTGATAAATCGGATCAGTCGCAGCCAATGCAGTATTGATTTTTAAGGTATAAACCTTATCTGAACTAGCTTCCATCTTCCCATCGTCAGAACATGCTGCCAACAACGTTACCACGATAAAAACGAAACTTAATAAAAACCTCTTTTTTCCCATCATTTCAAAAGCCCCCTTGTTTTTTTTGTGAAATAAAGCGCTTACATTTTATTTGAAAAAAAATTACTTAAAATAAGTCGGGTATTCCTCTTTTAATGAATCCAGTTCAAATCGAAGCTTCCGTAAATGCTCTCCCATCGCTTCATCCGCAAGCGCTGGTGCCCCTCTTTCTATTGCTTCTGCAATGACTAAATGCTGTGACAGGATCTGCTCCCAATTGTAGTTTGCAGCTAGGCTAAGCATACGAATACGATTCAAATGTGCATTGAAATTTTGTAGTACTGACCAAATCCTCGGCTTCTCTGCACCAATCGAGATAATATAATGAAACTCCTCATCCAGCTCAATCAGCTTCATATAATTCTTCTCATCAATACAAAAGCGCTGCCTCTGCAGATTCTCACGTAGCAGAACAAAATCCACCTTTTCTGGATTCTCTGCAGCAAGCCTTGCCGATGCCCTTTCTAGCAGCTCGCGTATAAACCGAACCTCCTCCACATGATCCAAATCAATCAGTGATATGAACGTCCCTCGCTGCGGATACACCTCTAGAAGCTCCTCCTGAGCCAACCTTACAAACGCCTCTCGTACCGGCGTCCTGCTAACATTCAATAACTCGGAAATCTCCTTCTCCGAAACACTCTGCCCCGGCTTCAGCTCCAGCTTAATAATACTTTCCTTCAACGTCTCATACACATGATCTCTGGCCGAAAAATTACGACGCTTACTCAAATTATCTATAACCAAAACAATCACTCCTTTACCTACTGACATATTAACATATTAGTATACTTGCATGGTAGTATATATTTTAATATTCTAAAAATTAGTAATATAAGAATAGTTTATTATTATCTTTATAGTATTATTTTAATTTGACTAATAATTTATTTAGCCTATTAGTATTAAAAATAATGTATGAGAGTTTATTTCTTTCTAACTACAAGAAATAATACTATTTCTTGTAGTTAGAAAGAAATCAGAAGCATTAGTCCTGATGTTATTTATCCAGTCCATGACATAACTATGTGAACTATTTAACAGGATGTATAGATAAAGGCACTTCCGTTGGGATATTAGCGCTCGCTTTTTCCAGACAATTTCCGATAAGTGACTAAACTAGTAATGAAAGTGACTAACCGTCTCTCGAAAATTACTAAATCTGTGACGAACGTGACTAACTCCTAATTGAAAGTGACTAAATCAACTTCGAAAGTGACTATTCATAAAAGTAGCCTATCTATCGACCATCCACACTAAAATCTCTAAGTAAAAGAGAGGCTAGAGAAGTAACACCTATTACTTAAATGCGCGGCCAAATTTAATTTCAAGAATTTCTCCAAAAATATTCTGTTTTGCAACTAACTCGGTGGACAGTGCAACTAAATCCAGAGTAACTGCGACTAAAATGACCAGAAGCGCAACTAAATCGAGGATAATCGCAACTTACCGATTCAATCAAGAAAATCACCCATGTATATAACACGCTATATCCCAGTAAAATCTCCCTTATGGTTAGCAATCCAAGTGCCGGTACTTCACAATAAAGGAAAGAAATAGAAAAGACCAATCAGTATGGAAAACTCCAAGAACAAGCAGGATTGTATCAACAGTTTAATGCCGCTTGGAGTGATTGTTGGATGTGCCACGGGATCAGTTGTGGGTATTTTTTGGAATTCAGGTATTCTTTTGTATTCCATTGCCATTGGTAGTGGGTTGGATTTTCAGGGGGAGTAATTTCTTATTTGCTTGCCGTGAAAATGAAGTAGCAGAATACCCAAAAGGGGTGTCCCATATTTTCGGGACACCCCTTATTTCTTTGATAGATATCTGCTATGCACCATTGCTCCTGCGGTGTGGTCGCATTAAAACGCCACCTTCCTCTTCACTCTGTTATTCGCTTCGCAGCATTCTGCATTAATTGGATCAGCTCGTCTGAGTCGTATTCATCCTGTCGAATATATGGGTAGGTTACTGATAGCGCTCCTAGTAAGATTTGTTGGCGAGCGATGATTGGCACGCTGATTGAAAGGGCTCCCTTTACTCGTTCACCCTTTGTGATTGCGTAGCCTTGCTTACGTATCTGTGCTAGCTGCTCCAGCAGTTCTTCCTTTGATTCCAGTGTAATATCCGTTATTTTTTCGAACTGGACGGATTCTAGGTAATCTCTTAGAAATGAGTCGGATTGGTAGGCCAATAAAATTTTGGCAGATGCCCCTGCATAAAGTGGTGATGTGTGTCCGACAAAGGTGAGTGCTGCTAGCTCATGGCGACTCGGAAGATTGTAGATACATCTTCTTTCATTGCGCTCGATAATGTTAATGGATATATTTTCCTTTGTTTGATCATTTAGCTTCTCCATAATTGGAATTGCCTTCGAAAGCAGAGCATCACTTTTTGTGGCCAACTCTCCTAAAAACATGAGCTCCAGACCTAGAGAATATTGCTTTGTTTTTTCGTCTTTTTCTAAGAAGCCCTCATAGACGAGGGTGCTAACAATACGCTGCAAGCTGGAGACAGAAATGCTAGTTTGCTTGGATATTTCCGTAAGTGACAGCTTTGGCTGTTCAATAGAAAAGGCACGCAGCACCTGTATTACTCGATGGATGGATGACATAGAATAATTGCTCTTAAATGTATCTGGTTCCATAGGGAGCACCTCTTTCTTAACTTCTCCCATCATATTACCTTATTCTTCCCATTCAAAGAAGATCTACCTAGCAGCTCCTTCAAAATCTCTTCTGTATGTTGACCAAGCGTAGGAGGAGCATAGCGCGTTTCCACCTGAAGGCCGCTATGCTTGAGGGGGCTTGCCAGCAGCTTTATCTCTCCGGCTGGGTGCTCCACTGCTTCAACTCCTTCACGCGCCACAATTTGCTCCTGCTCCAATGCCTGTTGAATCGTGTTCACTCGTCCGATCGGAACCTTGACCTTCGATAGAATATCCACCCATTCGTCGGATGTCTTCGTTCGAAGAACCTCCTCAATCATCTTCACCAGAATCGCTTCATGCTGTTTTCGATCATTATTCGTGGCAAAACGAGGGTCCGTTCCCCACTCAGAATGCCCTAAAGCCTCCACCAGCTTTCGATATAGCCCATCATTTCCCGCACAAATCATGATTGGGTAATCACCTGTTTGGAATACCTGATATGGAGTTACGTTATTATGCTGGTTACCCTTTCTCTCCGACACCATACCAGTATTCAAATAGGCACTCGCCACATTGGCCATGCTCGCTACTTGGACATCCAGCAGGGAAAGATCGATTTTCTGCCCGACGCCTGTCATATCTCGCTGACGTATGGCAGCTACCACGCTAAGTGCCACGTAGACCGATGTGATAATATCCGCAATCGGAATCCCGACCTTCGTCCCCTCTCTATCCGGATAGCCTGTAACATCCATCAATCCGCTCATCGCTTGAATCACTGGATCAAAGCCAGGCAGAAACCCTAGCGGACCAGTCTGCCCAAACCCAGTTACCGAACAATAAATGACTTTTGGATTTCTTTCCTTCAGTACCTCATAATCTAAGCCCAGCTTCTTCATCGTACCTGTCTTGAAGTTCTCAATCACGACATCTGATTGATCTAGAAGCTCTAAGAACAGCTCCTTCCCTTCTTCCGATTTCAAATCGAGGGTGATAGACCGCTTATTACGATTCGCAGATAGATAGTAGGTGCTCTCCCCATTAACAAAAGGCCCCCACTCTCTCATGCTATCGGATCCACCGGGTGGTTCTACCTTGATCACATCCGCCCCCAAATCCCCCAGTGTCATCGCCCCCGCAGGAGCTGCATAGACTCTGGATAAATCTAGAACTCGAATGTCATGTAGTGGCTGAATCATCTCCATCACCTCTCCTTTCTCGTTAGTTACTTTGCTTTTGCCTGAGATAATTTAAACAAATAGCCTTTTTCTTTTACCTTTCTCAAATGGAACAAGAATAATAGTAAAAGAATTCCAAATCCTATCAAATCTGTTATGCCTGCTGTATCTATAATTAGGAGCCCTGCTGTTCCATACAATAGCCTCTCGATTATGCTGATATGGCCAAATAAATACCCCGCTATTGCAACTGCCAATGCCATGCCTCCAATTAAAGCAATTAAACCAGCACTAATACTTGCCCAAACGGAATGTCCATCAAATAAAAGCACTGGATTGAACAAAAAGTAAAATGGGATAATAAACGCCACTAACCCTAACCTCACCGATTCAACCGAAACGGCATTCGGACTTACCTTCGCTAGCCCCGCTGCCGCATAGGAAGCAAGTGCTACTGGCGGTGTGATGCTAGATAACGCTGCATAATAGAAGGCGAACATATGCGCAGCAATTGCTGGTACACCCATTTGCGTAAGAATTGGAATAGAGATCGTTGCCACAATAATATATGCTGCAGTTGCGGGAACTCCCATCCCTAAAATAATACTAATCACCATCGTCAGTAAGGCAGCAATTAACACGCTATCCCCAGCCAAATTCAGCACGTTATTACCAATCGTCAATCCGATACTCGATAATGTTACTGTCCCAATTACAATCCCGACGATAGCAGTTGCAATCCCTACATTTATAGCACCACGAGCTCCCTCTTCTATTGAACGAAGAATATCAGAGAATCCCATTCTTGTGCTTTTTCGAATCCAAGAGGCTATTATCGTTGCAATCAATGACCAAATCGCTGCAAATAAAGGCGTTACTCCTGTCATGAGTGTTGCTATTAATACCACCAGAGGAATCAGTAAATGACCTCTCTCCTTTAAAACGAGCCAAGCATTTGGAATATTCTCCTTTGCAATCCCTGACAATCCTAGTCGTTTTGCCTCTAAGTGGACAACCATTAATAACACGGCATAATACAGCACAGCCGGAATGATTGCGGCAAGCATTACCGTACTATAAGGAACCCCTAGAAACTCCGCCATGATGAATCCTGCTGCCCCCATGATTGGAGGTGCAATAAGTCCCCCAGTTGATGCTACTGCCTCCACAGCTGCTGCAAACTTTGGCTTATACCCCGTCTTCTTCATCAACGGTATGGTAACTGCACCAGTAGTTACAACGTTTCCTACTGCCGAGCCACTCATCATCCCCATTAGGCCGCTACCGATAACCGCCACCTTTGCAGGACCACCAGACGTTCGTCCAGCAATCGTAAGTGCTAAGTCGTTAATAAAATCAGAGAACCCACTGTTTTTCAGGAAGGCTCCGAACATTACAAACACAAAGATATAAGTTGCCGATACGCCAATCGCTGTACCAAAAATCCCTTGGCCACCCCAGAACATGACAGTTATGACACGCTCTACGCTAAATCCTGCATGTCCAAACATCCCTGGCAGATAAGGACCTACAAAATTATAAAGAAGAAAGACAGCTGCTATGATCGTCATAGAAAGGCCAGTTACACGACGAGTTGCCTCAAAAAGAAGCACAATCGCCAATCCGCCTACTATATAATCCATCGCAATATTTGTTCCGAATCTCTCTCTTATAAATGCATCATAGGTAAGAATCAAATACCCAATAGAAAAAATGGAGAGTCCGACCAGCACCAAATCCATCTTGCTCGGCTTTTGTCGAGTCCCCTTCTTCGTTGCCGGATACAATAAGAAGCTAAAAACTAATAGAAACCCAAGATGCCACGCACGAAATTTGATTGCATCCATGATCCCGTAACTGCTCATATAGAGCTGAAAAATAGTCCATATAATCGCAGCGAATAGAATAATCTTGGCCCAGTTTCCTATAAACTTTCTTTGACCTGCGTCCTCATCTGCCGGCAGATTTGCTTGCTCTTGTGCTGTCATTCTCTCCACCTCCTATTTCAATACGCCAATTTCCTTGTAGTATTTTTCCGCACCTGGATGTAACGGAACATCTGCAGTACCTGTCACGGCATCCTCCACATTAAATGATTTAACTACAGAGTGTCCTTCACTTAGCTTCTTAAGGTTTTCCCATAAAGACTTGGTCATCTTATAAACTACCTCTTCACTTAAGTTTGCATCTACTGCGATAGAGCTGTATTGACCAACCGTCTTGATGTCCTCTTCCTGTCCTTCGTAGGTCCCCTTTTCAATGACATATTCAAAGTTCCATGGATTCTTCTCATTTGTCATATTGGCAATCCCCTCATCGGTCATGCTGATTACCTTCGAATCCACCGTAGAGATAAGCTCAGAAGCTCCTGCAGCTGGCACTCCAGTGTAAATATTTACTGCTTTTACCTGCTTATTTCGCATCAAATCAACCGCTTCACCAAAGCCTACATAATTTTCCCTTACAGACTTTACTCCATGGGATTCCAGGATCAGCTTGGATTCCAGCTCTGTCGCTGAACCAGCAGCTCCTAAGACAAATGCCTTGCCTTCTAAATCACTGATTTCATTAATTCCAGCATCATCAAGTGCAATGATATGACTGACATTTGGATAGAGGTTAGCTAAAATTCGTACGTCCTCATATTTTCCATTCGCAAAGCTATTTTCTCCGTTATATGCTTCCCAGATAATATTTACAGTGGAAAATGCAAGCTGGGACTCTCCCTTTTGCATTAACTTCAGATTTTCTACTGAGCCATTAGAGCCTTGAGCTGTAACTGCTAAATCATCCGTGTTCGTCCAGTGCGTAGCCAGTAAGGCACCTAGTGGATAATAAACCCCACTGGTAGTTCCAGTACTAAAGGTGATTCTTCCAGAGTTAGCATTTGTTGCTCCTCCTTCATCATTGCAAGCGCTTACAAATATTCCTACCATAGCAGCTACTAGTAAAAGCCAGAAGCTTTTTTTCATTACACATCCACCCTTTCTTTATTGAAAATTGGCTTTCTTTTTTCTGTTACGGCTTGAACGCCCTCCTTGAAATTTTCCTCCTCCATCACTAATGCCATCTTCGAGGAAATGTAATCTAAGGAAGACCTTAATGACATCTCACTGTTTTGATAAACCGCTCGTTTTATAAGCTGTACGGAAAGTCTTGGAGCATCCGCCAGCTGTTTTGCGTATGCTTGTACCGCCTCGTCCAGTTCCTCGTCTGGCACGACAAATGTAACTAGACCTCGTTCCTTAGCAGCCTCTGCAGTCAATATTTCCCCAGTCCACAGCATGTGCAATGCCATATCACGACCAACTAAGCGCGGAAGGAAATAAGCACCGCCATCTCCTGGAACTAGCCCCACCTTGATATAGCTTTCGGACAGCCTTGTCGACTCTGCCGCAAATCGAATATCACACATAAGTGCCATATCGAGACCAGCTCCAAATGCAACTCCATGTACCATTGCAATTACTGGCTTATCAATCTCCTCCAATAAAAGCGGAATACGCTGCACCTTTTTCCACAGAGAATTTTTTCGATTAATCCCCTTCGAGATATTGTCCTGATCAGATTTATAGAAGCCTTTGCCTGCAATCATCTCTTTTATGTCTCCTCCGGAACAGAAGCCCTTCCCTGCTCCCTGGACAATCAGTACAGCGATATCCTCTGAATCTCTTACAGTTTCCAGCGCCTCTATCCACAGGTCCAGCATCTCCCCGCTAAACGCATTAAGCGCCTCCGGGCGATTTAACGTAATCGTCGCAATTTCATCCTTTACCTCAAATAATAGATCCGACATTTGCCCCTACTCCTTTCACTTCCGTAATAGATTCCCAGATGGACTCTTCCCGAGCTAAATAGATATCAGCCAGGTGATTTGCCCAATAGGTTTCATTGCCAGCTTCCTCACGCCATGACCAAAGCCTTCTCGTGAAGTGATGCAGCTCATGCTCATATGTCATTCCGATTCCGGCATGCAGCTGATGAGCAGCTTTCGCCACAACGTTTGCATTTGCTGAAAGCTCTATTTTGGCCATTGCTACTCTTTCACCCAACGTGTCCTTGGAATATGCCTTTATTGTCGCCTCTAATGTCGCAAATGCTGCTGCCACCTCTCCGGCCATGGCAGTTAAATGGTGTTGAATAGCCTGAAAACGGTGAAGTGGTCGTCCGAATTGCTGGCGCTCCTTGGAATAAAACACCGATAAGGCCAGCACACTTTCCATTGCTCCCGTCATCATTGCCACACGGCTCATCGCAAGATATCGCTCATATTCCTTTTTTAATTCCTCGAACGAACCCGATAGCATATGGGCCTCCTTCTTCACACAGCGAACGCTATCTCTTGGCTCTGCCGCTAGATTTTCAGCAGTCTGAATGACAGTTGGCTCCATCGTATAGTACCTATTTTTCGTAACTAGTATTATTTCCTCCACATATCTTGCATAGGGAACATGATCCAAAATATCCTTTCCATCCTCGTTAAAATGAAGGATACGAAGCTTGTCTTCTACCTCCCCCTCTTGCCCAGCAAGGAATTGGTTCGCGAAAATTACCTCAGCTAACGGTAAAGCTGCAGCATGCTTTCCTGCAATTCTTAGGATAGAAAAGATATCCTCCAAATCTCCACCTACCCCTCCGCGTTCCTCCTCGATACCTAAAAGAGTAAGCCCTGATTCCTGAACCGTGCTCCACAGCTTACTACTCCACTCTCCCTCTTCGAATCTCTCTCTAGATTCCTTCGTAGAAAGGTCCTTCAAAATTTTCTCCGTCGTGTCCTCAATGAATCCCTTCATCTCACTCATGCAGAAATCACTCCTTTTGCCACAATTCCTCGTAGAATCTCTGTCGTTCCTCCTCGCAATGTAAACCCTGGACCATGCAAAATGGATTCAGCTAGCAATCTAGCATATAAATCCTCCTCGTGCTTATCAGGCATTGTCGGTAGAAGAAGCCGAATTATCTCTGCTACTTTTTGCTCAAAGCTGTTCCCTAAATCCTTTACTAGCGCCGCTGCAAGGTTTACGTCCTTTCCATCCTCTAGCATAGCTGCAATTCCCATTGACATATTACGAAGTGACCACATTCTACTTACGAGCTTAGAAGCCTCCATTAACCCTCGGTGATCACCCTTTTCCTTTAGAATTCGAATCGCCTCTTCCAAAAGGGGAAACGTACTCAAAATCCTTTCCGGTCCACTTCGCTCAAACGACAGCTCCGTCAACCCTTGTGCCCACCCGTCCCCTTCTACACCAACCAACCGATTATCCGGTACGAAAACGCTTTCAAGAAAAACTTCATTAAAATGATGTTCACCGGTTAAAAATTGGATTGGACGAATGGTAACACCCTCAGATGTTAAATCGATAATCAGCTGACTCATCCCTCCATGACGATTGTTTGCATCCTGTGGTGCTGTTCTGCAAAGTGTAATCATGTAATGGGAATGGTGTGCTCCTGAGGTCCAGGTCTTCATACCATTTACTAACCAGCCCCCATCTACTTTTGTAGCAGTAGTTTTTAAGGATGCTAGGTCCGAGCCTGAATTAGGCTCTGATAAGCCAATGGAGAAGTAACACTCTCCTCGTACAATTCGGGGAATAAAAAACTCCTTCTGCTCATCAGTCCCAAATTTCAAAAGAAGTGGACCAGACTGTCGATCTGCAAACCAATGAGACGCAACCGGTGCTCCAGCGGCTAGCAGCTCCTCCGTTATTATGTACCGATCAATGGTAGAACGCTCCTGGCCACCATATGTCTTCGGAAATGTTATCCCTATCCAACCTTTTTCCCCTAGCATTCTAGAAAACTCTGAGCTATAGCCACTAAGCCAGGAATCTGCATGAACCGAAAACGTCCCCTTCTCCTTTTTTTCTAACAAAAATTGTCGTACCTCTTGCCGAAACGACTTCTGCTCCTCCGTAAACTCAAAAGCTGGAAGCTGCAACTGCTTCATCCAAACACCCCTTTTACCGATATAGTATAATTATTATGCATAAATGGTAATTATTAATAACATAATATACCTTATTTTATTTGTCAATTTAGAATTTATAGAAAATTTAAAGAAAGATATTTATAACAAGAGCAATTATTATTTTCAAAAAACATTTATATGCATATAACTTTAATTTTTTTCAAGTTAATACCATTTTTTATTATACTAAGATAACTTTTGACGCCACTCTTTCTTTAATAAATAAGTAAGTAGGGCTTTAAATTATTTTTAACGGATAAAAAAAAGAACACTCCATTTGGAATGCTCTAAAAAATATTAAATCCTTATTTCCTCAAACTCCTCATATAAACATACCGATCCTCCGTTACAAAGCTACAGTCAGGGACTAAGGGGGCTTTACGGAGCTTGATCGCGAGTTTATTTAAAACTGGTGTAATAATGGAGCGTTCCTGATCATCAATGGTGAATTTCAAGCCATATTGGTAAATTTCTGTTTTGATTTCCATTGCCCAAACGATGGAGCCTATGAGCTTTATCGGTTCACCAAATAAGTTCGTTTCAAATTCCAATATGATATTTGGGTTTACTGTAAGCTTCAAGTCTGATAAAAAGCGAAGACCTCCTAATCCGATATCTTCTATTAATACCTTTGTTTGCCCAGTCTCTACTGTACGGCCATTAATTCGCGTAAGAGTCATGGTGCCACTTAGCGGAAAATAAAGGGGAATTCTAAAAAAGTCCCTACTTTCTTCAAATTTCTTTCCCTCCCCTTTGGAAGGAAAAGAGATATGTATCATCTCATTTTTTAAAAGCTTTTCAAACATAGTAGCTGGGAGAGGTTTGGAAAATAAATCACCCTGGGCGATCTTACATCCTGCCTCCTGTAAGAGTTGAAGTTGCTCGTATGTTTCTACCCCTACCGCTACCGATTGCATACGTAGCACTTCTGCAAGCTTAAGCATAGCTTCAATAATCACCTTGGTATCTGTATCTATACTTAGACTTGCTATAAACGAGCGATCTATTTTTATCGCATGTATATAGTTCTTAAATTTAGTTAAATAGGATAGAGAGGATTGTCCTGTCCCAAAGTCATCTAATGTAATGGTGATCCCTGTTTTTTGTAGATCCCTTAATGCGATTAACGTCACTTCTTCATTGAACATAAAGGTTTCGGTAAACTCCATCTCAAAAAACTCTGGATCAAGCTTCGTATCGATCATCACCTCCTGAATAGCACTGACTAAACTTTCATCCATCAATTGACTTGCCAATAAATTGGTAGACACAGGTATCGGAGGTAGCCCCCTTTTCTGCCATTCCTTTATTTGAATAATTAGCTTTTTAGTCATTTTTTTAACTACTGTTTCAAGTAAATGATGATTTTTAATAATTGGAAAAAACTCTTCTGAGGATAGCAATCCCCATTTTGGATGGTTCCATTTAACGAACGCCTCTGCTCCTATTATTTTACTGTTCTCTAGCCTTACCTTCGGTTGGAAATAAAATTCTAGTTGCCCCTCTTCAAAAGCTGAACGGAAATCAGATTCTAGCTGAAATGCTCTAGATATTTGTATATCCATGGTGGAAGCATATATTTTAACATTATTTTTCCCTGTATTCTTTGCATGTTGCAAAGCAGCATCTGCCTTTTTCAAAAGAGAGCTGATACTTTCTCCATCCTTTGGATAGAAGCTTATTCCAATACTTGTAGTAACATATAATGTGTTCGATTTTACAAGAAACGGCTCTGCCATTGTACGAATAATTTGATTTGCTAAGTGGGTAATCTTATCAATGGAAGAAGAGATAATGGCAAATTCATCTCCGCTAACTCTAAATAGCTGATGTTGATCTCCCAGTATCATGAGGATACGTTTAGAAATAGCCCTCAATAATTCATCTCCTACATCACGTCCAAGCGCATCATTTATTTGCTTAAATCTATCTAGATCCAGATACATAATGGATAACCCTTGATGTAACGTTTTAGCAATGATCATTTCTTTCTCTAATGTTTCTTCAAAGGACTTTCGATTCGGCAGCTCCGTCAATTCGTCGTAATAGGACAAGAAATAAATACGCTCTCGAGCTACTTCTCGCTCCGTAATATCTTTAACTGTGCCTAAAATCATCGGTTCTTTGTCCATATTAATTAATTTAGACTGTATTTCTACATTAACTTGCGAACCGTCCTTACGAATCACTCGGGCAAAATGAGTTATCCCCGCTCCGTCTGTTAACGACTCTATAGTAGAACGCACTTTGTGGAGATCTTCCGGATGAATGAAATGAAGGATATTCACATGCTCTTCCGGATACTTTGTTCCAAGTAATTGATGGAGATATGGATTGCCGTACATTAGTTGCTCATTTTGAAGAATGTAAACACCATCCAAAGCATCTTCTGCAATTGTTCTAAAAATATTCGAGCTTTTATTAGGAGCTTCGGATTTAACAAATCCAATAACACCAGTTATTTTCCCTTCCACTGTGGATGGAATCAATATCATTTGTACAGGGATACTCTCCCCTTTGTTATGTATGAAATAAGAATTTATATTGACAGGTTTCCCATTCAAAACCTCTTGGAATTTCTTTTGATACATTTCTTGTTCTGTATTTTTAACATAATTGACAAGCGGTGTACCTGAAATTTCCTTCACTGGATACCCAATTAATTTAGACAGATGTTCATCTACTTTCCCAACAATACCTTCACTATCTATAAAAATTGTTATTTCGAGAATATCATCGACCAAAGAATGGGAGAACCCCTCTCTACTTGTTTGATTCATTAGTTACCTCCTGATGTGAATAAAAAGACCTAATTATTATTTTCAAATTGATATTATACTACTATAAAAATGAAAAATTATCAATATAAACAAAAACATAATATTATTTTATTAATAGTAAACAAAAAACACCCCATTAGGAGTGTTTAAGATAGTATATATTTTACTAATTCCATCACTTAAAGCTTCTTTCTTACTTACGTAAATTCTTAATAAAAGTATATCGATCCTCTGTGATAAAGCTACAATCGGGCACTAAGGGAGCTTTTCGAAGATTGATAGCAAGTTTATTTAGAAGGGGAGTAAGGATAGTACGCTCTCCCTCCACTATGGAGAATTCTATGCCATATTGGTAAATGTCTGGTTTTATTTCTAATGCCCAGACAATCGATCCCAGTAGCTTCAAGGGTTCCGCAAATAAGATAGTTTCAAATTCCAAGATAATGTTCGGGTTTACCGTAAGCTTGAGATCCGACAAAAATCGAAGACCACCCAATCCAATATCCTCTATTAAAACGGTAGTTTGTCCTACATCCACCTTGCGCCCATTAATTCTCGTAAGAGTCATCGAGCCACTTAGAGGAAAGTGAAGAGGAATTCGAAAGAAATTCCTACTTTCTTCTACTCGAACCGCTTTCAACTGAGAAGCTAGGGGAAGGTGAATAGTACCGTCCAGTAGTAGCTTTTCAAATTCGGCAGCTGGCAAAGGCTCTGAAAACAGCTTCCCTTGGGCAACCTTACAACCCATATCCTTTAAAAGCTCTAGCTGCTCATAGGTTTCTACTCCATTTGCAACAATGTTCATCTGTAATACTTCGGCAAGCTTAATCATAGCCTGGGTAATTAGATTAGACTCATGCTGGACATCCGCCTGTAAATTTGCAATAAAAGAACTATCGATTTTTAACGTACTAATATATTTTTTAAACTTGGTGAGATACGAAAGGGAAGAATACCCAGTACCAAAATCATCTAAGGATATCGATACTCCTGTTTTCGTTAGATCACTTAACGTCTTCAACATTAGTTTTTCATTTTCTAGCATCGAGGCTTCCGTTATTTCTATCTCTACAAACTCAGGTTCCAGCTTTGTTTCCATTAAAACTTCTTGAAAATTCTTTACCAGATTGGATTCAAAAAATCGTTTGACTGATAAATTCGTAGATACCGGTATATGTAGTAGACCCCTCTCATTCCAAGAGCTAACTTGCTCCGCTATCTTCCAGTTTATCTTTTTGCTTACATGACTTAAGAGCGTTTGATCTTCAATAAATGGAAGGAACTCTTTTGGTGATAGTGCTCCCCAGTCTGGGTGATTCCATCTAAATAACGCTTCTACACCAACAATTTTATAGGTGTCTAGATTTACCTTTGGTTGAAAATAGTACTCTAGCTGGTCCTCTTCATATGCCGAACGGAAATCAGAAACTAACTTAAATGCTCTAAATGATTGTATATCCATAGTGGAGGAATATACTCTATACGTATTTTTCCCTTCTTGTTTGGCATGATAAAGGGCAGCATCTGCTTTTTTCATAAGTGAAATCGAATCTTCCCCATCTGTTGGGAAGAGACTTATACCTATACTCGTTGTCATAAATAATTGGAAAGAGTCTACGACAAAAGGATCCTCCATCGCACTAATTAATTGATTGGCCAATTCCACTACGCTATTAATCTTTACACAGTCAGCGGCAATGACTGCAAATTCATCTCCGTTAATTCTAAACAGCTGATACTTATCGCCGAGCACAATTTGGAAGCGTTTAGAAATAGCTTTTAATAGTTTATTTCCTACATAATGTCCCAAAGCATCATTTGTATATTTAAATCGGTCCAAATCTAAATACATAATAGATAGTTTTTGGTTCAACGTCTTAGCTATAATGATATCTCTTTCCAACGTTTCTTCAAAGGACTTGCGATTTGGAAGCTCGGTTAAATCATCAAAATAAGAAAGATAGTTGATTCGCTCTCGTGCTTTTTCTCTCTCTGTAATGTCTATAACAGTGCCTAAAATAAGAGGTTCCTTGTCTAAATAGATTAATTTTGAATGTGCCTCTACCATTGTTCTAGTTCCATCCGGACGAACTAAACGAGCATGATGGGTAATGCCTACTTCTCCGTCTACTAGAGAATTGATAGCCGTATAAGTCTGTTGTAAATCGTCTGGATGAATAAAGTTAAACACATTAAAGTTAACTTCCGGATATTTTGTACCTAATAGTTGATGATAATAGGGATTACCATAGATAAGATGCTCATCTTTTATTATATAAACTCCCACAATCGCATCTTCGGCAATAGATTTAAACTTGTCTATCGAGAGGATAGAATTGCTCTCCATTGCTGGAACTTCTGCTCTTTCCTTTATAACCCCTAAAACCCCAGTCACGCTTCCCTCTACTCTAACCGGAACCAATATCATGTGAACCGGGATATTCTCTCCATTAGTATGTAGAAAAATGGAATCCATATTTATCGGCTTGCCTTGAATAACCTCTTGTATCATTTGACCATATATATTTTGTTCGGACTCTACTAAATACTCATGTAGTGGAGTAGCTACCAATTCCTCTACAGAATAACCTATCATCTTCGTAAGATTAGGGTCTGCTTTTTCAATCTTTCCCGTAATATCTAAATAAAGTGTCACCTCAGATATACAATCAAACAAGGTATGAAAAAACTCATCGTTTTCAATATCTTTCATTATTAAACTCCTTTTTCAGTCCAAAGTCCTAATCACGTTAATTTTCGGAAATCATTAATACTCATAACCTTAGCATATAATTATATTATATGGAATAAAATGTCATAAAATTATCTTATTATCAAATAACTATTAATTTATAAGACATAAAAAAAGAAAGCTACGAAAAATTTCATAGCTTTCTCTTCTTACTATTCAACTAAACACTTCAGCTCTGGGACCACATATTTCGGAATGCTTCCTGTGACACCAGCTACTAAGTTTTCAGCAGCCAACTGCGCCATAGCATCTCTTGTCTGAGCAGTAGCTGAACCAATATGGGGGACGGTAACTACGTGAGGCATGCGGAGCAATGGATTTTCCGAAGATACGGGCTCCTGTTCAAATACGTCTAGTCCAGCCCCTAGTATCTCTCCTTGCTCCAGCGCAGCGATAAGCGCTTGCTCATCAACCACCTTTCCGCGTGCACAGTTAATCAGAAAGGCTGTCTTTTTCATCAACTTTAACTCCCTTTCACCGATTAGCTTTTCTGTTTCCGGAGTTAACGGGACAATAAGTACGACAAAATCAGACGCTGCCAATAAAGTATCTAGCTCTGCATAGCTCATCTGATACTGCTCCTCTAGCTCAGGCTTTCTGGAGCGAGCATTATAGAGAACGTTCATCTCAAAGCCAAAGACCGCTCTTCTCGCAATTTTTTCTCCGATTCTTCCCATTCCGACGATCCCAAGTGTGGCATGGTGAACATCCATGCCAAATAGCTCCTTCGCCTGAGTGCCTTTTTGCCACTTCCCTGCCTTCACAAAGTTATTCAACTCTGCAATCCTTCTAGAGCTAGAAAGCATTAATGCAAATGCAAGATCCGCTACCGTTTCATCCAGTACATGCGGAGTATGAGTAGCAAGCACCCTCGCCTTCTTCATCGCTTCCAGATCCAGCCCATCATAGCCGACCGCCGCATTGCTGACCACCTTTAAACGAGGAAACTGCTGCAGCAGCTCTTCCGTCACATGCGCATGCTGAGCAAGATATCCATCTACATCCTGTAACTCCTCTAATAGAACCGATTCCGGAATAGGCTCCTCCTTATCCCAAATTCTATATTCACAATGCTCCCCAATATAAGCTTCGACCTCCGGGGGAACCGGTTTCGCAATAAAAACTTTTGGCTTCATATATAATTTCCCCTTTCTACCTTGTACTACTTCTACAAGCAGAGGGGAATCTCCTATTTTATTTACGAGAAAAGATAGTTTGGTTACTTTTGAGTTGGTATAAAAAGGAAATATGTGCGGTTATGCTCGTTTACATGCGGTTGGTTGGCAGTTACGTGCGGTTCTGCTGAATTTACGTGCGGTTGGCCGGCAGTTACTTGCGCTTTTGGTGGATTTACTTGCGCTTTATGTAGAAATACTTGCAAAACCCTTAATGCGGCTATCATATATGGATAAAAAAGGAAATACGTGCGGTTCTGCTGAGTTTACTTGCGATTGGCCGGCAGTTACTTGCGGTTATCCGGGGAATACTTGCGCTTTTGGTGGATTTACTTGCGGTTTACGTAGAAATACTTGCGAAACCTTAATGCAGCTATCTTATATGGATAAAAAAGGAAATACGTGCGGTTCTGCTCGGTTTACTTGCGGTCGACCTGCAGTTATGTGCGGTTCCGCTGAATTTACGTGCGGTTGGACGGCAGTTACTTGCGCTTTTGGTAGATTTACTTGCGGTTCACGTAGAAATACTTGCCAATTAAGTCAGTAGATCATGCCTTTTCTATATCTCACCCTGCCAACAAAGGTGGCTTTGGCAATGGGCCGCTTTTTGCTTGCAAAAAGCGGAGATACTAGAGCTCGTTTCTCGATCGGTAGAAGGCTTTTTATAAATAGTAACTTTCAAAACCAATTAGTAACTTTCATCAATAGTTTAGTCATTTTCACAGTTGATTTAGTCTCTTTCACTGCGATTTAGTAACTTTCGCTCCTGGTTTAGTAACTTATCGGAAATTTACTGGAATTCCAACACTTTTATCAGTAGCAAGCTTCCCTCCACCCAAATAAAAAACCACCAGTACTGGTGGTTAGGTGTTCCCATATACGTTCGTTATCTTTAGTGCTTGCTGTAGGGAGCTGTAGGTTTTTAAGGAACCGAAATTGATCCCTAGGTGGATCGTCGTTTGGGCTACCTCTGGACGGATGCCAGAGAGGACTGGCTGGATACCCAGAAGTTGTAGGATATCTGTTAGTTTAAAGAGTTCGTTTGCTACCATGGTGTCGATAATGAAGACGCCAGAGATATCTATGAATAGAGTTTCTAGGCCTAGTTGTACACATTTTTGAGGTATTTCCTCTAGTAGATTTTTGGCGCGAAAGGTGTCGATGTCTCCAACTATTGGTAGGATAGCTACCTTTGGAAGTATGGGAATAATCGGTGCACCAAGCTCTAGGATAAGTGATTGCTGAGCAATAAGTCTATTATTAGAAAGTGTATAATAGCGCTTAGAGAATTGATAGATTAACAAATCGAATGTTGTATTGTAGACTACGCTCCAGTGAAGTATATATTCATTGGTAACGCTTTTGGCATGCTCCTTACAGAATCTTTCAAGGAAATACCAGATTGTTTCTCTTGTTTTATTTAATGCTTCTATAACCTCATGAATCGGTATGTTATTTTCTACTCGGCTTCTTGCAACCCTTTCTGCCCACTCTTCTAATAAGGGCCGGAAAGAGTCATCATTTTCGATAAAGGCAGAAACAGCAGTCTTTATTGTCAATCGATGCTGTTCCTTCAGCAACTCGTCTACCTGCGGATCTGGGTTATTAGAATAATAGACTCCACTAAGCTTCTGCTTTTCCAAAAACCATTTTTTCGTGATGTTGGGTGTTTGTTCGATAAGATAGTCGTAAAGCTGCTGATTAATCGATGACAACAAGATTCCCCTCTTTCGGCTTTAGCTACCTTTTATTATACAGTTTTTTTGAAAGAAAGAGTATTTATTCCATTGAAATTTTTGTTCTCATCTAGGATAGATAGATTTATTTTAGACAAAATCTAGAATACTGAGTTTTAGGATTTCTGAAGTTAAAAAGGATGGAGCGCAATTGTCTCCGTCCCTTTTTTCTGCTTTTTATGAATGTACCGCTGAACCAAGTCCATGTTGCTTTTCAGGGAATACACTGCTATCCAAGTATTTATGGAAGATATACCCGTTTCTATGTATTTAAACCTGATCATTTCAAGTTTAACCCATCCCTTTATCCGAACATAAAAAATAAGCGTCCACCCATATCTTCCTTGGAAGCATAATCGACGCTTAAAGCTATTTATTAGATTGGCGCTTCTACTGCATTCTTTTTCATAGCCTCAACCATACCGACTAGCCACTGTTCACATTTCACCGGACTGTATTGGAACGGATGCTTTGGATAGCCCTTTTTCTCATCCCAGACAGCAATCGGCTGCTTGCCATGTTTTGGCAGGATGCCTTCCTGAGGTGACAATCCACATTCACTCGCCAGTTTTCGTGCTTCCGGTCTTGCTCCCCAGCCGAATAGCAGCCTTTTAGCAGAAGCAATCTCTTTCTTCCACCTTAGGGGGTCTTTTAAAAAGAGAGAGTGAGCAATATACGTACGTTCACAAATCTTTAGGAGCAAATTAAAATCCTCCACCTTACCAACACAGATATCAAAGAGATTAAGAATCGTTAGCTTCTTCCATTGCATTTCTTCCATTAGCAGGATAAGCTGCGCCTGCGTTAAATCTGGTACGGTTTTCTTCCATCCACCAGCTTCAAAATCGAAGAGTGGAACTTTTTTACCTGGATTTAATAAAATCATTACCGCATCCGCTTCCTTCTTCAACACTTCCGTTAGCTGCAAATCATAGCCACTACATATATGTGACTCTGGCCTTGTTTGTTCTACTCTACCGCCAACTAATAGCTCCCCATACTTCCCATAGACAGTATACTTCTTGCTTACCTTTGCACGTTGAATCAATTCTTCTCCCCCTTTATCTGTGTATACTACATTATTCTCCACCATATGATAAAATACCTTCTTAAAAGTAAATTAATTTACAATTTTTTATAAAAATTAGATTATACAAAAAGTTTTTTTAATGGGAAAAAGATGAAATATGCCATGTTTTTGTAAGTAAAAAGTCGTTATTTGTAAATCCTAGGAAATAAATAGCACTAATTGAAAGTCCTTCATTTGCATAACTGCAAGTAATCCTATCACTTTCGAAAATAAATCTACCTAAACCGCAAGTAACTAGAACAACCTCATCACTCAACATATAAAAAAACTACCGACAAGCTCCAGGAGTTTGTCGGTAGTTCCGTCGTCAATCGTTAATCCTCTATTTCCGCTAGAAAGTTCACTATCATTTTGGCAATATGGGCACGAGTCGTAGCTTGTGTCGGCATGTACATGCCTTCGTTTCCAGATACGATTTGTAATTCATATAGCATAGAGATTGCATCAATGGCTTCTTGGTCGTACCCACCGAAGTCAGTGAATGGGGCAGTGCTGCTAGCTCTATATGTGTGGCCGGCTTTCACTTCATATGCACGTTGAAGCATTAATGCCAGCTGTGCACGAGTTACTTTATTACCCGGACGGAATTTGCCGTCGTTTTCTTTAATGATGCCATAATGATATGCTGCTGCAATTTCCTTTTGAGTGGCAGCTGCATAGTTGTTTATGTCGCTAAATGGGGCAACCTTGTCTGTTTGTATTCCAAGAGCGCGTATCATGATAGATACTGCTTGAGTTCTAGTCAACGGTGCATTAGGTTTAACTGTACCATCCTCGTAGCCCTTGATGATTCCAAGAGAAGCTGCTTGCTGCAGATAGCTTTCTGCCCAATGCCCTTTTACATCTTTGAACTCTGGTAATACAGGGGCTGTCGGTTTTTCTGGTTGTGCCGGTGCCGGAACAGGTTCAGCTGGTACTGGTAAGCCTCCATGTCCAGGCGGAATCACTGGAGGAGTACCAACATTTCCAGGTGGTGTTGCCGGTGCAGTAACTTCTACTGCAACAGTTTTCTCCAAACTTCGATAGGAAACCTTGATAGTTGTTTGACCTGCAGAAACTCCTGTAACCTTGCCTGCTGCCGTTACCGTTGCAATTGCTGCATCAGCCACTGTATAGGTTGCTTCTTCTGTTATATCTACTTCATTTGTATCATTACTGGAGTACTTCACTGCTAAGTGCTTTGTTTCCCCCACAGCTAAAGTTACATCCTCTACTTTTAACTCTTCCTCTGGATCAATCACTTTTTCTGTGCTATTCCCAGCAGCATCTGTCACGACTATTTTTAGCAGGCTACTATTACCAGCCACAACAGGGACGGAGAATGAACCATCCTCTTCTATTACTATTTGTTCTGTTACAGAAGTGCCATCAGAGCGTTCCATTATATAGGAAGCTGATAGCTTGCTATGTAAGTCATAGTCTAGGCTGTATTCTGCTAATATCTCGTTGTAATCAATATACTTGTCTGTAATTTGTCCTTCCAGCGTTCCGTCAAAATAGGAAGCCTCTACTTTTGGCTTGGTCGTCTTCACAATTACCGGTCCAACATATTCTGAAACAATACCAGTTGCTGTGCTGCCGCTTAGGTCAATGGTATATAGACCGTCGGGAATAGGCACTTGCCGTGTGCTACCCCAAGGAGTATAAGAACCAGTGATATCTAGCGCATAGCTACCTGCCTGCAGTTCTTGTGGTGCAGTAAGATAGCCAATATAGCCATCCTCAAATAGTCCGCCCTCTGGGTTTTGTATATCCCATAGCTCCACGTTAAATTGTTTCATTTCTCCAGTTGTCTTAAAGGATAATATTGCCGAATCCTTTACGCCATCTCCGTCAAAAGAAAGATCGGGTTCAGAGATTTTTAAATTTTGTATCTCTACAGGAATACCACTGAAGTCAGCAGCAAATGGTAAAGAGACTTCCACACCATCCTTTTGGATATAAATAAAACCTTGGATTTCATCTCCGACCTTTGCTTCTGCCTGAGAAGCAGTTAACGTAACCTGTATATCCTGCTCCCCATCTAATACAAATGAAGGGGTATCCACCGTTACTTTAGCGTCTCCAAATCCTTTGTTTACTTCTACCGAGACCTGGTAGGTTCCACCGTTGCCTGTAATATCCTTCACACGAATTTGCTTCGTTACTTCGATATCGGAGTCTTTCAGATTTTGCGGTCCAAAGGTAACAGTTCCTTTGATATTATCAACTATATCTCCCTCAGCATTTAATACTGCCTTATCCATTGCATAGGCAAGAATTTCTGGATGTGCTGCAGCATATGCGTTTACACGCCCTGCTCCTTGAGAGAAAACATCATACTTCGTTGTATCCAATACCTTAGCCGTATTCGACAAGGCAACTTTTACATCAAACGGACTCCACTTTGGATGTGCCTGCTTGATCAGCGCAGCAATTCCGGCAATATGAGGAGTTGCCATGGATGTTCCCGTTTTACGATCATAGGCTTGATCATACGATACTTCTGGAAAATCTACTTTGTACATAGGAATCGTGGACATGATATTTGTTCCAGGCGCTGTAACATCTGGCTTGATGTCAAAGTTTGGCGTGGAAGGTCCACGAGAGCTGGAGCTATTTACGTCATCTCCCGCACTTATTTCCTTATACACTTCTGTAAAGGTCACAGTTGCTTCGTCTTCTGCTATCTTTGCTCTAAGCTCATCACCATCTTGTAGAGAAATATCAAAGGTTGGTAGAAGCTCAAAGGAATCTCCCAATGCAACATTAGAAGGATCGGTTCCAACATTATTATTAATAATCGTTGCAACTGCTCCATTCTTTTTGGCATTCGCAATCTTATCGACAAATGCAATGCTGCCTCGAGAAATGAGTGCCACCTTGCCATTCACGTCAACCTCTTCAAAATCCTTTACATCCCCAAAGCCAGGAATGGAGACAAGCTCATACTCACCGTTTAGTTGAGCAGTTACATCAACCCCAAAGGTCATTGCCATTATATTAGCTGTCTTCGAATATCGGTAATCTCCCGCTGCCACATTAATCTTTGCGGTATAACCCGCTTCTGGATTCGTGGTATTTCCTACTGCGATCCCTAAGCGTGCAGTGGATGGCGTGCCAATTGTTCCACGGTTTGGTCCTGAGTTTCCTGTCGCAACAACCGAAATAACACCTGCCATCATGGCATTGTTGATGGCAAAGGCACTTGCATCTACCTCTGTATTGCTTCCTCCCCCTAAAGAAAGGTTAATGATATCCATCTCTTGCTTCACCGATTCTTCTATTGCAGCAATAATTCCAGATGTAGAACCACTACCATAAGCACCTAATACACGATATGCATAAAGATCTACCTTTGGTGCAATTCCTTTTATTCCGTATTTATTCGCACCGATTGCTGCAATGGTCCCAGCAACATGAGTGCCGTGTGACGTATAGAACGAGCTACCATTCGAATTGAATTCCGCTACCCCTGCTGCTCGTTCAGACGGCAACGTTTCAGAAGCATCATCCTCGGCTCTTTGCTTAGCGTATTTTCCATCATGCTTGACAAAGTTTTTTCCACCCTTATAAATCCCTGCAAATTCTGGATGGTCTGCGTCAATACCTGTGTCTAGTACAGCTACCTTCACACCCTGTCCTTCATAGCCTTCATTCCAAAGCCCTTCAATTCCGAGGAATTCAATACTTGTAGACATGGCAGCGTCTACCTGTCCATCCTTCTTCTGAAATTCTTCCGTTTGTTTGGAAATATTTTCTTCTAAGGCATATACAGTAGCATCGGGCTCTATTAATGTTACCCCATTTACCTCTAATAATTTGGATAAATCATCCGCCTTTACCGTCGCTGAAAAGCCATTTAACACGGTATTGTATGTGTAATGAGTAGAAAGCTCGACAGCCTTTTTCTCTAGGTCTGTAATTACCTGCTCCTGCTGAGAAACTACCTTTTTTTCTATCTTTCTAGCTGCAGCAGCTTTCAAGCTTTTACCAGAGAGCTGTTGAATTCCCTGCTCCAAAGCAACCGGTCTTTCGGACAAATGTATGATTACATCTACTTCCTCATTTCCAGATACCTTCTGCAGATCTCTATGAAGTCTTGGTCCTCCTTGTGCAATATGAGCTTGCTCCGCAATAGCTGCTTTAATCGCAAGCTTACCTTCATCGAGATTTTTGGTTGGAAACGCTTGTTGCACGTCAGCTTGTGCTGAAAACGGCAGCAGTAAAGCGAAAAACATCATACATGCAATCAAGCTGCTCCAAAACCTTCTATTTCTATTACTCTCCAACTCTATTCCTCCACTCAAATTGTTATATTACCAAAATAATGTCCATCTACTAATTTATCACAAATACTTATCTAGTTAAATATTATCTATTGAGAATAAAATGAATAATTAAAACAAAAAAGAACAAGTTACTATCAAAAATAGGATCAAATTATTATAAATTAATTCTCACAAGTGGACATGAAACTCCATTAGTATTAATCATAAAATGATTAAGTAGATAAAAAGTCGTCATTTCTTCTGCTCAAATAAAAATAGCTCTCTATCTAGAAAAATCCGAGATAGTAGAGCTATTGTTGCGACACAGTATGGAGTTTGTCCGACTAGCTAAACACTGCTGCAGGTATGAAATAGAATTTATCCTTTAGTTACCGATATTCACTACCACCGCCCCAAATTTCTCTGCCACCTGTGTGACCAGTATTTTGGTGCGTCTCTTCGTTCACCAGCTGGAGAACCCCAGGTTGCTCGTGATGGTGCCAGACATAATCTTCTGGAGTTATTCCATTACCCAATGCTTCTACATCAATGGGGGATAATCCTAATTCTGTTGCTACCTGAGGTGAATCTTGTATTGCCAGGTAAAGCGTTTCGTTTGCTATTTGAAAGTGTGTGCTGTCGCTTGCTACATACATTTCTTCCGCTAATACAACACTAAACGGAGAGTCAAACACGGGGAAGGTACCTTCTATTAACTCGCCATTTGGCAATTCTATCGTTTGGGCTATAAAAGGAACCCCAGTTTCCAAATGCTCTAAACCGGAGAGGTGATCATTCCGAGTCTCCAACATCTCAGCTTGGGCAGAATCAGTTCCATCTAGGATATCGATCACACCAATAGCAAAAGTACTCACTACCACTACCTTTCCTAGATTCCCGACGCCGCGAAGAATTTCTTGTTTGTCGTTGTTTAGTATTCCGTTTAGAGTAATACCAGTACTTCTCACGGTGTATGTAATGCCTGAACCTATGCCCTTTATGGTACGTCCTGTGGAGTCTTTCATATCTCTCCAGCCGTGTTCCTTGTGATAATTATCTTTTTTAATCATTCCATAAACACCTTGTACTGTACCGTCTGCAAATTGTCCCAAAGAATCTACCGCTATTTTCGATGCATCGATGACACTATCACCTAATTCACCTACATAACGACCAACTTTTTCATTCTTCGTAGATATTGCCTTACTGACTAGCTTAACCCCACTTTTTGCCGCTCCACCAATAACTAAATTCCCTGCTTTCCCAATTCCCCGAAAAACTCCCATCTGCCAAACCTCCGTTTTTACCTAACTAATTTACCGCCATTATATAATTCATCTATACCTTTTAACTTACTAAACGCAATACTTTAAGTATATAAAAATTATAAAAAATGGAAAAATATCTTCTTATTCCAACGAATCTTACTTGCTTTCCTTAAAAGATCTATTTTTTTATTTTAAATGAAATTCCATCCATCAACGTTTCAGAAATTTCCAACGTTTTTTCCCATTCATTTAGGGTATAACTAACAGCGATGAACAATTTTTCGGAGGTGCTGGAATAAATGGAAAAACAAACAATTCCTATTGTGAAGCAATCGTTGAACGCTTTAATAGAGAACGATACTTTTTTGCCGGAGCTAAAGGGAGAGATGCGACTGAAGGCGTTTAACTCATTAAATGCCATCCTGTCTACGCCTAATAAGATACATAAGGCCTTTTTAACGGTACCTTTGGAAAGCGGAGAGGTCGTTCGAATTCCGTCTTATCGTGTACATCATAATGATGCCATTGGCCCGTATAAAGGTGGGATTCGCTTCCATGAATCGGTGAATGAAGATGAGGTAATAAACTTAGCGTTTCTGATGACGTTGAAGAATGCCCTGCATAATGTTCCGTTCGGTGGCGGGAAAGGCGGGATTGTCATTAATCCGAAAGATTTTACCGCCAAGGAGCTCCATCGTATTTGTATCAAATATGTTCGATCCTTTAACGATATACTTGGGCCCGATCGAGATATACCGGCACCAGATGTTGGTTCTGGGGACCGTGAGATGGACTGGATGATGGCAGAGTATAAAAAGATTAACCAAGGCCAGCCATTCCTTGGCAGCTTTACAGGAAAAAGCGTTGCCAATGGGGGATCCTTAGGTCGCCGTGAGGCAACTGGGAAGGGCGTGTATTTTACCTTCCGCTATATGCTCAGCAATTATGCAAAGGAGCATGAGCAAACGCTAGCTAGCTCTGATAATCCTTTTGCGAAAACACTGTTGGAATATGCCAATCGAACATTGAGAGTAGCGGTTCAAGGGTTTGGGAACGTAGGCTCTGTTACGGCATTGGAGGCTGCCAAGTGCTCTAATTTACAAAATAAAGTCGTAGCAGTAAGCGATCGCAATGTTACGCTTTATCATGAAGAGGGACTAGACATTTCGGCGCTCGTCCAATTTTCTGCTGAAAATAAGGGAGACCTCCCAACTACAGAGGAACAGTTAAAAGAAGCCGGAGTCACTGCTTCTATTTTAAGCAGAGAAGAAATTCTGACGATGGATGTCGATGTTTTATTCCTTGCTGCCTTAGAAAACCAGCTGAATGATGACAATAAAGCCGATATAAAGGCACGAATCATTGTAGAAGGTGCGAATGCCCCAACCACAAAGAGTGCAGATGAATACTTGAGTAATAAGGGTGTTATCATCATACCGGACATTCTAGCCAATGCCGGTGGGGTAATTGTGTCCTACCTAGAATGGCTGCAAGGACGTGAAACACAGTTTTACACAGAGGAAGAAGTATACAAACAGCTATTAGATAAAATGAAATCCACGATGGACATGCTGCTACCACTATACTTCAGCGATCCATTACCGCTTCGTCAAAATTGCTATATCCATGCGGTTATTCGGCTGTCTAATGTATTGTATCGACAAGGGAAGCTGTATTAAAATTTCGTTAATATTAAACCCGGGAAAGTATAAGTTAAGCTTCCCGGGTTTTTATATTTAATATATGGCATTTGTAAGGTATGAAAAACTTTTTTTATTTCTTTTTCACCTATTTTTCCTAGATATCTTTTAAATTAAAGCTTTCCCGGAACACCCTCTCAACCCTTACAGTTGCTACTGTATTTCTCAGCTATACCTTTACCAGGATTTTCATTACTCATAATAATGTATCCCATTTTCTGTATTAGTGTGTTATTCACTAGGTTTTCTCCAACTACCTTATCCCCAGGCAATGTATCCTCTTGGAAATAATTGTAGGTTATTTGTAGTTTGATATCTATACACACTAAGACGCAGTAGCTTCCATTGATTGAATATGCTTACACGTGGTGATATATCTAAATTTGTAGGCATTTCTAGATACTAGTATTTTCTTTCTCATCTGCAAAGACACGTTCAATCGTCTCTTTGTGTTTTGCATAAATTGATTTTATTTCCTGTTGATGTCGAAGATGTTCGACTTCTTCTAAATAATCTGCCCAAATATGAAGCTGAATCAATTTAGTATGATTTTTACTTACTGTCCATGCTGTTAAGAAGGGACAGTTTGCTCAAACCGTTGGGCTTGATTTATATTGGCGATATCCTTCTTTCGTCGTGGTTATATAGCGTAACATCTGGTTATTCGGGCAAATATAGCTATCATAATGTTCATCGTAGAAATACTCATGTTTACTGAAGAAACCATCTTTTGTTCAAAGTGATTCATAATATTAACCCCAAATATTTTGAATTATATAAGGTAAAACAAATTAGAGGAGTGATTAATACATGAATTTTGTGTGGCCTTCTTAATTTATTCAAAGAACAATTATTTAAGAATGCAATTAATATTATCCTCTGGGTAATTGATTTTCACGAAATCAGCTACAGAGAAGCTACTTTTCCTCTTGAAAAGATATATGTTCCCCTCTCATTGCGACACTCTTTCTACGAAATATGCATTAAATCCACTGTTTACAAAGGTGCTTTTCATCAACCAATTTATGTGCAGAATATACTACACAAATTAGTTCATTATTGTCAGTACTCATAGAGTGAGAACAGGTTAAACAAGAGTAATCTGGGTCGCCAATCCACCTACTACTATTTTCGTCATGAAGTGTTTTCTTTAATTTCTCCATTTAATTCCCTCGCTTTCTTGCTAAACAATTTGTTTCAACTGTGTCGTAAAATTATCGAGCCTAGCGTTTCATATTTATCTATCGCGGCTTTCCTTAAAATCACCAAATAATTTGATCCTTATTACAAATAACCTAACGAATTAAATTCTTTACTCCAAAATAAATTTTCTTGTGTGTTTATCTGTTAACGAATAAACCATACTGAAAGGAAAAAATTAAAAAGAACACTCCTCGTTACTAATAAAATATACTCAAAATATTTAGCGTATAAACACATTAACATAAAGAAAAAAGCGCAGTCCCACAGGACCACGCTTTCTTCCTTCCCAAAATCGGGAATACACTCGGAAAATCTGTTAAATCGTACTGACATTTCGTCTGGAAAAATCATCAGACATTCAGGTGCACTTTATACAAAAAACTGTCTTTCACTTACGTCATACACGGTGTCGGAACCTGAATATATCGGTTCCCTACTAGCGTACCTTTCGTCAGTAAAGCAAATCTTCCGCCAAGGCTGTGCAAATCATCCTTTGGATTTCCTTG
>CAKQHO010000010.1 GCA_934234185.1 uncultured Psychrobacillus sp. | reverse complement strand
TAGTTGGGGGTCTCCCCCTGTGAGAGTAGGACGTCGCTAGGCAATAGAAGGACCGTCACCGAGCAATCGGTGGCGGTTTTTTTCTGTTTTTAAAAAGTGATTGGAGGGTGGTTTACTAATGACCGTCTTCGATTAGGTGCCATTATCCTAAGGAAGGCTTTAATAGTGTAAACTGCATTTTATCAACGAATAACGTTAATAACTCTTCATTTAGACAAAATTTATAGAAACTATGGCAGACCATTTTCTCTTTGTTTTTCATGTATAATAAAGATAGTAAGAGGTAACTGGAGGTATTAAAATGCAGGAATCACGCCCCTTGGTGGAAGCATTAGAAAGATTTTATCAAAATAGGAGTATTTCCTTTCATGTGCCGGGACATAAACATGGGTTGTTGTCTACTCTTCCAAGTCTTATGAAGGGTGCTATGGGGTATGATTTTACAGAATTAAATGGTTTGGATGATTATCATTACCCTGAGGGAGCTATCAAAGAAGCAGAAAACTTATTATCAAAAACATATGGGACCTTAAAAAGTTTTTTCTTAGTGAATGGGACGACTGTTGGAAATATAGCGATGATATATGCAGTGTGTCAATTTGGAGAGCAACTGATTGTGCAACGAAATGCGCATAAATCCATATTTCATGCTATAGAGTTGGTCGGTGTAGAACCAATCTTTGTAAACCCTATGTGGGATGATCGAACAAAGACTGCTACAGCCGTATCAGTAGATGGAATTCGGGAGGCAATTGAGGAATTTCCAAATGCGAAGGCAGTTGTGTTAACTTATCCTAATTATTATGGAGTTACTACGGAGAGTTTAAAAGAAATAATCGAGCTATGTCATCAACACGAGATACTAGTTTTAGTAGATGAGGCGCATGGTGCACACTTCCAAGCTTCCGCTAGTTTTCCAAGTTCTGCAATCAATTATGGTGCAGACATAGTTGTTCAATCAGCACATAAAACCTTGCCTGCTTTTACCATGGGTTCTTTTTTGCACATCAATTCAACCTCATTGGTAGAAAAGGTGAATAAATATTTAAGAATGCTACAATCTAGTAGTCCATCGTATTTGCTAATGGCCTCCTTAGATGATGCACGAAGTTATGTAGAGAGATACAGTGAGATTGATTATAAACAGCTAATGGATAAAAGAAAGCTGTTTATTCAAGCGTTAGAAACAATTAAACAGCTGGAAGTAATACAAGTAGATGATCCATTAAAGCTATTGATAAGAGTAGGAAAATATTCTGGCTTTCAAATTCAACGAGTGTTGGAAGCTCATCATGTCTATGTAGAATTAGCTGATACCTATCAGGTTTTATTGATATTACCATTATTAAAATATGATCAAGAATATTCGTTTGCAGATGTAAGAAAGCGGATAAAAAATGCAGTAGATGATTTAAGTAAAGAAGAGCCGAAAATGCCAAGGGATATACAATATTATAGTAACAAGCAGGTTTCTACTATGCAGATGAATATTAGTTTTTTAAATGAAAAACAAGGAGAATGGATTCCCTATGTACGTGCAATTGGGAGGATATCAAAAGCGATGATTATTCCCTATCCTCCAGGTGTACCGCTAGTCTTACCTGGAGAGAAGATTACCATATCTATGTTGACTCAATTAGAGGAATGGTTAGATAAGGGTGCTTCGTTTCAAGGGCATCATCGACTAGAAGAAAAGCTTATATATGTTGTGGAGGATTAATAGTGAATAAAAAAGGGTATTTTATAACAAGTGAGGGACCAGAAGGAGCCGGTAAGACCACTATCATGCAATTACTTGGTAGCAGGTTATTGAAAGAAGGCTACGAGGTAGTAATGACAAGAGAGCCTGGTGGTGTGAAGATTTCAGAGAAGATTCGTAACATAATCCTAGATAGAGAGCATATAATGATGGATAGCCATACAGAAGCTTTATTATATGCTGCAGCTAGAAGACAGCATCTGGTTGAAGTGATATTACCTGCTCTAGAGCAAGGGAAAATTGTTATATGTGATCGTTTTATCGACAGCTCGCTGGCTTATCAAGGATTTGCCAGAGGTATTGGGGTAGAGAAGATATATTCGATTAACCAATTTGCTATTGGAGATACTATGCCTGATAAAACTATTTACTTTGATATTGAACCAAGCGTTGGACTGGCTCGAATAAATGCTCACCTGGAAAGGGAAAAAAACCGTCTTGATGAGGAAAGCCTCTCCTTTCATAAAAAAGTTAGAGAGGGATATTTACATTTATTAGAAAAATATCCTGAGCGTTTTATCTCTATAGATGCTTCAAAGCAGGTAGAGGAGGTTTTAGAAGAAGTTTACTTAGTTACTAAATCAGAATTAGAAAAAAATAGATAATTCATGTTATAATAGAAAGAATATATTATATAATTAGGGGTGAGTCTCGATGAAATTAATAGTAGCGGTAGTGCAAGACCAAGATAGTAATCGGTTATCAAATGCGTTAACGAAAGCAAAGTTTAGAGCAACAAAACTTGCAAGTACAGGTGGTTTTTTAAGATCTGGAAATACTACTTTCCTAATAGGTACCGATGACTCTTTAGTGGCTTCTGCATTAGAATTAATTAGAGATAATTGTCGTTCAAGAGAGCAAATGGTTGCGCCAGTTTCTCCAATGGGTGGAAATGCAGACTCTTATATTCCATACCCTGTAGAAGTAGAGGTAGGGGGAGCAACTGTATTTGTACTTCCTATTGAACAATTCCATCATTTTTAAAATGAAGGAAAGGATAGAAAAAAACTTTGAAAATTAACCAAGAATTACGTGTTGGACACGATAAGATTCGTAATACGATACCAAACAATACGCAAACAGCGAAATTCGGTCAAATGGTAGTTAAACAAGAGCATCGAATGCAAACGGAAACGTTGACTAGACTATTAGGAGATATTTCTACTGCTGGTGATAGATTAGCACGTTCTCGGAATTTACGTGACATGGCTAAATATAAAATGCTTATTCGAAAATTTCTCCAAGAAGCTGTTGATTTTGGTATGGGGGTAAAGCAATCTCATACTTGGAATCGCTTTGGGGAAGGAAGAAAGCTTAAAATTGTAGAAACAATAGATGAAAAACTAGTTGAACTAGCAGAAGAAATTCTAAATCAAGAAAAAAGTTCAATCGATTTGCTAGATAGGATTGGCGAGATAAAAGGACTTTTGATTAATTTATATACGTAAGCATCCCGTGTTTTCGCACAGTGCGAGACACGGGATTTTTTAAAAGATAAGAAGCATCCAATAATTTATGAATTGTTTAGCTACAGCGTCTTGTCTCTTGAAAAGCAATATGTAAACTGGTGGCGGCCTCCTCTTGCCAACCCCATTTGCTGTATAGAGAAGCATGGACGCTTGCGCTTTTATAGAAAGGAAGGTACATATAAGCATGGTAGAGGAATGGTCTATTACAGGGATAGAAAAGCTTCAGCCAACTGCGATTAAACAAATACAAGCAATGGTTTCTAAAGGAAGAGTAGGACATGCTTATATTATCGAAGGAACAAAAGGAACTGGAGCAGAAAAAGTGATGCAATTTTTTGTACAATTGCTTTTCTGCGAAAATCCGACAAATTATGTTCCATGTGAAACATGTAGAAGTTGTAAAAGGTTAAAATCGCATAATCATTTAAACTTTATGCAGCTAGAACCCGATGGTCAGTTTGTCAAAAGAAATCAAATTGATGATCTGATACACGAGATGAGCAAAACATCTATGGAAAGTGGAAGAAAAATATATGTAATACATGAAGCCGACCGTTTAAATAATAGTTCCTCTAATGCGTTACTAAAGTTTCTTGAGGAGCCGCAAGGTGAAATAACAGCATTTTTGTTAACTGATAAGATTCATGCGCTTATTCCAACCATCCGATCTCGATGTCAGCAAATTAGCCTAGCTGCTATCCCCCATGCAGTATTAAAGGAACAACTGATAAAGGAAGGAATAACAGATTCTATGGCTTCTACAGCAAGTAGAATGACGAATCAGGTAGAAGAAGCTCTATTCTTGTCAACTGATGAGCAGTTTGGACTTACAAGAAAATCAGTGTTAAAATTAGTACAAGCAGCTGAAAAAAATGTTCATGAAGCACTTATGTGTATTCATGAGGATTTTGGACAACTGCTTAAAGAGAAAGAACAAGCAGAGCAAGTATTAGATTTACTACTATTTGCTTATCGTGATATAGTAGCTATAAAAGCAACTCCAGATGCAGCTTGTACTTATCCGGAAATGATTACTACGTGGGAACAATTTGCTTTGCAAACAACTTATGAAAAATTATCTAAACAATTAGAATTAATTTTACAAGCAAAGCAAAATCTTCACAAAAATATGAACCGGACGCTGATGATGGAACAGCTCATGCTTAGCCTGCAGGAGGGGTATAGTGTTGTATAATGTGGTAGGAGTCCGATTTAAAAAAGCGGGTAAAATATATTATTTTGATCCAGTAGACTATGCATTAGAAAAGGATGACTATGTCATTGTTGAGACTGCTAGAGGGGTAGAGTACGGAAAAGTCGTTGTACCGATCAAACAGGTCGGAGAGAATGATGTAGTACTGCCATTAAAGCAAGTAGTTAGACCATCTACTGATAAGGATCGAATCCAAGTGGAAGAAAATCGTTTAGAGTCAGCTCAGGCCTTAGCTCTAGGAACTGAAAAAATCCTAGAAAGAAAATTAGAAATGAAATTGGTAGATGTAGAATATACATTTGATCGAAACAAGATTATTTTTTATTTCACAGCTGAGGGGCGAGTAGACTTTAGAGACCTAGTAAAAGATTTGGCTTCTGTATTTAGAACTCGTATTGAACTACGACAAATAGGAGTTCGTGATGAAGCAAAAATGCTAGGGGGAATTGGTCCTTGTGGCCGTATGCTTTGCTGTTCTACCTTCTTAGGAGACTTTGAGCCGGTGTCTATAAAAATGGCGAAAGATCAAAATCTATCCTTAAATCCATCAAAAATATCAGGTCTTTGTGGTAGATTAATGTGCTGCTTGAAGTATGAAAATGATGAATACGAAGCAGCAAGAGAAAAAATGCCAGACCTAGGCGATAAAATTGAAACTCCAGATGGTTTTGGAAAAGTAGTAAGTATGAATGTACTTGAAAGGATTTTAAGAATTGAATTTAATGATCCGATGCGTGTGCTAGACTACACGTTAGATGAAATTATTAACTATGCTAAAAGTCCAGTACAATGGTCTAGGCAATGAGGTGAATATGTGATGGACCGCAATTTTTTGGATACAGTAATAGAGTTTGAAAAACAATTAGAGTCCACGCAGCTCCAATTTCGAGCTTTAAAAGAATTTGTAGCAATCATGCTTGAAGAACAACAGACGCTGCAAGAAGAAAATAAACATCTACGACAAAGACTCGATGAAATACATGAAAAAGAAATCCTTCAAGAGAAAATGCAAGAAAAAGGACAGTTGAACAAAGCAGATATTGGAGAGGGCTATGATAATTTGGCTCGTCTCTATCAAGAAGGCTATCATGTATGTCATGTTCACTTTGGTAGTCCTCGAAAAGAGGAAGACTGTCTATTTTGCTTATCTTTTTTAAATAAACAAAATGGTTAAAACAAGAGACTGAATACCACATAAGTGGATCTCAGTCTCTTGTTTTGTATGGAGGTTTGAGAAAATGAAAGAATGGCTAAAAGATGATGAACGATTGGATTATTTATTGGCAGAGGATTTACGAATCATACAAAGTCCTTCTGTATTTTCCTTTTCACTTGATGCGGTTTTACTTGCTAGATTTACCTATGTTCCTATTAAAAGAGGCAAAATTGTTGACCTATGCTCGGGTAACGGTGCAATTCCTTTATTTTTGAGTGCTCGAACAAACGCAGAAATAATCGGAGTTGAGCTCCAAGAAAGGCTAGCTAATATGGCAGCTAGAAGTGTAGATTATAATCAGCTTGGAGAAAGAATCACGATTTTACAGGATAATGTAATTGGAATTGCAGGGAAAATTGGAGTAGAAAAGTATGAGGTGGTTACCTGTAATCCTCCTTATTTTCCAGCGAATGAAGCAAGCGAACGTAATCTAAAGGAACATTTAGCAATTGCACGTCACGAAATTCATTTGAAGCTTGATGAGGCAATCCAATCTGCGAGTGAGCTGTTAAAGCAGGGAGGTAAGGCTGCATTTGTCCATCGCCCTGGAAGATTATTAGACATCGTAACTGCTATGAGAGCAAATCGTTTAGAGCCAAAAAGAATTCAATTTGTATACCCAAAGCAAGGAAAGGAAGCGAACACCTTATTAATAGAGGGAATTAAGGATGGAAAACCAGATTTAAAAATATTACCTCCACTCTATGTATATGGTGAGGATGGCGAATATACAAAAGAAGTAAAAGAGATGCTGTATGGAGCAAAATAACAGGCAACACACCTTTTATGTATTAGAATGTAAGGATGGTACATATTATGCGGGTTACACAAATGATTTAAAGAAACGTGTAGAAGTGCATAATAAGGGAAAGGGAGCTAAATATACACGAGGTAGGCTGCCAGTAAAGTGTATTTACTTTGAGTTCTATGATACAAAAGAAGAGGCTATGAAAGCAGAATATGCATTCAAACAGCTAACACGCCAGAAAAAACAAGCATATATGGGAGGGAAAAATTGATGAAATCCCAAAAATCAACAGAACAAGAATTACATAGCTGTTTATATCTGATAGGAACACCTATCGGAAATTTAGAAGATATGACGATGCGAGCGATTCGTTTACTAAAAGAAGTAGACTTTATAGCTGCAGAAGATACAAGAAACACGAAAAAGCTGTGTAATTACTTCGAAATAAGCACACCTTTAATGAGTTACCATGATCATAATCAGCAAGTTAGTGGTGAAAAAATATTAGAGCTACTTAGAAACGGAAAAAAAGTCGCACTAGTTAGTGATGCTGGACTACCTTGTATATCAGATCCAGGGGCAGATATTGCAGCAAAAGCCGTGGAGGAAGGTTTTGCAGTTATTCCCATACCAGGAGCAAATGCAGCTATTAGTGCACTGATTGCTTCAGGAATTTCAACCCAACCATTTTTCTTTTATGGTTTTTTAAGTAGAAATAAAAAAGAGAGAAAATTAGAAATATCCCAACTCCAAAAAAGAGAAGAGACTATTCTCCTCTATGAAGCACCACATCGATTAAAAGATTCTTTAAAGGATATGCTTACTATAATAGAAGGAACTCGAAAAGTGGTGTTGGCAAGAGAGCTAACGAAGAAATTTGAAGAATTCTTACGAGGAACGCTAGAGGAAGCAGTAGAATGGGCAAACAACTCGGAGATTAGAGGAGAATTTTGTATCGTTCTCGAAGGTAACAAGGAGCCTATTATGGAAGAAGAAAAATGGTGGCTAACTGTAACCTTAGAAGAACATGTTAATAAGCTAATCAATGAAAAGGGAATCAGTTCGAAGGAAGCAGTTAAAGAAGTAGCAGCAGAAAGAGGGCTTTCTAAAAGAGAAGTTTATCAAGCATACCATATAGATTAAGAATCTATATGAAAGTTAAAAGTATACGATAAAAAAGAGTGTAGCAAGATTTCTATGCTACACTCACATTATTATTATTTTAAGCTGTTTTGAATTTCTTTAATTAATACTTCTGCGCCTTCTGGGCTAAGAATTAATTTACCACCAACAAGACGTAAGTTATCTTCTGAAACTTCTCCTGTTACAGCACATGTCATATTAGGCATATATTTTTTTAAGATGATTTTATCATCGTCTACGTAAATTTCTAACGCATCTTTTTCTGCAATACCTAATGTACGACGTAGTTCTATTGGAATAACTACGCGTCCTAATTCATCAACTTTACGAACAATACCTGTAGATTTCATTATTTAAAGTTCTCCTCTCAAGAGTGTATATTTTTCGCCATAATTCGACATAAACCTCTTTTATGTACTCTATCATACCAAGTCCTACCATATTGGTCAATAATTATTCTTCTGATTTTATTAGAATTTATGATAAAAATATGACTTCTAATACATAAAATTCCTATTTTATTGGTTATATATATAAATAATAGTAATAATTTTCATAATTATGGAAATAAATAGAGTTAGAAAGGTAATTCGACAAATAGGAATTTGAGTATTGATTGAAACAACTACTTCATTTAGATAGAATATAGGATATAAATACAGATTCGCATTGGAGGCAACAAGAAATTGAAAGAACAAGGGAAAACATTTTACTTAACGACACCAATTTATTATCCAAGTGGTAAGTTCCACATTGGTACTGCCTACACTACGGTAGCTTCTGATGCAATGGCACGCTATAAAAGACTAAGAGGTTATGATGTTCGCTTTTTAACTGGAATGGACGAGCATGGACAAAAAATCCAAGAAAAAGCTCAAGAAGCTGGAATGGAACCACAAGCTTATGTTAATGAGATTGCAGCTGCAGCTAAAAAGGTTTGGGCATTAATGGATATCTCTTACGATGACTTTATACAAACTACAGAGGATCGTCATAAAAGAACTGTAGAGAAAATTTTCCGAAAGTTTTTAGACAACGGAGACATTTATAAAGGTGAGTATGAAGGATGGTATTGCACACCTTGTGAATCGTTTTTTACAGAAACTCAATTAGAAGATGGCAATTGCCCAGACTGTGGACGTCCAGTTCACAAGGTCAAAGAAGAATCATATTTCTTTAATATGAAAAAGTATGCAGGTCGACTATTAGAGTACTACGAAAACAATGTAGAATTCATCGAGCCTGAATCTCGCAAAAATGAAATGATCAATAACTTTATTAAACCGGGACTTGAGGACTTGTCAGTTTCTAGAACATCCTTTGATTGGGGTATCCCGGTTCCGGGTGATCCAAAGCATATCATTTATGTTTGGGTGGATGCATTAACAAACTATATAACTTCATTAGGCTACCTGTCAGAGGATGATTCTCTATTTAAAAAGTTTTGGCCGGCAGATGTACATGTAGTAGGAAAAGATATCGTTCGTTTCCATACAATATATTGGCCGATTTTCCTAATGGCACTGGAACTTCCATTGCCGAAGAAGGTATTTGCACATGGTTTCATTATGATGAAGGACGGTAAAATGTCTAAATCAAAAGGAAACGTCGTTTATCCAGAAATGCTGGTAGAACGTTATGGCTTAGATGCAACTCGCTACTTTTTACTGAGAGAGCTTCCATTTGGACAAGACGGTGTTTTTTCACCAGAATCCTTTGTAGAACGTACTAACTTTGATCTTGCCAACGATCTAGGAAATCTATTGAATCGTACTGTTTCTATGATAAATAAATATTTCGATGGTGCTATCCCGGTAACACAATCAGAATCTACAGAATTTGATGCTGCTCTTATACAATTTGCAGAAGAGACAGTAGACAAATATGAAGAGAATATGGAGAAAATGCAATTTAGTATGGTATTAGGGGACTTGTGGGGACTGGTATCACGTACTAATAAATATATTGATGAAACACAGCCATGGGTACTTGCTAAGGATGAAGCATTAAAAGGCCAATTGGCTGCTGTTATGACCAATTTAGCGGAAAGCTTACGCCATATTGCTACGCTAATTCAACCATTTATGACAAATAGTCCAAAGGAAATTGTAAAACAGCTAGGTCTTCCGGAGAATACATTAGAGTGGGAACAGTTAAAGAGCTTTCATGTAATTCCAGAAGGGACAGTAGTTATAAAAACAGGGGTACCAATCTTCCCGCGTTTAGATGTAGATACGGAAGTGTCCTATATTCGAGAACAAATGCAAGGTTCAGTAAAAACTCCTCAAGAAGAAAAAGTAGAGGAAACAGAGGATGAAACAGAAGAAATTACGATAGATGACTTCTTTAAAGTAGATTTACGTGTAGCTACTGTAATCGCTTGTGAAAAGATGCCAAAAGCTGACAAATTATTGAAATTACAGCTGGATTTAGGATACGAAAAGCGTCAAGTAGTTTCAGGAATTGCTAAATATTATGAGCCCACTGATCTTATTGGTAAAAAAGTAATAGTGGTTGCTAACCTTAAACCAGTAAAGCTAAGAGGGGAGCTTTCCCAAGGAATGATTTTGGCTGGAGAAAAAGATGGTTTCCTTACGCTAGCAACAGTAGATGAAAAGCTTGAAAATGGTGCACAGGTTAAATAAGGTAAGCGAGGGGTGTCCAAAAAGTATTAACTTTCTGGGCACCTCTTTCATGAATATTATGAAAGAAATAGTATTAGTATGAACATTTTACGTTGAATTTTCTTGAAAAAAGGAAATAAATATTAAATATTTTGAAAATTAAAGTTATTTAATATAATTGTAATAGTATTGTGATGTATGTAAATGAAAAAAATTGTAGAATATTCACAGATAGGAGAGTCGTCTCATGTTAATAGATACCCATGTACATTTAAACGCAGACCAGTACGATGATGATTTACAGGAGGTAATAGATCGAGCAATTCACGCAGACGTCCAAAAAATGGTGGTAATTGGATTTGACCGAAAAACAATCGAACGAGCTATGGATCTCGCAGACAAGTATCCTTTTATCTTTGCTGTAATAGGGTGGCACCCAGTGGATGCAATTGATTGTACAGAGGCCGACTTACAATGGATTGAAGAACTCGCAGCCCACAAGAAGGTTGTAGGTATAGGAGAAACAGGCCTAGATTACTATTGGGATAAGTCTCCGAAAGATATCCAGCAGGAGTTATTTCGGAAGCAAATCCGCTTAGCTCAAAAGGTTAATCTTCCAGTGATTATACATAATAGAGAAGCGACGGAGGATGTCGTAAGAATTCTGAAGGAAGAAGAAGCTCATATAACAGGTGGTATAATGCATTGCTTTGGTGGAAGTGTTGAAACCGCTAAGCAATGTATTGATATGAATTTTATGATTTCTCTTGGTGGACCTGTAACGTTTAAAAATGCAAAGAAGCCAAAAGAAGTAGCAGCTGAAATTCCTTTAGATAAATTATTAATAGAAACGGATGCTCCGTACCTTGCTCCACATCCTCATCGAGGCAAAAGAAATGAGCCGGCTTTAGTAGCATTAGTTGCTGAAGAAATAGCTCGAATAAAGGAAATATCTATAGAAGAAGTAGCAGAGGCTACTAGCAAAAACGCTATTAATTTTTTCCGTTTAGAGGATTGAGGGTCATTGAAAAAATCGTCCTAAAGGAAGAATACAAGCATCAAAAGTAAAAAACAGGAAAAAACCATAAGTGTTGACAAGCCAAAAACTACCCTATATAATCACACGAGTGAACAAGGAGGCGTTTTTCATGCAAAAAAATAACATGGAAAACCTGTTCCTTCCTTCATTGAGGAGTAAGAAAACACTAGTAACAGTTGTATCCTTATTAGTGTTTCTTGCAGCTGTGACCTTTGTTTTATACGAAGGTACAAAGAAAACTGTCTCATTGACAGTTAACGGAAAACAACAAGAAATAACAACACATGCCCATACAGTCAAGGAACTATTAGAAGATCAAGAAATTATAGTTTCTGACCACGATTATTTATATCCCTCAGTGAACACTTCAATATCTAATAATTTAGAGGTTGAGTGGGAACAGGCAAGAAAAATACAAGTCACGGTAGACGGTAAAGTCCAAAGCGTACATACTACTGATGATTTAGTTTCGGAAATATTAGCAAAGGCAAATGTTCAGCTTGCTGAACATGATGTAGTAACCCCTGCAATGGAAGCAGTGGTAGGACCTGCAAATGAAATTTCTATTGAAAAGGCATATCAAGTCACCCTTCTAGATGGAAAGGAAAAGAAACAGTTATGGTCCACTTCGACTACGGTCGCTGACTTTTTAAAAAAACATGGCATTCAATTAAGTGAATTGGACCGTTTAAAACAGAGCTTGGACGATCAAGTAAAACCGGACTCTGTTATTAAAATAGTGCGAGTAGAAAAGGTCACCGATGTAGTTGAGGAAGAAACAAACTTTGCAGTAGAAACGAAAAAAGATAACTCGCTACTAAAAGGTAAGAAAAAAGTAGTACAGGCAGGACAAAAAGGTGCTGTCTCTCGAAAATATGAAGTGATAAAAGAAAATGGGGTAGAAGTATCCCGTAAAATAGTGGATGAAAAAGTTACCAAAGAAGCGAAGAAGAAAGTGGTAGCAGTAGGTACAAAGGTAGTAACTGCTAATGTATCTCGTGGAACTACCAAAGTTGCTTCAGCTGCTAAAGATTCTTCTGATGGAAAGGAATTCTATGTAACTGCAACAGCTTATACAGCGCATTGTAATGGATGTACAGGCATCACTTCTACTGGTATTAATCTAAAATCTAACCCTGATGTTAAAGTGATTGCTGTAGACCCAAGTGTTATTCCTTTAGGTTCTAAGGTTTGGGTTGAAGGCTATGGGTATGCAGTGGCAGGTGATACTGGAGGAGCTATTAAGGGGAATAAAATAGATTTATTTATCCCTTCTAAGTCCCAGGCATATAAATTTGGGCGCAAAAAGGTGCGCATAAAAGTTCTTAACTAATTTGCATAGCTTTCCCTTTCGTTGTAAGGGGAAGCTTTTTTGCGTTATGATAGAGGATATAGTGAGCAAAGAAAAGAGGAAGCTGTTTGCGAGTGAAGGAAATAATTGTCGTGGAAGGAAAAGATGACACGACTGCTATAAAACGTTCTGTAGAAGCGGATACTATTGAAACAAATGGATCTGCTATCTCCAAAGAAACTTTAATGAAAATCCAGCATGCCCAGGAGAAAAGAGGGGTCATTGTTTTTACTGACCCAGATTATCCTGGTAGAAGAATTAGAGCTATCATTGAAGAACATGTACCAGGTGTAAAACATGCTTTTTTATCAAAGGATAAAACGATAGCTAAAAATGGGAAAAGCCTTGGGATTGAGCATGCAAGGGATGAAGATATTAGACAAGCTCTTACCGATGTCTATACACCTAAGACGAATAGCGAAGACGAGGAACAAATCCCATTAGCTATTTTGATTGAAGGGAAGCTTATCGGACACCCCAATTCTAAGGAAAGACGAACAAGGCTTGGGGATATTTTAAAAATTGGTTATACAAATGGAAAACAGCTGCAAAAGCGATTGTCCATCTTTCAAATTTCCATTAAGCAATTGGAAGAGGCTATTTTACAATTAAACTCGGAGGACAGTAAATAATGACGCAAAAAGATATCGCAACCCCAATTAGAACCCAGGAAATCTTAAAAAAGTATGGTTTCTCTTTTAAAAAGAGCTTAGGGCAAAATTTCTTAATTGATCCTAACATACTACGGAATATTGTAAGCCATGCAAACCTGAACAAGGAGTCTGCGGCAATAGAAGTTGGTCCAGGAATCGGGGCTTTAACAGAGCATTTAGCCAGAGCTGCAGGAAAAGTAATATCTTTTGAAATAGATCAGCGTCTTTTACCTGTCTTGGAGGATACCCTTTCGCCTTATAATAATGTGGAAATAATTCATTCTGATATTCTAGAAGCAGATATCCTTAATATTTGGGAAGAAAAGCTTTCTGGCTATCAAGATGTCATGGTTGTTGCAAACTTGCCGTATTATGTTACTACCCCAATTTTACTGAAGCTATTAATGGACCGTTTACCTATCCGGGGCATGGTAGTGATGATGCAAAAGGAAGTAGCTGATAGAATCACAGCTATCCCAGGGACCAAAGCATATGGGTCTTTATCTATTGCAATTCAATACTACATGAAAGCCGAGGTAGCCATGACCGTTCCTAAGGCAGTCTTTATGCCTCAGCCAAATGTAGATTCTGCTGTGATCAAGTTAACTCGACATGAAGAGCCACCGGTCAAAGTAATAGACGAAGATTTTTTCTTTCGTGTATCAAGAGGATCTTTTGTGCAACGGAGAAAAACAATTATCAATAACCTGCAGGCTTCTTTACCAAAAGGGAAAGAGAAGAAGGAGCTAATCATTCAAGCACTCGAAAATGTAAATATAGTGCCTACTCGTAGAGGGGAAACTTTAACGATTGAGGAATTTGGTAAGCTTGCTGATGAACTATATCCGCATTTTCATTAATTATACTTGTTACAATATTAGTAATATTGATATTAAAAAATTTTATAACTGATAAATAAAGTTATTGACAAGCATAGTACTTCGTTGTTAAAATATTTTGTTTGACAATAAAATAATAATGTGGTATCATAATATTCAGTGAGGTGTAAGCGAAATGCCAAAAACTTTAGCTGATATTAAAAAGTCTTTAGATCATCATTTAGGCAAACGTTTGCAATTAAAAGCAAACGGTGGACGCAAGAAAACAATCGAGCGAGCTGGTGTGCTAAGAGAAACATATCACGCAGTTTTCGTAATCGACCTGGATCAAGATGAAAATTCTTTTGAACGAGTATCTTATAGTTATGCAGACATTTTGACAGAAGCAGTAGAAATCACTATCTTTGATGAAGCAAATAATTTAATTGTGGTAAAATAGGTTTTTGAACTTTTTATTCATATTTTGAATGCTCCCTTTCTTTTTTGGAAAGGGAGTTTTTTTGATTATATTGTGCATACTAAGTAGGCTAGTTGTTAAAAAGGGAGGCTTCACCATATGTCTAGAAAAGGTGTAATGTCTAAGGAATTAAAAGAAGAGATAGCGAAGGATCTTGGATTTTATGATGTAGTAAAAACCGAAGGCTGGGGAGGCATAAAAGCCCGCGATGCAGGGAATATGGTAAAACGAGCGATTGAAATGGCTGAACAAAAAGTGAACAACCAAAATAAATCATAAGTTACCGACTTGTATTCGAATTTTAAATTTACAACTAGCAGGAAAAGGCGAAAATTTCGCCTTTTCTTTTTTCTTCCAATCTTTTTCTCAAACTGAAGGGACTATGGTAAAATAGGTTTCAGCATAAGTAGGAAAAGGAGCAGATGGGATGTACTATGTGAAAGCACCTGCTAAAATAAATTTAACATTAGATGTTTTACATAAACGTTCAGACGGATATCATGAGTTAGAAATGATCATGACCACAGTTGATTTGGCTGACCGTATTGGACTAGAGCTAAGAGATGATGGAGCGATACATATATTGTCGTTGGATCGCTTTGTTCCTAATGATCATCGTAATTTGGCATACCAGGCTGCTAAAATTCTGAAGGATAGATATCGAGTAAAGTCGGGAGTCTCCATCTCTATTGAGAAGAATATTCCTGTAGCAGCTGGTTTAGCTGGCGGAAGTAGTGATGCAGCAGCAACCTTGAAGGGCTTAAATACATTATGGAACTTAGGTCTTAGCTTGGACGAGCTTGCCGAGATAGGAACGAAAATTGGCTCTGATGTAGCCTTTTGTGTATATGGTGGTACTGCTCTGGCGACTGGAAGAGGAGAAAAAATTCAAGAGCTTCCAAGTCCAGCTAACTGTTGGGTAATTCTTGCAAAGCCGACACTTGGAGTATCCACTGCAGATGTATACGGAAACTTAAAGCTAAATCAAATAAAACATCCTCGAACTAAACAAATGGTGAAAGCGATTGAAGAGAAGGATTACCATTTAATGTGCTCATCTCTAGGTAATGTGCTAGAGGACGTTACTTTAAAGTTATATCCTGAAGTTGCTGTTTTAAAAGACCAGATGAAAAAGTTTGGAGCAGACGCTGTATTAATGAGTGGAAGTGGTCCGACAGTCTTCGGCTTAGTCAACCATGAATCCAGAGTACAAAGAGTGTACAACGGCTTGCGAGGATTCTGTGATGAGGTCTATGCGGTAAGATTAGTCGGAGATCGTCAACCTCTTGCTTAAATACGTATGTTTATGTTAAGTTTTCATTAAAACATTCGGAAATAGAGGTGAAAAATATGAAATGGAAAAGAAGCGAACGTCTTGTAGACATGACGCAATATTTAATAGAGCATCCTCATAAACTGATATCTCTAACGTTTTTCTCAACCTTATATGAGTCTGCAAAATCCTCTATAAGCGAAGACTTAACTATAGTGAAAGAAACATTTGAGGCTAGAGGCAGCGGTCTATTAGTAACAGTTCCAGGAGCAGCAGGGGGAGTCAAATATATTCCTACTATGTCTGAGGAAGAGGTAAGGAAAGTTACTCAGGAATTAATTGCTCAGCTTTCTAAAGCAGAGCGCATGTTGCCAGGGGGCTATCTTTATCTTACAGACTTACTTGGAAGTCCGTCCTTGATGAATAAAATAGGGAAGGTCTTTGCCTCAGCTTTTGCGGACGTTAAAATTGATGCAATCATGACTGTAGCAACTAAAGGGATTCCGATTGCCCACGCTATTGCAAAGTACTTAAATGTACCAGTGGTTGTAGTACGTAGAGATAGTAAGGTAACAGAGGGCCCAACAGTAAGTATCAATTACGTATCGGGATCTGCTCGTAGAATTCAAACAATGGTGCTTTCTAAAAGAAGTATGGAAAAGGGTCAACGAGTGTTAATAACGGATGATTTCATGAAAGTAGGCGGAACCATTAATGGGATGAAAAGCCTGCTAGAGGAATTTAATTGTGAGCTTGCTGGGATAGCGGTTTTGGTAGAAGCAGAGCACGAGAGTGAGCATCTTCTAGAAAATTATCTTTCCTTGGTGAAGCTACATGAGGTTAATGAAAAGGATAATACTATTGCTTTATCTGAAGGAAACTATTTTACGAAGGGTGGAAATATTCATGAAAGAGATTTCAACGACTAAGGCTCCAGCCGCAATTGGACCATACGTTCAAGGGATGCTTGTAAATAACATGGTATATACCTCTGGACAAATTCCTTTAACACCTGAGGGGGAAGTGGTGGAAGGATCTATTACAGAACAAACGGAGCAAGTATTTGCGAACCTGAAGGCTGTCCTAGAAGAAGCTGGCTCTTCCCTAGATAAAGTTGTAAAAACCCTTGTTTTTTTAAAGGATATGAATGATTTTGCAGAATTCAATGCTGCTTATGAAAAGCATTTTGAAGGCCACAAGCCAGCTCGTTCTGCTGTAGAAGTAGCTCGTCTTCCAAAAGATGTGAAGGTAGAGATCGAGGTCATTGCTACAGTCTAATTAAAAGCTCTAATTAGTTTTTGAAAAAATAAGTAGAATTTTATACCATGAGCATAGTGTTCATGGTTTTTTTAATTGTCTAGTTACTACGCCTTACCCCTCGAGGGAAAAGTCCTACTAAACAAATAACCAGTAAACCTATATTGCTTGCGGTCTTTAGAGTTTATTTGCACTACCTCACCTTTGCAACGTATCTTGCTTTATTACGTTTGTCTTCACTTACTTCCACTAAGAGTTTATTTATCTGGTCTTGATTAATATCCATTAAACTAAAAAAGCTCTTATACAGCTTTATTTTCTTCTTCACTTATCTATCTTTTGTAATAGTAATTGAATTAAGTAAAGACTTTTTTCTTCTAAAAAATATGTCTTCTGTTTAATTTTTTGAAAAAAATGTTGCAATTTTAAAAATATTACTTATATACTATGTTATAATATTAAAAATATTCTCAACAATAAGAAGGACTTTTAATATTTATGTAGAATGATAAATAAATGATAAATTAGAGTAAAGGAGTGGGCATAAATGGAAGTAACCGATGTGAGACTACGAAAAGTGATAACAGATGGACGAATGAGAGCTATCGCTTCCATTACCTTGGATGATGAATTTGTTGTCCATGATATAAGAGTGATAGAAGGAAACGCAGGTCTATTTGTAGCTATGCCTAGTAAGCGTACACCTGAAGGAGAGTTTCGGGATATAGCACATCCTATTAATGTGAACACAAGAGCGAAAATCCAAGAGGCAGTTTTATATGCATATCATTTATGTGAAGATGTAACGGAAGAGATTCAAATTGAGGAAGCAACTGTTTAATTAAACGTGCCTCATACTTTTTTAATATGCACATATTTTTGCTGCATAACAAGGAGGCAGTTCCTACTCAGGAGCTGCTCCTTCTCGTTAACCCCTAGTAGAAGGACATTAGCTCCAACAACCCTCACTTAACAACCTCTCAGTAACAAAGTATGCTCTCTATTTATGAAATATCTCCCAATGAAAGACAGAAATACTTCATTAATTAGGTAAAAATCATCTATATTACTTGTTTTGTCATGTATTTGTCAAGAGATATTTCCTTGAAAAATGGTTTCATTTCCGATATAGTCAAAAGAGGAAATCAGCCCACTGGAGGGAAAATATAAATGACAAATACTTATGCTGTTGTTTTAGCAGCCGGTAAAGGCACTCGAATGAAGTCAAGTCTATATAAAGTATTACATCCTGTTTGTGGTAAGCCTATGGTAGAACATGTAATTGAAAACATGGAAAGAGTAGGCGTTGAAAAAATCGTGACCATCGTAGGACATGGCGCAGAAACTGTACAAAGTGAATTAGGCTCTCGTAGCGAATATGCTTTGCAGGAAGAACAGCTAGGAACAGCACATGCTGTATTACAAGCAAAAGAAACACTATCGGAGCTTCCTGGTACAACGATTGTCGTTTGTGGAGATACTCCGTTAATTACTTCGGAAACTATGCAGGAACTTTTAAATCATCATCATTCTACAAATGCAAAAGCAACAATTCTAACTGCTATTGCTGATAATCCAACTGGATACGGAAGAATTATTCGAAACCAGGATGGAAATGTTAAATATATCGTAGAGCAAAAGGATGCTTCACCTGAAGAACAGCAAGTACAAGAAATAAATTCAGGAACTTATTGTTTTGATAACAAGGCATTATTTAGTGCTTTAAAGCAAGTGAAAAATGAAAATTCACAGGGTGAATACTATTTGCCAGATGTCATTGAAATTCTTCAGAAAGAGGGAGAAATCATTTCTGCTTATGCGGCAAATGATTTTAATGAAACACTGGGTATTAATGACCGAGTAGCATTAGCTCAAGCAGAAAAAATTATGCGGGAGAGAATAGCACATCGTCACATGCGTGAAGGTGTTACAATCATCGATCCATTTAGTACATATATAAGCAGTGATGCGGTCATTGGTTCCGATACAATCATTCAACCTGGAGTAATTATTGAAGGTAAAACAATTATTGGGGAAAATTGCTTGATTGGTCCAAATAGTCACATCGTATCTAGTAAAATTGGAAATAATACAACTGTTCATTCTTCCGTAGTACTCTCAAGTGAGGTAGGAGATCATACTTCTATTGGCCCATTTGCACACATTCGTCCGGATTCAGAGGTAGGGAATGAAGTGAAAATTGGCAACTTTGTAGAAGTCAAAAAGTCGATTGTAGGAAACGGTAGTAAAATTTCACATCTAAGCTATATGGGAGACGCTTCTATTGGCTCCAATGTAAATATTGGATGTGGTGCGATTACTGTGAACTATGATGGTAAAAATAAATTTAAGACAATAATAGAGGATGACGTATTTGTAGGATGTAATTCCAATTTAGTGGCACCAGTAACGCTTGGAAAAAAAGCTTATGTTGCTGCAGGTACTACTGTTACAAAAGATGTCCCTGGAGAGTCTCTAGCCATTGGCCGTGCTCGTCAAGAAAACAAAGAAGGCTATGTTAAAAAACTTAAACTAAAATAAGCAACCATTCAGGAGGATCAATAATACCATGACTCACCGATATGAAAACGCAAAATTAAAAATATTTACGTTAAATTCCAATCAAAAACTAGCTGAAGAAATTGCAAAAGAAGTTGGAGTTCCTTTAGGGAAAAGCACCGTTACTAGATTTAGTGATGGAGAAGTCCAAATCAATATCGAGGAGAGTATTCGTGGGTGCGATGTATTCATCGTGCAATCTACTTCTGGTCCTGTGAATGAGCATATTATGGAATTACTAATTATGTTGGATGCAGTGAAACGTGCATCTGCAAGAACTGTTAGCGTTGTTATTCCGTATTATGGTTATGCTCGTCAAGATAGAAAAGCTCGTGCTCGTGAACCAATTACTGCGAAGCTTGTAGCAAATCTTTTAACAACAGCTGGAGCTACTCGTGCAATTGTGCTAGATTTGCATGCTCCCCAAATCCAAGGGTTCTTTGATATTCCAATTGACCATTTAGTGGCAGTTCCCATTCTATCTGAGTATTTCTTAACGAAAAACTTCGATCCAGCTCAAACAGTAATAGTATCCCCAGACCATGGTGGGGTAACAAGAGCTCGTAAGATGGCAGATCGCTTGAAAGCTCCAATAGCAATCATTGATAAACGTCGACCAAGACCAAATGTTGCTGAGGTAATGAATATTGTTGGGAATGTAGAAGGAAAAACTGCCATTCTAATCGATGACATTATTGATACTGCGGGAACTATTTCTATTGCAGCTAATGCATTAATGGAGAGCGGTGCAAAAGAAGTATATGCTTGCTGTACGCATCCCGTTTTGTCAGGTCCTGCAATAGAACGAATTGACAATTCTGTTATTAAAGAATTAATTATTACAAATTCAATTGATTTGGCTGATGATAAGAAATCACCAAAAATAAAAGAGCTTTCTGTAGCTAAATTATTGGGTGACGCAATAGTGCGAGTTTTCGAGGAAAAATCAGTAAGTACTCTATTTGATTGATTGGTAAATGTTTGAGAATTTTCCAGCAGGGTAATATTTCATTATAGAAATACCAGGCGGGAGGATGAAAACAAATGGGTACCATAATCAAAGCACAAAGTAGAGAAAATAAAGAAAATGCCAAACTACGTAATAATGGATTTATTCCAGCCGTTGTTTATGGATTTAAAACTGAATCTCAATCTATAGCTATTGATGAAAAGGATTTAGCTAAAACGCTTCGGGAAGTAGGCCGGAACGGGGTTATGAGATTAGATATTGAGGGCAAAGAGGTTAATGTCATTTTGAATGACTACCAAATGAATATTTTAAAAGCAAAAATGATTCATGCGGACTTTTTAGCTATTAACATGAAGGATGAGTTAGAGGTAAGTGTCCAAGTTACAGTAGTTGGTAATGCAGAAGGTGTGACTCAAGGCGGTCTATTACAACAGCCTAATAGAGAAATTACAGTAGTTGCAAAACCTACAAATATTCCTGAATCTATTGAAGTAGACATAACTGACTTATTAATTGGAGATACTCTTACAGTAGGAGATGTCCGTAAAAAAATAAAATATCCGATAGTGGAAGACGATGAATTTACACTAGTTACCGTATTAGCTCCAAAGTTTAACACAGAGCCAGAGGATGAAGATGCGGTAGATAATGTAGAAGCGACAGAGACTGAGGAATAGTAACATAGCCGTCTGAAAAAACCTTTTCAGACGGTCCTTGTAGTGGAAATGATTATTCTTAATAGGAGATATTTATTAAGAGGTGAAGAGGGTTGTCCAAAAAGTTATCACTTTTTGTGGCACCCTCTCTTTTTTAAAAGCAACGCCATATAAACCTTCGATGCCAGTCGAGCAACCTCCTTGCGTTTCCCATTTGCTTGTCAGGCAGAAATATTCACTTGTGCTTTTTTCAAGAAACCGTCTCCAAAAGGATATTCGCGATTCTATATGATAAGATAAAGGAAATATCAGTTAAAGGAATGGAACAGTGATGAAAATTATAGTAGGTCTTGGGAATCCAGGAAAGCAATATGAGGCTACTAGACATAACGTGGGTTTCCATGTTATAGATGAGCTTTCAAAACGAATGGGTACGCCTCTGAATCAGTCAAAATTTAATGGAATGTATGGAATAACCTATGTAGGTACTGAAAAGGTAATGCTTTTAAAACCATTAACATATATGAATTTATCAGGAGAATGTATTGTCCCAATGATGGATTATTTTCAAGTTGAAGACGATGAGATAGTGGTAATCTATGATGATCTAGATTTACAGGCTGGTAGGCTTCGTTTAAGACAAAAAGGAAGTGCCGGAGGACATAATGGGATAAAATCTATTATTCAGCTTCTTGGAAGTCAAGAGTTCAACCGTATCCGCATTGGAATAGATCGTCCTAAAAACGGCATGAAGGTACCGGATTATGTTTTATCTAAATTTTTGGAGGAAGAAATTTCTGAAATAGAACAAGCTGTAAAAAAAAGTGCTGATGCCTGTGAAGAATGGATCAATAAGCCCTTCTTAGAAGTGATGAATAAATATAATGGTGCATAAATGACAAAGGAAATGCCTATACTTCCTTAAAAGGGGGATTACAGGTATGCCAATTCGTTATAAGTGTCGTCATTGTGAAACAGAGGTTGGTCAGCTACCTTTTGACTCAATTGATCAGGATTTTCTAGATAAGCACGAAATTAAACCTGAAGAACAGCATATATATATCGAAACTGAAGAAGAAGGGAAATTTACCGTGAGATGTATTTGCGAGGAATGTCAAAATTCTCTTCAACAATTTCCTGATTACTACGCTTTAAAAAAATGGATACAGTAACTGCTTTGGCACATGGTGCTCAAAGCATTTTTCTGTTTAGTCCTCTGATTCGCAAATGGTAAAGGTGGGTTGAAATGGAACTTTTAAATAATTTATTAATCGAAGATAAACAAATACAAAACCTAGTAACAGATTTAGAGAAAGGACAGGATCAACAGCTTATAACTGGACTTTCAGGTAGTGCAAGAGCGGTATTTTCAAAACTTCTACATGGCTCTTTGAAAAAATCCGTACTAGTAGTTACACCTAATCTACTCCATGCCCAAAAGCTTACAGAAGATTTAGTGAAGCTTCTTGGAGAGGACTTAGTGAGACTTTATCCTGCAGATGAACTCATTGCAGCAGACATTTCAATTGCAAGCCCAGAGCTACGTGCTCAACGATTAGAAGCTATAGACCATATGCTCACTAATCCTAATGGGGTTTACGTGGTTCCTGTAGCGGGATTAAAAAAGCATATGGCCGGAATAAAGGATTGGAAAGAAAGCACATTATCTATTACAGAGGGAGAAGAAGTTAACTTAGATAGCTTCCTTCAAAGATTAGTAGATATGGGTTATGTGCGGCAGCCAATGGTTACAGCACCAGGGGAATTTGCTTTACGTGGAGGGATAGTCGACATCTATCCTCTCTATTTAGAGGATCCTATTCGAATAGAGCTTTTTGATACGGAAGTAGACTCCATCCGTACCTTTTCAGCAGAAGATCAGCGCTCTTTAAAAAAGCTAAAAGAAATAAAAATTCTCCCGGCTAGTGAATATGTATTAACGAAAGAGAAAAAAGTATTATTAGCAGAAAGATTAGAGGAAGCATTGGCAGATAGTTTGAAAAAGGTAAAGCTTCCAGAGCTAAAAGAAAAATTCTATCAACATATTCAACAAGACATTACGTTACTTAAACAAGGGGAACAGCCAAAAGAAGTTATGAAATATATATCTCTCCTAGATGGAAACAGTTTTTTAGGAGACTATTTTGCTAGTGATGGTATCGTTCTGTTTGATGAGCTAGGAAGAATTCAAGAGGTTGCCGAAACACTAGAAAAAGAAGAAAATGATTGGTTCTTATCATTATTAGAAGAAGGGAGAACTGTTCATAAAGTAAAACCTTCTTTCTCTATAAAAGAGATTTTACAAAAGCTATCTCAACCGAAGGTGTATCTGTCTTTGTTCTCTAGAACCTTTGGTGGAGTTACTATTAAAAAGAGTATTGGTTTCTCCTGTAAACCTATGCAGAATTTCCATGGGCAAATGCATTTATTAAAAAATGAAACAGAGAGATTTATGCAAGGGAAATTTAGAGTATTAATCCTAGCAGACGGTGCAGACCGAGTTCAAAAAGTACATGAAGTACTAGAAGATTACGAGATAATTTCAAAAATTGGAGCAACCCCTACTGATTTAAATAATCCAGGTATCTTTATCCTGCCAGGTGACTTAGAGGCGGGATTTGAGCTTCCTTTACAGAGGATAGCTGTTATAACGGACTCAGAGCTATTTAAACAGAAGCATAAGAAAAAAGCACGGGCTCAAAAGGTTACCAATGCAGAGAGAATTAAAAGCTATTCAGAAATTAAGCCGGGAGATAATGTAGTTCATATACATCACGGAATTGGTAAATATATCGGGATAGAGACGCTTCTGATAAATGGCGTACATAAAGATTATTTGCATATTCGCTACCGTGGAGAAGATAAATTATTTGTCCCGGTTGATCAAATAGATCTAATCCAAAAATATGTTGCTTCTGGAGAAAAAGATCCAAAGCTACATAAGCTTGGTGGAGCTGAATGGAAAAAAACAAAAACAAAAGTATCCGCTGCAGTTCAGGACATTGCAGACGAACTATTAAAGCTTTATGCAAAACGAGAAGCGGAAGTAGGATTTGCATTTGAACCTGATGGTGAAATGCAAAGATCCTTTGAAGCAGCTTTCCCATATGAGGAAACAGAAGATCAGCTACGTACAATTCAAGAGGTAAAACGCGACATGGAAAGAGCACGTCCTATGGATCGTTTGGTGTGTGGTGATGTTGGTTATGGTAAGACAGAGGTTGCCATTAGAGCGGCCTTTAAAGCAGTGATGGAGGGAAAACAAGTTGCTTTCCTTTGTCCAACTACGATTCTTGCCCAGCAGCACTATGAGACAATGATTGAGCGTTTTCAGGACTTTCCAATTGAGGTTGGTCTACTTAGCCGATTCCGTAGCAAAAAACAGCAGGCTGAAACGATTAATGGTCTAAAAAAAGGACTGGTGGATGTAGTAGTGGGTACACATCGTATCCTTTCTAAAGATGTGGAATATCATGACCTAGGCTTACTGGTAGTTGATGAGGAGCAACGCTTCGGAGTAAAGCATAAGGAAAGGATTAAACAACTAAAAACGAATGTGGATGTTTTAACACTTACTGCTACTCCTATACCAAGAACACTTCATATGTCTATGATTGGTGTACGAGATCTATCGGTTATTGAAACACCACCAAAAAATCGCTTCCCTGTACAAACCTATGTTATGGAATATAATGGATCTCTTGTGCGTGAAGCAATAGAAAGAGAACTAGCTCGGGGAGGACAGGCATTTTTCCTTTACAACCGAGTTGAGGATATCTCTCGAAAAGTAGATGAAATCCAAATGCTAGTCCCTACTGCTAGAGTTGGCTTTGCTCATGGTCAGATGTCTGAAACAGAGCTGGAGTCAGTGATTATTAGCTTCTTAGAGGGTGAATACGACGTTTTAGTGACCACAACTATAATTGAAACAGGAATAGATATACCAAATGTAAATACTCTTATTGTGCATGACGCAGATAAAATGGGATTGTCACAGCTCTATCAACTGAGAGGCCGTGTTGGACGCTCTAATCGAGTGGCCTATGCATATCTCATGCACCAAAGGGATAAAGTGCTTACTGATGTGGCCGAAAAACGCTTGCAGGCTGTAAAGGAATTTACAGAGCTAGGATCTGGTTTTAAAATTGCCATGCGAGATTTATCCATCCGTGGGGCCGGTAATTTACTTGGTTCCCAGCAACATGGCTTTATAGACTCTGTAGGGTTTGACTTATATACGCAAATGCTAGAAGAGGCTATAGAAGAAAGACGAACAGGAATCAAAAAAGAAGAGATTACAGATATAGAAATTTCCCTAAGTACAGATGCATATATATCTGATGAATATATTCCTGATGGATATCAAAAGATACAAATGTATAAACGAGTTAAATCGATAGAAAAAGAAGAGGAGTACTTTGATTTAATCGACGAGCTTCAGGATCGCTTTGGAGATCTGCCATTTCCAACAGAAAAGCTTCTGCGTATTGCTCGTATGAAGATATGGGGCAAGGAAGTAGGAGTAGAATCTATTAAAGAAACAAACAAAGTAGTGTCTATAAGACTTAGTCCAGAAGGAACAAAGAAAACAAATGGTGCTCTTCTGTTAGAGGAAACAATGAAATTTGGAAGAGCTGTTGGTTTTCATATGGATCATACAAGTCTTATTCTTACCATAGATGAGCGAAAAACAGCAAAAGTGACAGCCTTCGATATGCTAGAGGAAGTCATGAAATTATTGCCAAAGGCAAAAAAGATAGAAGAGTAAAATAGCAAGTTGCATATTATTTGGAAATGTGATGCATACTATGGCAGAAATGATCTTTAATTTCCATTCTGTCGAAAGAGAGGCACACATTACATGAAAGCAACTGGCATTGTACGACGTATTGATGATTTAGGTAGAGTTGTCATTCCCAAAGAGATCCGTAGAACTCTTCGAATCCGTGAAGGAGATCCATTGGAAATATTCACTGACAGAGAAGGAGAAGTAATTCTAAAGAAATATTCCCCAATAAATGAACTGGGAGATTTTGCGAAAGAATATGCGGAAACGTTATACGAAACATTAGGGACCCCTGTACTAATAAGTGACCGGGATGAAATGATTGCAGCAGCAGGTCTTTCAAAAAAGGATTATTTGAAACGTCGAATTAGTCCAGACGTGGAAGAAGTGGTGAACAGTCGAAATATTGTTGTAGAAAAACATGAGAATTCTGTGGAATGGGTCCCGGGTGTAGTGGAAACTATCAAATCTTATTGTATAGCCCCTATCATTGCTGCAGGAGATCCAATCGGAGCAATTTTTATCTTCTCCAAGGTACATTTTATAGGAGAAGCAGAACTTAAAGCAGTTGAAACAGCGGCTAACTTTTTAGCAAAGCAAATGGAGAACTAAGATTTCTCCATTTGTAGGGGAACCTAAAGCGTGCTGAAACCTTTCTCTTCAATAAGAGGAAGGTTTTTTTGTATTCATGTATAATAATGCTATTGTATAGTGCACGAAAAAAGGAGTTAGCAAATGAGCAACGATTGGAGCATGAAAACATATATGAAAGGAGCGGCATTACTGACAGTAGCGGCTATTATTGTAAAGCTTTTAAGCGCTGTCTATCGAGTACCCTTTCAAAATTTAGTTGGTGATGAGGGATTTTATATCTATCAGCAGGTGTATCCCTTTATTGCAATTGTAACGACATGGACCTCTTATGGATTTGCAGTAGCTCTATCTAAAGTACTTTCAGATTATAAGGCCGCTGGAGAAGTATATGCGCTCGATAGAATTAAACATATAGCACTTATATACATAGGAATAATCTCTCTTATTTTCTTCTGCCTGCTATACTTTGGAGCAGAGATGTTTGCAAATGCTATGGGAGACCATCAACTGGCACAATTGTTACATGCAGGTTCCTTTGTTATCTTGCTCATGCCCTTTTTAGCAGTACTAAAGGGAGATTTTCAAGCAGGTGGACAGATGGCACCCGTAGCATATGCACAAATAGTAGAGCAATCAGTACGGGTTTCTGTTATTTTAATTGGGGCTTGGATAGTTGTTTCTACCAGCTTTGATCTTTACAAAGCTGGTAGTGCGGCCATGTATGGAACACTAATAGGTGAGCTCGCTGGAGTTTTATTTTTATTATTTGTTTACTTGAAAAATAATAGGAAAGTGGCAGTGCCTGAACCTTCAAAAGTAAAAGCTTGGCCTATTGTAAGGTCGCTGACATCTATTAGTATTAGTGCGAGTATTAGCTCCATGCTATTTTTATTACTGCAGTTAGTGGATTCGTTTACTATCTTTCAGCTGTTGTTGGATAATGGAGTAAACCGATTATCAGCAATGGAGAAGAAGGGAATCTATGACCGTGGTCAACCCTTAGTGCAGCTAGGCATTGTCATTGCATCGACTCTTTCCTTGGCAATCGTTCCATTGGTTGCACACCGCATGAACAAAGAAAAAGGTCGAAATGCTATTCCTTTTATGCAGCTTACATATCGAGTGGCCTTTACATTTGGCTTAGCCGCGTCCCTTGGTATCATTATTACCATGCCATATATAAACGAAATGTTATTTCAAACAAAGTCAGAGTCCGTAACTTTAATGGTTTTTTCTACGCAAATAATCTGGATGTCCTTTATTTTGACATTGATGGCAATGCTACAGGGAAGTGGAAAGGTTAAAGTTCCTACTATCTTTTTGCTAGTAGGAGTCTTGTTAAAATGGTTGTTCAATGTCATCCTTGTACCGGAATATGGGGTACTAGGTGCTGCTATTTCGGGTAACATTAGCTTAAGTGTTATTTTCCTTTGCATGCTATTATATTTTAAAAAGATCTGGCATTTACGTTTTGCACCACTCAAGTTTTATAAGGGTATTTTTCTTTCTTCTATTACCATGGTCGTTGTGGTTGTAGGCTATACAAATCTAGCTGAATTCCTATTGTTCGCCTGGTTATCTGGAAGAATGCAATCTTTGATAATATCGCTTAGTGCAGTGGCATTGGGAGCAGGGACATTTTTATATGTTCTTGCAAAAAGAAGAGTAATTGCTGAGAAAGAATGGTTTTTGCTTCCCTTCGGAAAAAGGATGGCAACATTTCAGCTTTGGTTAAATAAAGAAAAATAAGGTTGTGAAGCTTATGAACAAAATTACTATAATAGGACTAGGTGCTGGTGATTTAGATCAGCTTCCGCTAGGAGTTTATAAAAAATTAATTCATTCAGAAAATCTTTATGTTCGTACAGAGGAGCATCCTGTTTTAGAGCAGTTAAAGTCAGAGGGAATTACTTGGAAAAGCTTTGATCATATATATGAAAGTCAAGATCAATTTGAAGAGGTATATAAAGCGATAGTTTCGGAACTTTTGCTGTTAGCCAAGGGAAGTCCAATTATTTATGCTGTTCCAGGCCACCCACTAGTAGCAGAGAAAACAGTTCAGTTGTTATTAGAGGCTCAACGTGAAGGAAAAGCGATTGTGGCAATAGAAGGCGGTCAAAGCTTTTTAGATCCGATTTTCGGAGCGCTACATATCGACCCTATTGAGGGCTTTCAATTATTAGATGGTACTAGCTTTAAGCGAGATGATGTTCAAATGAACTCACATGTATTAATTGGGCAAGTTTACGATGCTTTTAGTGCATCAGAAGTGAAGCTCACACTTATGGAAAAATACCCAGACGACTATAAGGTAACTTTAGTGACTGCAGCTGGATCTACCAGTGAGAAGCTTCAAGAAATTTCATTATATGAGTTAGATCGAGTAATGGAACTAGATAATCTGACGACTCTATACGTTCCTCCTGTAACTCGTATGGAAAATCGGACAAAAGAATGGCAAACCTTCCGTGAAGTAATTGCGACACTTCGAGGTCCTAACGGTTGTCCATGGGATAAGGAGCAGACACATAGCACCTTAAAAAAATACGCCATAGAAGAGGTGTATGAGCTTTTACAGGCTATAGATGAAGAAGATGACAACCACATTGTCGAAGAGCTAGGAGATGTCCTTTTACAAGTATTTTTACATGCTCAAATAGGAGAAGACGACGGTTATTTTAGTATGGAGGATATATTGGCCTCTATAACAGAGAAGATGATTAGAAGACATCCTCATGTTTTTGGAGACGAAAGGCTTGAAGACTCAGCAGAAGTATTACGTAATTGGCAGGAAATTAAGGATGCAGAGAAGAAAGATATAGATAAATCTATTTTAGATGGCGAGCATAGAGCAGATTCTTCCCTTTTAACTTCTTATAATTATCAGAAGCGAGCTGCAAAGTATGGGTTTGATTGGCCAGAGGTTACAGAAGCCTGGAAAAAATTCGAAGAAGAGTTAGCGGAGTGGCGGGAAGAATTAAGAGCAGGGTCAATAGAAACTCAAACAGATGAATTAGGAGATGTCCTATTCACAATAGTTAATCTATCAAGATTCTATGGCTTATCACCAGAGCTTGCTATGATGCAAGCAAATGAGAAGTTTAAAAGGCGCTTTCAATACATTGAAAAAAATGTAGGTAAGGGCAGAGGAGATTTCTCGCTTTATAGTTTAGATGAGCTCGATGAATTTTGGAATGAAGCAAAAAAGCTAGAGAGGTAGTGGAAATATGAGATTAGATAAATTCTTAAAGGTATCAAGATTAATAAAACGTAGAACGTTAGCTAAGGAAGTAGCTGACCAAGGGAGAATTACGATAAATGGTAAGGTGTCTAAAGCAAGTTCAGACGTAAAAGCAGGGGACGAGCTTACTATACGCTTTGGCCAGAAGGTCGTTACAGCACAAGTAAATGCTGTAAAGGACTCTGCTAAGAAAGAGGAAGCAGCAACAATGTTTACCATTATAAAAGAGGAACGTTTAGAGAAAGTCGAACCAGAGTTTATAGATGATGAAGAATAATCTACTTTAAATAGTGGTGAGATAGATAAGCTTATTTAAAGGATGCTAATAGACTTACTTGTTACTCGCTTGAAGTACGTCTACCTTTTTATAGATTTCCATCTATCGATTACGATAAATTTTATAGCAAGGAATTTTTCAAAAGAAATCATGAGATTTAGTCATGCTTTCTTTTTTTTGTGCATACAATTAATTAGGACAAGGAGAGGAGAGAGGATATGCAATATCAAGCAGAAAATCAAACAATCACAATTCCAACGGGGGACCACTTAATATCGCTAAGAAATAGAAAGCGAATGGACCTAACATCCGTTAAAGCAATTGAACGATTTGATCAACAAGAATTTTTCGTTCGCACATCTCAAGGTACCCTTCATATTAAAGGAGAAGATTTGAAGATTGTCCATTTGGATGTAGACAAGGGGCTACTGACATTAGAAGGTATTGTCCAAGCAATTCAATATACTGATGAGCAAAGCATGGACGGTACTAGAGGATTACTTCATAAATTATTCGGATGACACTTTCCTTACAATTTTTTAGCTTACTACTAATGATTATAAGTGGAGTTGTAGTAGGGGCCATTATAGAGGGAACGCGTTTTGTGACAGAAAGCACACCAAGACGCTCCTTCTTTTATAAATATCGTGTCGTTATTGAAGTGGTTGCCTGGATCGTTCTTGGTCTGGGAACCTTTTATATTCTTTATACTATTCGAGATGGTATTTGGCGAATATATGACCCACTTGCCCAATTGCTAGGAATATTATTGTACGAACAAATATTTCAGCCCATTTTCCGTTTTATAGGACGAGTATCCGTACGTGTAATTGTTAGGCCTTTATGGTTTATTTTAAAGCTGTTAACGAGAATAATTCTTAAAATTTTGCAGTTACTAGTAAGAATCATAGGAATAGTACTTACACCTGTCACCTACCTTTATAAAAAAATATTGCATTTGGCACTACAGAAATTGCCAAAAGACCGATATAATAAGAGAAATAGAAATCCTAAAGTGGAATAGGAGAGTGAGACATGAGACAGGGGCAATTAAAAGAACCATATGAAAAACAAATTGCATCCATAAATACTGATTACGTCCGATCTGTCCAACGTCGCGAAACTCAAAAAAAGTCTCGAAAAGTTAGACTTATCAGACGCCTAGTTGCTTTTAGTATTTTTTCTATCTTGCTTGTAGGATTCTTAGTGTCTACACTAATCAGCAGTAAGCAATCCTTATCAGAAAAGCAACTACAAAAAGAAGAAGTTACCGAAGAGCTTGCAAGGATTCAAGAAGATCAGGAAATGCTGAAAATGCAGATTTCCAAGCTGAATGACGATGAATATATTGGGAAGTTGTTAAGAAAAGAATATTTTCTTTCTGAAGAGGGTGAAATTATTTTCTCCCTACCTGAGGAAAAAGGTAAATAATGAAAAAAACGTCCTTAAAAAGAGTGTCTTGTTGACACTCTTTTTTTGTTAGCTATAATAAAAGATAGAATGTGTATATAAATCACTCGTTCTAGAGTCGCTTAAAATTTAAGGAGGAGCATTTTTTTTATGTCAATTGAAGTAGGCAGCAAGGTACAAGGTAAAGTAACAGGAATCACTAACTTTGGAGCATTCGTCGAGCTACCAGGGGGCTCAACGGGTCTAGTTCACATTAGTGAAGTAGCAGATAACTATGTGAAAGATATTAATGATCATTTAAAAGTTGGCGATATGGTCGAAGTGAAAGTGATGAATGTTGAAGCGGATGGCAAAATCGGCTTATCTATTCGTAAAGCAAAGCCACAAGCAGAAAGACCGGAGAGACCAGAACGTCCACAGCGTCCGCGTAATAATAATCGCCCGAACGATCGTGATCGTCCGAGCAAAGAGAATTTTGAGCAAAAAATGGCTAGATTCTTAAAGGATAGTGAAGATCGTTTGTCTACGTTAAAGCGTGCAACAGAGTCTAAGCGCGGCGGTCGAGGCGCAAAAAGAGGGTAATATGCTGTCTGTTTTATCGGTAGAAAAAATGTTTAATAGATGAAGAGGTGTTCAGCTTTGCTGGCACCTTTTTTATATATTAAAAGGGGAGAGGAAACCTGAAAAAAGAAGAAGTATTAAGAGCACATCAAGATTATTTAAACTGGCTAGATTCTTTGCTTAGTTATTCTGAGGACACTGGGAAGAAACCTTACCAGGAGGGGAAATGGTCCCCGAATGAAATAATTATGCATTTAGCAGAGTGGGATCGTTTTACCCTTGAAAATCGACTACCACGTATGAAGGAGGGAGAGTTCCATGAAAGGTATCCGAATTTCCAAGAGTTCAATACCAAAGCTGCTGCCGCTGCTAATGAACAAACATTTAAGGAAACCCTTGCTTATGCAAAAGAGCAACGTACCAAGATTAGGCAACGGCTTCAAGAGATAGATGAATCGGAATGGGATAAGACCTTTTTTATAGAAGAGCATCCAATGACGATTCGTCAATACTTCACCGATTTTTTGCAGCATGACCAACATCATAAAAAGCAAATCATGAGTTAACCTAATAGAGATGGAGTCTCTAAGGTTCCATCTTTTTTTCGATGACTTTTCTATAAGACATACCGTTTAGTCTTCAGTTCTTCTTTACGGAAAACCCTTCAAATAACCTTCCGCCATGTGGTTGTAATGCACTTTCTACTAATTCGATAACCTCTTCTTTTTGTCCGGTTTCATAAAAGCATTGAAATGCATTGGCAAATTTATTTGCCAATTTCTCATCATATAATTTTAATGAACGAACTAACCATTTTCCATGACCAAGCCATTGTCTATTAGTTCGTAAAATAAACTCTCCCGTTAAGTCTGCAAGAGTTCCCGCTATAAATATTTCTTCTGCTCGACAGGTATTTCCAATAAAATCATCCAGCATGTCTGTTAAGAAATAACGTTTCATATAAATAGTTTCTAGAGACCAAGGTACTGGACCATTCGACAATAAGGAGCGTGCTTCACTACAAATATCCTCCATAATTCCTTCATCTTTTAAAACTATACCTTCTGCAACCATCCTAGGTAAGGTAGGTTTAGCTCGCTCACAGTCAGAAGCAAAGAATTCTTTGTAGGAGTGTAAGTTATGTACAAAAACTTCAATTGGCCAGTTCTCAAAGAAAAGAGATTCTCTATAAGCAGATGGTAGAGTAGAATCAAAAATTACAATATCTAAATCAGAAGTCGAATTGGCTTCTCCTCTTACAACACTGCCAGCAAGTATGGCTCCCTGGCACTCAGAGAAATAATGGTTTACAAATTGTAAGGCTATTATCTTTGAATTTAACTTATTCAACTTTTCCCATCTCCTTAAAAACATACAAAAAATAGTAGCTACTAAAGTAGCTACTATCTGATAGATGACCCCTACGGGATTCGAACCCGTGTTACCGCCGTGAAAGGGCGGTGTCTTAACCGCTTGACCAAGGGGCCGTATATGTAATGGCGGCAGAGGGGATCGAACCCCCGACCTTACGGGTATGAACCGTACGCTCTAGCCAGCTGAGCTACGCCGCCGTTCTTTTAACAACAAATATCATATTACAAGCGAATGGACAAAGTGTCAATACTTTTTTAAAAACTAAATTGTTCGACTTTTGAAGAGGTTTTTTGTGCACACTCGACTTGTTTAGAGATGAAATTTAGCATCCTCTAGAGTTACTCTTTTCTGACCGATATCGTCGAAATGTTTTTGGAGAGACTTATCAGAAAGTGACATTGTTTTTGTAAATGCCTAGGTATACTTCAATCAAGAGTTGAATAGGAGGTATATGCAATGAAAACAATGTATGAGCAAGAGCAGAAAAGATTTTTTTCTTGGAGAAGAATAATCGAGGGAATACAAGCAAGAAAAGTAACGCTACTTTTTACAGGAGTTTTCTTTGTGCTAGCATTTTTTCTTGCACAAGTAGTTCTTTTTGAAGCATCTGTGCCATTTTTTCTGCCGATCTGGGCACTCGTTAACCTCAGGTTCCAGCGATATATTCCCTGGACAATGGCCGGTGCTATTCTCGGGAGCCTGACGTTAGGGATTGGACAGCTAATGATACATGTATTACAGGCATTACTGTTTTCATTACAAGGTAAAAAGCTAATTCGGAAACTTCCCATTCCTATTTTTGTTTTGTTGGATGTGGTACTCATTCAAATAGTTTGGCAATTTATCTCTTATAGTGGTGAAATTCCAGCATCCGTTTGGCTATCAATTGGCTACGAAGGGATATTAAGCATATTTATGACACTCTTTCTCTTTCAACTTTTTCTTCCTATGCCAGAGCTTCTTCATAAAAGGTGGACTAGTGAAAGAATGGGGGCAGCCCTTTTAATAGGAGCCCTAGTTTTAACGGGTATGTCGTCCTTTGTGGTTGGTTACGTGTCTATTCCGTTAATTGTAGCCCATTTAGTCATCGTGATAGCAGCTGCAGTAGGGGGTGTCCAGCTATCGACAGTGGTAGCTGTGCTAGCAGGGACAATCTTAAGTATATCGACTCTCAGCTTTAGCGGAATGATAGCAGTCTATGCAGTAACAGGCTTCTTTGCTGGTCTGCATAAAAGGTTTGGCAGGCTATGGCAGGCATTTAGTATGCTGGGGGCGACCTTTTTCTTTATATTGTATGATCATACACTACCATTAGATTCCGTCTATATAGGTTCTTTAGTTGCTGCGTCTTTGTTATTCTTTACAATCCCTTCACAGTGGTTAGAAGATTTGAAAAGCCAGCTATACCCTGATACCGCTCATATTCTTTTACGTAGACAAAAATGGATGACAGAGAAGGTGAACCATCAATTACAAGAATTTCAGCATTTCGTTGATTTCATCACAAGATTTATCACAGAACGTTTTGAACAAAAGGGGATTAACGGGGAAGAAGAGGTAGAGTTATTACATGCATGCCAATCTTGCTTTCATTTTGAAAAATGTTGGGGGGAGAAATCGAACGGTATACCAAGCTTAATCAAACAATGGGAGGATCAGCCAAGAAAGGCAAGAATACAATTAGAAAAAAAGCTTCAGTACAAGTGTGTGAAGCCTAACCAAATTATGCAAGAGCTAAAGGAAAGAGAGGCAAAGAGACAGTTAAGCTCGGAAATGCAGCATGGAAAGAAAATGTTTGCTTTAAAACTAAGAGATATGGGACAGCATATGAGTGAGTTGATGAATAATCTAGAAAATAGTGTGTCATTATATACCTCGCATGAAGAGGAATTGAAGCAAAGGTTTCAACAATGTAATATCCCATTCTTTCAAATAGACGTTCTCCATATTGAAGTTGGACAAATGGAGGTTGTCTGCTGCTTACCAATAGAGACGAGAGGAAAAATGCTAGGAGAACGAATGATCCTTCCTATACTTTATGATTTATGGAAGGAGCCATTTGAAATTACTTCTATAAAAGAGCTTCATCACCCATATGAGCATATACAAATGACTTGCAAGTCCTCTGTACGCTTTCAAATTACTCATGACATCTATACATCGTCAAGTAGAAACACTATCTATTCTGGAGATGCTCATGCGGTTTTCCAACTACATCCGGGTCTACTTGCAGTTATTTTATCGGATGGGATGGGGAATAATATAGAGGCTCACCGAGAGAGTCGAAGGGTAATGCAGTTTATGCGGGAATGTTTAAACAAAAAAATGGATCCTGAAACGACGATGCATACGCTTCATTATATGATGAGCTTGCAGGATGAAACGGACAGCTATGCTACAGTGGACTTGGCATTAATCGATTTACAGAAGGGAGAGCTTTGGTCGTGGAAGGCAGGGAGCATGTCGACTTATTTGATAAGAGGAAATGATATGCGTAAAATTGAGAGTAAACATGTACCATTTGGGTTCTTACCTACCTTCTCTATAGAAGCAAGGAAAATTGATATAAAGGATGGAGACATTTTAGTAATGCTCTCGGACGGAGTCTTTTCCTCTAACACAACGATTGAAAAGCAGGAACAATACTACCGTAAGATATTACAGGATCCAACGATTAATGCAGAGCAGTTTGTGAAAATTCTAGAGGAAACCTATTCGTTACCGGGTGATGACCGAACAGTAATTTTTATGCAAGTAAAACATGTCGTGCCGGAGTGGTCTATATTTTCTCCTAGAGAAGCAGCTAAATATCAAGAAAAAATGGTACACTAAAAAGATAGATACATGATTAGGGGAGAGGTGAGAAGATGCACCAGTTCGTTCTCAAGGTGAAACAATATATAGACAAGCACCAGTTGATTGACAAGGGGGAGCGTCTTCTTATCGCTTGTTCTGGAGGAGCAGATTCCGTTTCGGTAGTGCTCGTAATGAATGAGTTAAAAAGCTTTTATGACTGCGAGCTTGGAATTGTTCATACAGATCATAGACTTAGAGGACAAGAATCCTTAGAGGATAAGGAATTTGTGATAGAATTAGCAGGCAGGCTAAATATTCCTGTTTATTCTACATCTCTACAGGTACCAGAGCGAATAAAAGCTGAGGGTGGCAATGTACAGGTAATTTGCAGAGAAGAAAGATATGCATTTTTTGAACAGACGATGACTAGTCATCATTACCAAAAACTACTGCTGGGCCATCATGGGGACGACCAAACAGAAACAGTCTTAATGACTGTTATCAGAGGTTCCTTGGGGAGCTCTATTACTGGTATTGCAAATAAGCGTCCATTTTCCACAGGACAAATCATTCGACCATTGCTTGGTGTAAGGAAGACTGAAGTGATGGAATTCTTGGAGGCGAGTAAGCAGCCATATAGACATGATCCAAGTAACGATAAGTATACATATACACGTAATCGTATTAGACATCGGATTATTCCTTTATTAGAAGAAGAAAATACTAACCTAAGCGAAGCAATTCGAACATTGGCAGAGAAGCAGCAGCAAGATGATGAATATTTGTGGGAGTTGGCGAGAGCAAAGTTTGAACAGCTTGTGACAGTTGACGAAAAAGGTGTGTTCTCACTCCATACAAGCAGCTTTACCCAAGTTCCCTTCGCTTTACAAAGGAGGGTGATTCTACTACTATTAGAGTATCTATACAAAGACTCCGACATACTACTTAATGACCGTTTGATTGAGTCTATTTTAGCAGCCTGCAATGAGCAGGAAGGTAACGTAGTGTTACATATGCCAAATGCTCTCTTCCTCATCCGTCGCTATGAAGTAGTCCGATTTACCTCTTCTAATCCGCACTATATAGCTTTAACAGAAAAAACTCTCCTAGAAGAGAACAAATGGATAAACTGCGGCGCTGGTTTTTCGGTCTATTTGACACGGGACTTAGGTGAAGTACAAATCTCCGATGAAAAATGGTTTGTTCAATTGGAACCAAACTTGCTTCCCCTTATGATTAGGCAAAAAAAGGAAGGGGATCGCATTCAAGTTAAAGGGATGAGTTCTCCCAAAAGAGTTTCTCGTTTGTTTATAGATGAAAAGATCTCACCCGAGGAACGTGTAGCTTGGCCACTACTTGTAACGGCTAAAAGTGATATAATAGCAGTAATTGGGATTCGTTACGGAGAACAATTTTCGAAGCAAAACAGCTCGCAAAATTATGTGCTACACATAAGGCGAGATCAATAATTTAGGGGGATTACTACTCATGCTAGAGAAGGACATTCTAGAAATATTAATCACAGAAGAACAAATTCAAGAAAAGACGAATGAGCTTGGAGCGTTGTTATCAGCAGAATACGCTGACAAATTCCCACTTGCTATAGGGATTTTAAAAGGTGCAATGCCATTTATGTCCGATTTAATGAAGCGCGTAGATGCATATATTGAAATGGACTACATGGATGTGTCTAGCTATGGAAATGCAACGGTTTCTTCTGGTGAAGTAAAAATTATTAAAGACTTAAATACAAGTGTAGAAGGCAGAGATGTTTTAATAATCGAGGATATCATTGATAGCGGAATGACTTTAAGCTATTTAGTAGATCTCTTTAAATATCGTAAAGCAAAATCCATCAAGATTGTAACGCTTTTGGATAAGCCAACTGGTAGAAAGGTAGATTTAGAAGCAGACTTTGTTGGATTTGAGGTACCAGATGCGTTTGTAGTAGGATATGGATTAGATTATGTGGAAAAATATAGAAACTTGCCATTTGTCGGAGTATTGAAAAAAGAAGTATATTCTTTTTAATATAAGTACTTAATTTAAAGGCTTTTTATTGTACGACCAAAAATACGTATGATAAGATAATCAGTAGTTTTTCTGTTTACCTTGTGAGGAGGCTAGGAATGAATCGAGCATTGCGCTACGCCATATTGTATTTACTGATATTTTTTGTGATTGTTGGGATCTTTGCTACGTTTAATAATAGCAATCAACCAACCAAAGATATTCGTTATGACGAATTTTTAACATCTCTCGAAAAGGGAGACGTAACAAGCTTCTCAATGCAACCAGAACAAGGTGTTTACTTTGTTGAAGGTACAATGAAGGGTTATAAAGAGGGAGAAACATTTTTAACAAAGCTTCCTTACAATAGTGAAAATCTTCAAGATCAGATTTACACGCTAGCTAAAGCTAATTCTGTAAAAATTGTTGTGAAAGAAACTTCTAAAACAAGTGGTTGGGTACAATTCTTCACTGGTTTATTACCATTCCTAATCATCATCATTTTATTCTTCTTCTTATTAAGTCAATCACAAGGCGGCGGTAACCGTGTGATGAATTTTGGTAAGAGTAAGGCAAAACTTTATGATAATGATAAGAAAAAAGTGAAATTCCCAGACGTTGCTGGTGCAGATGAAGAAAAAGCAGAGCTTATTGAAGTTGTAGACTTCTTGAAAGATCCACGTAAGTTCGTGGAAATTGGAGCACGTATCCCAAAAGGTATCCTATTAGTAGGACCTCCAGGAACTGGTAAAACATTACTTGCACGTGCCGTTGCTGGTGAAGCTGGCGTACCATTCTTCTCTATCAGTGGTTCTGATTTCGTTGAAATGTTTGTCGGTGTAGGGGCTTCTCGTGTGCGTGACTTATTTGAAAATGCGAAAAAGAACTCCCCATGTATCATTTTCATCGATGAGATTGACGCAGTAGGTCGACAACGTGGAGCAGGTCTAGGTGGAGGTCACGATGAGCGTGAACAAACACTTAACCAGTTACTAGTTGAAATGGATGGCTTTGGCGCAAACGAGGGTATTATTATTATCGCTGCTACAAACAGACCAGACATTCTTGACCCGGCATTATTACGTCCAGGACGTTTTGATCGCCAAATTACTGTAGGTCGTCCAGATGTAAAGGGTCGCGAGGCAGTACTTAAAGTACATGCTCGCAATAAACCGTTAGATGAATCAGTAGATTTAAAAGCGATTGCATCACGTACACCAGGTTTCTCCGGTGCAGACCTAGAAAACCTTCTAAACGAAGCTGCTTTGGTAGCAGCTAGAAGAAATAAAAAGAAAGTTGATATGTCTGACATTGATGAAGCAACTGATCGAGTGATTGCAGGTCCAGCGAAGTCTACGAAAGTAATATCTGAAAAAGAACGTAAAATCGTGGCATTCCATGAGGCGGGTCACGTCGTAATTGGATTAACGCTTGATGATGCTGAAATTGTACACAAGGTAACAATAGTTCCTCGTGGTCAAGCTGGCGGCTATGCAGTTATGCTTCCAAAAGAAGATCGTTACTTTATGACAAAGCCAGAGTTACTCGATAAAGTAGCAGGTCTTTTAGGTGGGCGTGTTGCAGAAGATATCGTATTCGGTGAAGTATCTACGGGTGCTCATAATGACTTCCAGCGTGCAACAAGCATCGTGAGAAGCATGGTTACGGAATATGGTATGAGCGACAAGTTAGGTCCAATGCAATTTGGTCAATCTCAAGGTGGTAACGTTTTCTTAGGGCGTGACTTCAACTCTGAGCAAAATTACTCTGACAAGATTGCGTATGAAATTGATCAAGAAATGCAAACAATGATTAAAGAACAATACAATCGTACGAAACAAATTTTAACGGAAAAACGTGAGTTGCTAGACCTAATCGCAACTACTCTTCTAGAGGTGGAAACATTAGATGCAGCTCAGATTCTTCATCTGAAAGACCATGGTACTCTTCCAGAACGTACTTATGATCTGTCGAAAGAAGAAAGCGTTTCAGATGCAGTAGGTGCACCAAGTGATCCAACTACTGGAGATCTTCCGAGTGAAGGAAACTCTAATGATCCTGATTCACCAATTCAAGAAGAACGTCGTTAATAACTAGACAGCTGATTGCTTTCGTGGACTCCACGAGGCAATCAGCTTTTTTCTTGAGGGATAAATATGGTATGATGTGTTGGAAAAACTAGAAAAGTGAGGATAAGCTCGATGATACTCGTTTTAGATGTAGGAAATACGAATATTGTTTTAGGTGTTTTTCAAGACGACCAGCTCATCCATCACTGGCGCATGGAAACCGATCGGCGCAAAACAGAAGATGAATATGGAATGCAAGTAAAGGCATTATTTTCCCATGTTGAAATATCCTTTGATCAAATAAAAGGGATTATTATGTCTTCCGTTGTGCCCCCTATCATGTTTTCCTTAGAAGCGATGTGTAAAAAATATTTTGGGTTAAAGCCACTGATTGTAGGTCCTGGTATTAAAACCGGTCTAAATATAAAATATGAAAATCCTCGAGAGGTTGGTGCCGATCGAATAGTAAATGCTGTAGCTGCTATACAGGAGTATAATTCTCCCCTGATTATTGTTGATTTTGGTACTGCAACCACTTATTGTTTTATTAATGAGAAGGGCGAATATATGGGTGGAGCTATAGCACCGGGAATTGGAATTGCTACAGAAGCGCTGTTCACAAAGGCAAGTAAACTACCTCGCATCGAACTTACGACACCTGAGCATGTAATAGGGAAAAACACGGTAGCTGCTATGCAATCTGGTATTGTCTTTGGATACGTAGGGCAGGTAGAGGGAATAGTAAACCGTATGAAAAAAATTGCTAAGCAAAAGCCTACTGTTATAAGCACAGGAGGGATGGCACCTCTTATTGCTGGAGAAACAGATGTTGTAGACATTATTGATCCATTTTTAACCTTGAAGGGCTTGTATTTAATATATAAAAGAAATTTAGATGAAAGAGGTATAAATAAATGAGTGATTATCTAGTAAGAGCATTAGCATTTAACGGAAGTGTCCGTGCATTTTCTGTACGTGCAACAGAGACAATTGGAGAAGCGCAACGTCGTCATCAAACCTGGCCAACAGCATCTGCTGCTCTTGGAAGATCCATGACTGCAGCTGTTATGATGGGGGCTATGCTAAAAGGCGAGGACAAGCTGACTGTTAAAGTTGAAGGTAATGGTCCGATTGGTCCGATAATTATTGATAGTAATGCAAAGGGTGAGGTGCGTGGATATGTCACGAATCCTCAAACTCATTTTGAATTAAATTCCGTTGGGAAACTAGATGTTAAACGCGCGGTTGGGACAGAAGGAGCAATTACCATTGTAAAAGACTTAGGTATGCGTGATTTCTTTACTGGACAAGTACCTATTGTTTCGGGAGAAATAGCAGAGGACTTTACTTATTACTTTGCTTCCTCTGAACAGGTGCCATCTTCTGTTGGTCTAGGAGTTTTAGTTAACCCAGACAATTCTATCTTGGCTGCTGGTGGGTTTATTATCCAACTAATGCCTGGAACTGATGATGAAACGATTACACTAATTGAAGAGCATTTGTCTAATATGCAGCCAGTTTCCAAGCTAATTGAAAAAGGCTTATCTCCAGAAGAATTGTTATATGAAATTTTAGGGCAAGATAATGTGCAAATCTTAAACAGTATGCCCGTGTCCTTTGAATGTAACTGTTCAAAAGATCGTTTTGGAAGTGCTATAATTAGTCTTGGAGAACAAGAAATTCGTGACATGATTCAAGAGGATGGTGGAGCAGAGGCTCAATGCCATTTTTGTATGGAAAAATACAATTACTCAATAAAAGAACTGGAGTCATATATAGATGAGATCAACTCGTGATAATAACCCACCTGAACCTAAAAGACGTTTAAAAACAAAACCGGTGCTGATACTAATTGGCATTCTTTTGCTTGGAAATTTTCTTTGGTTTATCGCTTGGTTAATTCCAAATGATAAAGCACAGGGAACAGAGGAAGTCGTCGCTACGGTAGGTGGGAAAGCTATTACGAAAGAACAGTGGGTGGCTACCATGGAGGCCATGTACGGAAAAGAAGTATTATTAGATATGGTAAACGCGGAGGTTATGGAGGCCGCTGCTAAGAAAAATAAAATTAAAGTAACTGAAGAGGAAGTAGACTTAGAGTTGGCATTGACTCGTTCTAGTCAAGAAGGCAATGATACTTCCCTTCAGGCCTTTGACGAAGAGACAAATCGCAAAAAAATTCGCTCACGTCTCATTTTAGAAAAGGTACTTACAATGGATGTTGTCATAGATGAAGATGCGATTAAAAATTTCTATGAAAATAATAGAATTTATATCGAGCTAGCGTAATCTATGTAGCAAGTGAAGAAGAAGGACAAGAAGTGTTGAAGGAATTAAAAAATGGCTCCTCCTTTGAGGGACAAGCTAGAGAGGTTTCGATTGATACTAGCTCAGCAAGTCTAGGTGGAGATATTGGATACATAACGGAAGAAACGACAGCGGTCGATCCTGCATTGGTTCAACAGGTATCAAGTATAAAAGAAGGTACATGGAGCGAGGTCATTTCTCTACAGGATGGACGATATGCTGTATTATATGTAAAGGATATTTTCGAGGGACAGGCGTTTTCATTTAACGAGGTAAAAGATCATATAAAAAGAGATTTGGCGCTTAGTCAATTTCAATCAGTTACACAAGAATTCTTTTGGAAAGAATTCGATGCAGAATGGTTATATGGGGAAGAATAAGCGTATCCTATGGGTACGCTGTTTTTATTTGAAAAAGTAGGGGTACTTTATCTATTTCTGGCAGTCTTTATTAATTGCATTTCTTCTAAAGGGTTGTTAAGATGAATATAATTAACCCTATTAATTGACTAGGAATTAGGAGTGGGATAAATGACTAAAGTAGTACAAAGTATAGTAGATTTAATTGGAAAAACTCCAATTGTAAAGTTAAACCATGTAACAGGTCCTGAAGACGGAGAGGTTTATGTAAAGCTTGAATACTTCAACCCGGGAAGTAGCGTGAAGGATCGTATTGCATTGGCAATGATCGAAGCAGCTGAAAAGGATGGAAAGCTAAACGAAAACAGTACAATTATAGAACCAACAAGTGGAAACACTGGTATCGGTTTAGCAATGATCGCCTCAGCAAAAGGCTATAAAGCAATTTTAGTAATGCCAGATACAATGAGCTTAGAACGTCGTAACTTACTACGTGCGTATGGAGCAGAGCTAGTGTTAACACCAGGCGCGGATGGTATGAAAGGTGCAATTGCAAAAGCTGAGGAATTAGCTAACGAAAATGGTTATTTTATGCCACAGCAATTTAATAACCCTGCAAATCCAGAGGTTCATCGTTTAACAACAGGGCCAGAGATTGTAGAAGCGTTCGATCAATTAGATGGATTCGTTGCTGGTATTGGTACTGGCGGAACAATTACTGGAGCAGGCGGAGTTTTAAAAGAGCACTTCCCTAACATTCATATTGCTGCAGTAGAGCCTAAGGATTCGAATGTATTATCTGGTGGGAAACCAGGTCCACACAAAATCCAGGGAATTGGAGCTGGGTTTGTACCGGGTGTATTAGATACTAAGTTATATGATTCTATTATCCAGGTTTCTAATGAAGACGCATATGCGACTTCTCGTCAAGTTGCAAAAACAGAAGGTATTTTAGGTGGAGTATCCGCTGGAGCTGCTGTTTACGGAGCGATTCAACTTGCGAAACAGTTAGGTAAAGGAAAAAAAGTTCTTGCAGTCTTCCCAGATAACGGAGAAAGATATTTAAGCACACCTTTATATCAATTTGAGGACTAAGACGTATCTGCATGGTACGAATATTAAATAGGATATGAGTAACCACCAATTAAAAAAGGTGCCCAGAAAGTTATCACTTTTGGGCACCTTTTTTTATAGGGAAGAAATAACCATTTCATGACGGAGAAGGTGTTGTCTAACAGCCTCCTCACTCTTTTTCAATTGCTTGTCGGAGAAAAATAAGTAGCGGTTCTTTTCTAAGGAAATAGAAGAAAGTTTATAACAGAGATAACAGATTTACTTATTTTTGTAGATAATTACACTAGTTTCAAGTTAATATGAACATAAACATGAAGTTAAGGGGAAATGTCAGCGGTGGAAAAAAATATTCAAACATATGCTACACAAATGTCCAAGGATGCCTTTTTTTATGGTTATAGAGAAGTAACAGCTGAAATGTCTTATCACGTATTTTTAGAAAGTGGAAGAGGGGGTCACTTATCAGTAGCAGCCTGGGATCCAATGGCGATTGCAAAAGCAGTTGAGGAAGGTCTACATATTACTTGGCGTGATGGAACGGTGGAAATATATAAGGGAGATGCGCTAGAAGAGCTTGAGAAGCTAGTGGCAACTTATCAGGTCCCTTATCAAAGTAGCCTCCCAGACTTTCAAGGAGGGGCTATAGGTTTTGTAAGCTATGATTACGCAAGAAAGATAGAAGTACTTCCCACAAGTTCAAAGGATGACTTGAAGGTACCAGATATCTATTTCTATTTGTTTGATCATTGGACAGTTCTAGATGTCAAAACCGAACAGGTAACATTTATGAAACTTTCCTCTAGCGAAATAGATTTAGAGAAGCTAGCGCAGCGTTATAACGAAGTAGCTAAGATGGGTCTTGCTAACCGTACCATACATCCGAGTATAGCTACGGATGTTTTAGAGGATTCTTCCGTACTACACGTTTCGATGAGCTCCTTACAATTTGAACATGCTGTACAAAGGGTACAAGAGTATATTGCTCAGGGAGACGTTTTTCAAGTTAATCTATCCGTGCGTCAATCGAAAGAATTACATGCCGAACCAATAGCGATATACGAAGCGTTACGCACTTTTAACCCTTCGCCTTACATGGCATACATTCACTCATCCGAGTTTGTGGTGGTGTCTGGTTCACCAGAGCTATTGATTAAGAAAAAGGGTGAAGCGCTTTCTACCCGACCAATTGCTGGAACCCGCCCTCGTGGAAAAAGTGATTTAGAAGACATAGAGCTGGCTAATGAGTTAATCGAAAATGAAAAAGAGCGAGCGGAGCATGTAATGCTAGTGGATTTGGAGAGGAATGACATAGGGAAGGTTTCCTCTTATGGAACTGTAGAGGTAGATGAATTCATGGTAATTGAACGTTATTCGCATGTGATGCATATCGTTTCAAATGTTAGAGGCATACTTAGAGAGAGTGCTACCAACACAGAAATTATCCAAGCGATGTTCCCGGGAGGAACTATCACGGGAGCACCGAAGATTCGCACGATGGAAATTATAGAGGAGCTAGAGCCTGTAAGAAGAGGGATTTACACTGGCTCTGTCGGATGGTTAGGTTATTCGGGTGATTTAGAAATGAATATTGTCATCAGAACTGCTTTTATTCAAGATGGGATGGCGCATATTCAAGCTGGAGCGGGTATTGTAATAGATTCAATCCCTGCTTCAGAATACGTGGAGTCATTAAACAAAGCCAAAGCGTTGTGGCAGGCAAAAGCTATGGCAGAGGGGGTATCTAGATGATATTAATGATTGATAACTATGATTCCTTTACTTATAATCTCGTTCAATATCTAGGAGAGCTAGGATTGGCAATTAAAATAGTTCGCAATGATGAACTTACAATAAAGGATATTGAAAAAATAAATCCACAGATAATAGTAGTTTCTCCTGGTCCGTGTACGCCTAATGAGGCAGGGATCAGCTTAGAAGTCATAAGCCATTTTGCCGGGAAAATACCGATATTAGGTGTATGCCTCGGACATCAATCTATCGGGCAGGCATTTGGGGGAAAGGTAATACGTGCTGAGAGATTAATGCATGGGAAGACTTCCCCAGTTTTTCATGATAGCAGTGGAATAAATGCAAACATGCCTAATCCGTTTCTTGCGACAAGATATCATTCATTAATAGTGGAAAAAGAAACGCTTCCTAACTGCTTAGAGATTACTTCCTGGACAGCTGAAGGAGAAATAATGGGCTTGCGCCATAAGGAATATCCGGTAGAGGGTGTTCAGTATCACCCTGAGTCTATTATGACGGAGGAAGGAAAGAGGCTCATTCGCAATTTTGTGGAGCAGCATAGCCTCTCTTTAAAGGGGAGCTTGTAAATGGATGCGTGGAAAGACGGGAAGCTATACGCAGCGAAGGATTTAACTATCTCTCCCTATGATCATGGCTTTTTATATGGATTAGGATTCTTTGAAACCTTTCGTACATACAACGGGAAGGTTTTTCTTTGGAACGAACACTGGACACGTTTATCAAAAGCATTGCAGGATTATTGTATTACCTTACCGTACGAGGAAAAGGATATAGTGAACGCAATCCATCAGTTATATGTTTCGAATGATTCTCTTGATGGATACTATCGGTTAAATGTATCTGCTGGAGTTCATGATATTGGACTTCAGCCGTCTAGCTACCAGTTGCCAACGGTCATTGTATTCAGAAAGCCGCTTGTAGTGCCGGCAAGAGATACCGAAAAGACGGCAGTTTGGCTAGAGACAAGAAGAAATAGCCCGGAGAATGGAGTTCGACATAAATCTCATCACTTTGCCAACAATGTATCTGCTAGATTGGAGCTAGATTCTTTGGCGAATAAGGAAGGTTTCTTTCTGACGGCTCATGGTTACGTAGCAGAAGGCATTACATCCAATATTTTTTGGGTAAAGGATGGGAAATTATTTACTCCCTCGATCGATACGGGTATCTTAGCAGGAATCACACGTGATTGGATTTTAAAAAATGCTAAAATAGAAATCGAGGTAGGCCTCTATACTAAGGAAGATTTAGAGTTAGCGGATGAGGTTTTTATTACAAATGCAGTGCAAGAGCTTATACCTATTCGAGAAATAGGGACAGTATCCTTTTTAGGTAATCAAGGTCCTGTTTATCGGGAGTTGCTGAATTTCTATATAGCAAGTATTGAGGAAGAAGGGAAAGATAGATGAATTTACAATACTCACAGGTTTTTGAAGCGGGAGGAGTTAAGTTAGATTTTCGCAAGGAAACCATTATAATGGGAATATTAAATGTCACGCCCGACTCTTTTTCAGATGGAGGAAAGTTTCATAACGTAGAAGCCGCTGTAACGAGAGCGAAACAAATGGTTTTAGACGGTGCTAAAATAATCGACGTAGGTGGAGAGTCCACCCGACCGGGTTATACCCCTATATCAACCCAAGAGGAAATTTCACGTGTAGTTCCGGTGATAAAAGCGCTCTGTAAAGAGATTAACGCTGTCATATCTATTGATACATATAAGGCGGAGGTAGCGAGGGCAGCCATTCGGGCAGGTGCTCATGTGATTAATGATATTTGGGGGGCAAAAAGAGAGCCGGATATAGCGAGAGTGGCAGCTGAATTTGGTGTTCCAATTATTTTAATGCATAATAGGGAAAATGAGATATATGAAGATTTTTGGCCAGAGGTAGAAAAAGACTTAGAGGAAAGTATTCAACTAGCAAAGAATGCGGGAGTTCCAGATAGTCATATATGGTTAGACCCGGGAATTGGATTTGCGAAGGACACTATACAAAATATCTGGATGATGCAACATCTACAAAAATTAGTGGAAATGGGCTATCCCGTCTTACTTGCCACATCTCGTAAACGATTAATAGGTAATGTACTAGATCTTCCGGTAGAGGAACGTCTGGAGGGAACCGGAGCAACTGTATGCTATGGTGTCCAACTGGGTTGTCATATGATTCGAGTGCATGATGTGAAGGAAATAGTGAGAATGACTAAAATGATGGATGTTTTGGTTGGAAAAACAATTTATAGTGAATCGGAGAAATAAAAATGGATTATATATATTTAAATGAGCTAGAGTTTTATGGCTATCACGGGGCGCTTGTAGAAGAAACTAAGCTTGGTCAGATTTTCCGAGTAAATGTTACCTTGGCGTGTGACTTACGACTAGCAGGAGAGACAGATGACCTAGAGAAGACAATAAACTATGCTGAAGTTTATGATATATGCAAGGAAATCGTAGAAGGAAAGCCATATTTATTAATTGAAACGGTTGCAGAAAAGATTGCAGAGCGGATTTTAGAGGGTTACAGAGGCAAAGTAAATGGCTGTAAGATTCATGTTGTAAAGCCGAATCCTCCGATTGCAGGTCACTACGCATCTGTGGCTGTGGAAATAACGAGGGGAACGCTATGAGCATTGCATACCTTTCATTAGGCTCTAATATAGATGATCGCTTGTATCACCTACAACAAGCAGTAATATTACTTAGTGAAGAAAACACAATAGAGGTAAAGAAAGTGTCCTCTGTGTATGAAACTGACCCTGTTGGTTACCTCGATCAGGCCTCCTTTTTAAACATAGTAGTAGAGCTTGAGACTAATTTATCCCCTCATAATCTCCTTAAAAAATGTAACGAAATCGAGAATACTCTGGGTAGAAAAAGAGACATTCGTTGGGGGCCGCGAACAGTAGACCTTGACATTTTGTTGTATAATAAAGAGAATATGAAAACAGAAGATCTTATTATTCCACATCCAAGGATGACGGAACGAGGCTTCGTGCTTATTCCACTTGTGGAGATTAACGATAAACTAGTGCACCCGCAAACTAAGCAGCTTTTATCGCAACTAGCACATGGGAAGAAAGAAGGCATCCATTTATGGAAAACATTCGATGGGGTACAAGAATTCGTGCGTTTCGAAAGTTGAAGATGGTCAAGCAGGTCGAGCTTGCTAAGAAAATGGATATGTCTGTATCAATACTTGGCAAAATAGAGCAGGGGAAGCGAAAGCCAACTGATAAACAATTGGAGCAGATCGCCTCTATCCTTAATATAAAGCTAGAAGATTTAAAAGGGGAAACAAAGGAAGGTGAAGACAATGACAAAAACCCTTACTAAGCCATTCCAAATAGGAGATATAGTGATGGACAATCGTGTTGTGCTAGCTCCGATGGCAGGTATATGTAATTCAGCCTTCCGTTTAACTGTAAAAGAATTTGGAGCAGGGCTTGTATACGCAGAGATGATCAGTGATAAGGGAATCGTATCAAAAAACGAGAGAACACTGAGCATGCTATATATTGATGAGCGTGAAAATCCTCTTTCCTTACAAATCTTTGGAGGGGAGAAGGAAACACTGGTTGCAGCAGCTAAGTATGTCGATCAACATACTACAGCCGATATTATTGATATTAATATGGGATGTCCTGTAAATAAAATCATTAAATGTGAAGCTGGAGCTAGATGGTTATTAGATCCTAATAAGATCTATGAGATGGTTTCAGCAGTCGTAGATAATGTAAGCAAACCGGTTAGTGTCAAAATGAGAACGGGCTGGGATGAGGATCATATATACGCTGTAGAGAATGCACGTGCTATAGAACGTGCAGGTGGAGCAGCAATTGCTGTACATGGTAGGACTCGTGTGCAGATGTATGAAGGTCAAGCAAACTGGGATTTAATTCGCCAGGTAAAAGAAGCAGTTAACATTCCTGTTATAGGGAATGGAGATGTAAATAGTCCACAGGATGCTAAGCGAATGCTTGATGAAACTGGTGTTGACGCTGTAATGATTGGTCGAGCAGCACTAGGGGACCCTTGGATGATTTATCGTACTGTTGAGTATCTAGAGTCTGGGGAACTAAAGCCCGAACCAAATATTCAAGAAAAAATCGATGTTTGCTTACTACATTTTGATCGTCTTACAGCGCTTAAAGGGGAAGGGATTGCAGTACGCGAAATGCGAAAGCATGCTTCTTGGTATTTGAAAGGCATTCGAGGTAATGGGACAGCCAGAAATATGATCAATCAAATGGAGTCGGGGAAAGAGCTAAAAGATTATCTTCGTTCTTTTGCTGAAGAAGCTATGAAGGCTGAAGACATAGTTCTTACCTAAAAAGGAAGGGCTGTCACATTGGTGGCGGCTCTTTGTCCTTTAATCAGAAAAGTTAAAAAAAGAAAGTCTGTACTGAAAAAGATGAATAGCCACATGAAATTGTGTACAATAGATGCAACGTAAAGATACTAAAATGCGTGGCGGAGGAGTGAAGGAAATGTCTAATATAGAAGAATTAAATGATCAACTTTTGGTGAGACGTCAAAAGATGACTACTATACAGGAAAAAGGATTAGATCCTTTTGGAGGGAAATTCGAACGAACCCACTCTAGTAATCAGGTTATAGCTGAGTTTAATGAGTTCTCGAAAGAAAGCTTAGAAGAAGCACCAAAAGAAGTAATCATTGCTGGACGTATAATGACTAAAAGAGGGAAAGGGAAAGCAGGCTTTGCGCACATTCAAGACTTAGGTGGCCAAATCCAAATTTATGTACGTAAAGATGCAGTGGGAGAAGAAGCTTATGAGCTATTCACTACTGCTGACCTTGGAGACATTGTTGGTGTGAAAGGAAATGTATTCCGCACACAAGTAGGAGAGCTTTCTGTAAAAGCTACGGAGTTTACCTTCCTTACTAAATCACTACGTCCTATGCCCGAAAAGTTCCATGGCTTAAAGGATGTTGAGCAACGCTACCGTCAACGTTATTTAGATTTAATGACAAGTGAAGATAGTAAAAAGACGTTTATTACTAGAAGTCGCATTATCCAATCAATGCGCCGTTATTTAGATAACCATGGATATTTAGAAGTAGAAACACCATTACTACATACTGTAGCTGGTGGAGCGGCGGCTCGTCCATTTATAACACATCATAACGCATTAGATATGGAGTTATATTTACGTATAGCGATCGAGCTACACCTAAAACGTCTTATAGTAGGTGGATTAGAAAAAGTATATGAAATAGGACGAGTATTCCGTAATGAGGGGGTCTCTACAAGACATAACCCCGAATTTACTATGATTGAATTATATGAAGCGTATGCTGACTACAGGGATATTATGAATCTAACCGAAAATCTCGTTTCGCATGTTGCACTAGAGGTATTAGGAAGTTCTACTGTTCAATACGGAGAGGATGAAATTAATCTTGCTCCTGGTTGGAGACGTTGGCATATGGCTGATGCGGTGAAAGAGTTAACGGGTGTCGACTTCTGGAAACAAATGACCCTAGAGGAAGCACGCTCCCATGCTAAAGAACATAAAGTAGAAATTAAAGATTCAATGGAAGTGGGACATATTCTAAATGAGTTCTTTGAGCAAAAAGTAGAAGAAACATTAGTTCAACCTACTTTTATCTATGGGCATCCAGTGGAGGTTTCTCCATTAGCGAAGAAAAATCCAGAGGATGGTCGCTTTACTGATCGTTTTGAGTTATTTATTGTTCGTCGTGAGCACGCTAACGCTTTTACAGAGCTAAATGATCCTATTGACCAACGTCAACGCTTTGAAGCACAGATGGTAGAAAAAGCAGCTGGTAATGACGAAGCGCATGAAATGGATGAAGACTTCTTAGAGGCTTTAGAGTATGGAATGCCACCAACAGGAGGACTGGGGATTGGTATAGACCGTTTGGTAATGCTTCTAACGAACTCTCCATCTATTCGAGACGTTCTATTATTCCCGACTATGCGTCATAGAGATTAATTAAATATAGCGAGATACTACTATTAGTAGTGTCTCGCTATTTTTTCTCTATATATAGTATGGAAAATATTTCATCAAAAAAAGTTTGAAAAAATGCTTGTTAAGAGGTAGAAAGGGTGATATAGTTATCGAGTTGCCAATTTTGATTGAGTTATTCTTCAAAAACACATCGAAAATAATTTAAAAAAGTTGTTGACATGATTAATAGAATTTGATAAGATATTAAAGTCGCCAAAACGCGACAACAACATGAACATTGAAAACTGAACATGCAAAACGTCAAGAAATATAGCGATCAACTTGCTTCGGCAGTTGATTGCAAA
>CAKQHO010000009.1 GCA_934234185.1 uncultured Psychrobacillus sp. | reverse complement strand
TTTGTAAAGTGCATAAAAGATGATAGTGAGGTTCAAGTCACTAGTGAGAAAGAAGGGGTCCATAAATTCATATGGGAGCCAACAGGAAATGGTTTCTATTATATTGCACCCTCAAAAGAATCAGAGGCGATAAAGAAACGTAAGGCAGTTTATGGTGACTACCAACATATAGGCAAGGAATACCAAAACGATTGTTTATATTTCAAACCAGTAACAGGAAAAGTGCAACAACTAACTGATGGGAAGCATTTTCATATTCAGGAATTTGAAATTTCTAATGATGGGGAAAAGGTTGTTTTCATAGCCTCCCCAAGTCCTGACATGAGTGATACGGTACATAGTGATCTATACATATTACATAGGAAGACTGGTAACCTACAAAAATTGAATATAGATAAGCTATTGGTAGGAAAGGCTTGCTTTTCTCCTGATGGTAGCAAACTATGTTACGCAGCAAGCATCATGCCTAAGGATTACTATAAGAACCAAATACAAGAAAATACACTCGAAATATATGATTTCCATAATGGAGAAACAATTCAGCCTTTAGCAGATTTTGATAGTACGGTAGTACCAATAAGGTGGACGAATAAAGGAATATTCATCCGTTGGCAGAATAAAACCAGTTATCTTATTGGACTCCTGTCTGAAAGCGGCACTGTGGAGACGTTAAACGATAAAGAAGGCAGCTTTATAGGGGAAGCCTCCATCACAGGTGATGGAAATCATCTTGCTTATTGTAAGGCCCTTCCAAATGAAACCTTTGAAATCTATCTAGACGAAACAAAAATAACGAATGAAAATAACTGCTTTAACGGAAAACTTAAGAGTAACAGGGAAATCATATCCTGGAAAAGTACTGATGGCTTTGAAATAGAGGGGATACTATCTACTCCTCAGGAATTAGAAAAAAATAAAAAATACCCCTTATTAGTGGTCATCCATGGAGGTCCAAATTGGGCATCCTTCCCAATATTTTCAGATTGCTTTAATGAAAAATATCCTATCGAACAGTTTATCGAAAAAGGTTTTATCGTATTAGAACCAAACTACCGAGGAAGCTCTGGCTATGGAAATGAATTCTTAAAGGCAAACTATCGAAAACAAGGTATCGCTGACTACGAGGATATTATATCGGGGGTTGATCAACTGGTAGACCAAGGAATTGTAGATAAAGAGAGAGTAGGGGCTATGGGCTGGAGCAATGGAGGTTATATATCTGCTTTCTGTTCTACATATAGCAGTAGATTCAAGGCTATATCTGTTGGTGGTGGAATTACTAATTGGCGGACTCATTATATACATACTGATATTCCCTACTTTATTCGGATGTATTTAGGAAATGATCCTTGGCATGACCCAGAGATTTATGTGAAAACATCCCCGATGAAATATATCAGTTCAGCCTACACACCAACACTGATCCAGCATGGGGAAAAGGATGAAAGAGTCCCAATTACCAATGCTTATGAGCTGTATAAAGGATTAAAGGATATGGAAGTCGAAACAGAATTAGTTGTTTTTAAGGGGATGGCTTATAGTCCAAACTCACCAGGAATGAAAGTGGCGATTATGAAACAAAATTTGATGTGGTTTTCCCATTATATTTTTGGAGAAAGCATGGAAGGTTTCAGGCTGTAATGCTCATTATAAGAACTTTCCTGCCGATATATAAGAAAAGTCATCCGCGTAATGGATGACTTTTCACGTTTAGAGACCTGTTAAATAAGGTAAGGCATAGCATCTAGCGCTTTCTTAAAATCCTCGTTCATATTGCTTTGGAGGAAGGGCCTTTTCATCAAGCACCTCTTGTGCATGTAATGCCCAGTACGGATCTTTGAGCATTCCACGACCGATAGCTACTAGTTCAGCATCTTCATCTGCTACTACATTTTCAGCAAGCTTTGGATCCTCTAAAATGCCTACTGCAATAATGGGAACTTCTAAGGCTTGCTTGAATGCTCTTGCAAAAGGCACTTGATACCCAGGTGTATTGGCAGGTTTGTTTTTCCCAGGTTTTGCTTCTCCTCCACTAGAAATATGGAAAACATCTACTCCAGCATCCTTATATTTTTTGGCTATTTCAAGTGAATGCTCAAGACCATATCCGCCATCAATATACTCTACAGCGGAAATTCTAAATAACAAAGGCATATCCTCTGGCATCACACTTTTGACTGCTTTTATTACCTCTACCCCAAACTTGGCATAATCTTGCCCATATTCATCTGTTCGATTATTTATTGCAGGGGAATGGAACTGATGGATCAAGTATCCATGGGCACCATGAATTTCAATCGTATCAAAGCCTGCTTCTACTGCTCGGCGTGCCGCTTCTTTAAATTTCTCCACCATTTCTTTAATTTCGTTGGTAGTAAGTGGTCTTGGTTCCTTCCATGTACCATCACTCTCTACAGGAATATTAGATGGACCAACTGGCACCTCTGCATCTGTCGCTTTTCTTCCGGCATGGGCTATTTGAATACCAATCTTTGCATCGTATTTATGTACTTCATTAACAATGCGCTTAAAAGCTGGTACTTGTTCATCTGACCAAAGTCCAAGGTCGTAATCTGTAATTCGACCATCTGGTTCCACATCTGTCATTTCAACAATGATAAGACCAGTTCCTCCGATAGCACGGGAAACATAATGGACATAATGCCAATCATTTGGTACTCCGTCCTTTGCTGTCACAGAATATTGACACATAGGAGCCATAACCGTTCTATTTTTTAACGATAGGCCCTTCACCTCAAATGGCGTAAATAATTGAGACATGAATACTCACTCCTTTTGAAATATTATTACTTTTTTTAGGATATGAATCAATTAATCTGTTTGGGGATTTGGATTTTTGTATTTATATAAAATTATTCGTATATTTAATAATTTATTAGTTGTAATTATACTTTCAGCATGTTACATTATGTATATTAATTCTATTATTACGTATATAAATACATCGGAGGCGTATGTGAAATGAAAAAGAAAGTTGTATTAGCTTATTCTGGAGGACTTGATACATCAGTTGCAATTACTTGGTTAAAGGATGAAGGATATGATGTAGTAGCTGTCTGTCTAGACGTTGGTGAAGGAAAAGACTTAGAATTCGTTAAAAATAAAGCCTTGGAAGTTGGGGCAATCGAAAGCTATATGATCGATGCAAGAGAGGAATTTGCGAATGAATATGCATTAATCTCTCTTCAAGCGCATACATGGTATGAAAATAAATATCCACTCGTATCTGCATTATCGAGACCACTAATCTCTAAAAAATTAGTGGAGATCGCTGAAAAAACTGGGGCAACTGCTGTCGCGCATGGCTGTACTGGAAAAGGAAATGACCAAGTTCGATTCGAGGTATCCATCAAGGCTTTAAATCCAGACTTGGAGGTAATTGCTCCTGTGCGTGAGTGGAGCTGGAGTCGCGAAGAGGAGATCGCCTATGCAAAGGAAAAAAATATACCGATTCCTATTAATTTAGACAGCCCATTCTCTATTGATCAAAATCTATGGGGAAGAGCAAATGAATGCGGTATCCTTGAAGATCCATGGGCAGCTCCACCAGAGGATGCGTATGACTTAACTGTATCTCTTGAAAATGCTCCTGATACACCAGATATCATTGAAATTAAATTTGACAAAGGAGTACCTATTGCTCTAGATGGTGTTAAATATCCGCTTCATGAGCTTATTTTAAAGCTTAACGAATTAGCTGGAAAGCATGGGGTTGGACGTATCGACCATGTTGAAAACCGTCTAGTAGGTATAAAGTCTCGTGAAGTATATGAAATCCCAGGAGCACATACTTTATTGCTTGCACATAAAGAATTAGAGGATATTACCCTTGTGAAGGAGCTTGCACACTTCAAGCCTGTAATGGAGAAAAAGCTGACAGAGCTTATTTATGAGGGACTATGGTTCTCTCCTTTAAAAACAGCGTTAGAGGCTTTCTTGAAGGAAACGCAGCAATATGTGAACGGTACAGTACGCGTGAAGCTATTCAAGGGTCACGCAATCGTTGAAGGACGTAAATCACCAAACTCCTTATACAATGAAAAACTAGCAACTTATACAGCAGAGGATGAGTTCAATCATGCATCTGCAGTAGGATTTATAGAGCTATGGGGCCTTCCAACAAAGGTGCATGCGATGGTGAACAAGGGAGCAAAGAAGGTGGAAGTATGACAAAGCTTTGGGGCGGAAGATTTCAAAAATCCGCAGAGCAATGGGTAGATGAATTTGGTGCTTCTATAGGATTTGACCAGGCATTAGTAATGGAAGATATCCAAGGTAGCATTGCACACGTACAAATGCTTGCAGATTGCAATATCTTACCTCAAGAGGATGTGCAACAAATTCTTGGAGGGTTAATTAAGCTGCAAAAACTGGCAACTGAGAACCAATTGGAGTTTTCAGTGGCAAATGAAGACATTCATTTAAATCTAGAAAAAATGTTAATTGATCTGATTGGACCGGTGGGTGGAAAGCTTCATACTGGACGAAGCAGAAACGATCAAGTAGCAACAGATATGCATCTTTATTTAAAAGCAAGAGTAATAGAAATAATAGAGCTTATTAAATCATTTCAACAAACGCTTGTAAATCAAGCAGAAGAGCATATCGAAACATTGGCACCTGGCTATACTCATTTACAGAGAGCACAGCCAATCTCGTTTGCTCACCATTTGATGGCTTATTTCTGGATGCTTGAAAGAGACAAGGAGCGCTTCCAGGATTCCTTAAAGCGCATTGATATTTCGCCTCTTGGTGCAGGTGCGTTAGCTGGAACTACCTTTCCGATTGACCGAAAAGTAGCTGCAGATTATTTGGGATTCGCAGATGTTTATGCAAATAGTATGGATGCCGTTAGTGACCGCGATTTCATTATGGAGTTTTTAAGCAACTCCTCTTTATTAATGGCACATTTGTCACGCTTTGCTGAGGAAATTATTTTGTGGTCCAGTAGCGAGTTTCACTTTATAGAGCTGGACGATTCATTTTCCACAGGCTCAAGTATTATGCCTCAAAAGAAAAACCCTGATATGGCGGAGCTGATTCGTGGGAAAACAGGAAGAGTTTATGGAAATCTCATGAGCTTGCTAACAGTTATCAAGGGGCTGCCACTTGCGTATAACAAGGATATGCAGGAGGACAAGGAAGGAATGTTCGATACTGTTCAAACAGTAGTAGGATCCTTGAAAATCTTTGAAGGTATGGTGGGCACCATGACCGTGCACCAGGAACGTCTACATGAGACAGTGCATAAGGATTTCTCTAATGCAACTGAGCTGGCAGATTACTTAGCAGCAAAGGGGCTTCCTTTCCGTGAGGCACATGAGGTGACAGGGAAGCTTGTATATTTATGCATACAACGTGGCTACTATTTGCTAGATCTTCCTCTAGCAGATTTAAAAGAGGCTAGTGATCTAATAGAAGAGGATATTTATGAGGTACTATCACCGTTAGCTGCTGTCCGTAGAAGGAATTCACTAGGTGGAACTGGCTTTGAGCAGGTAAAACTGCAAATTGAGCAAGCAAAAGGAAAATTAGTATAGTACACAAAAAGGTAGTGCTGATTTCTTTTTATAAAGCTATGTTAAAGAGTAGGGTTGATTTAGGATGCAAAGAAATCTATCAATCAGAAAGTAGAATTGATTTCCGCACCAGCCGGACGCTTTCCACGGGGTGAGCGATAAGCCATCACCCATCGCTTACGCGCGGGGTTGTGATGTCTTATCTGTCTCACTCATCCCGTAGGAGTCGCCGTCTGGTGCTCCAATCAATAAATGGGAACAGCTTTCATGCATCGATAAGTGCTTAAAAATTTACTCGCACATAAACAAAGCCGAAAACTGTACCAAATATCCATTTCATAATCCATAACCTTAATAGTCATTCGAATGTCCCTTTTATAATGTTTACAGTCACTATAAAAAAGATTAGCTAGTCTAAATCAACCAGTAACTTTAACAAAGCTTTTTATAAAAAGTGAAAATTTTAGCTATTTTAAATAGTGAATTCGTATATAATGTCACACATAATATGTAAAGAAATTATAAGGATAGAAGAGCTTGAAGGATCGCTCTATCTATCCTCTTTTTTTTATTTGGCTATTTCGATAAAATATTCACTAAATCCTTCAACCTTTCCCAAAGCGATGCTGGGGTATGAACTTTATAAGAAATTGCCTTACAAATTCCTGAGGCATTTTCTTTTTTTATATATAAAATGTAATTTATAATTGACAATAGTAACATATATATTACAATATATTTATAAGGTAATTTTATCCTTATTTTGAAAATGTCAGCATAGTGACGTCTTTATTTTAGTGGAGGTGATTATGAGTTGAAAGAAGTTCAAATAAAGAATGGCGTTAAATTAAGACGAACGGAACTTGGAAATTTAACGCAAGGGGATTTGGCGAATCAAATTGGTGTCACGAGACAAACGATGAATTTGATTGAAGCGCAAAAATACAATCCTACGATTAAAGTTTGTTTACTTATTGCTGATGCATTGGAAACGTCAATTGAAAAGTTATTTTGGATGGAGGAGGAAGTATGAAGAAATTATTCACTTATGTACCTGTTATTTGTTTAATTATGGTGATCTTATTTATTGAGAGTACGTTGATTAAATGGATTCTTTTAGTAGGAATAGGCGCTCTAATTGTATTTGCTAAATTCAAGCGAAATAAGTTGCTACAGGGAAAGATTATAACGGATGACCGTGTAAATGCTAATATTTCAAAGTGGTCTTTACGAAGTATGTTTGGTTTAAATACTCTATTAATAGTGATTTTGTTTATTGATAACCAAGGAATTTTTAACTTGAATTTTAATATGGAAATGATTTTAGTGTATTTGTTAATTACCTTATGTATTCCTTTTTATATTGTACCAGCAGTATTAAAACATTATTAGGAGGCGTTTTTGTTGGAGATAAATTTAATCATTATGGGAGCAATATTCGTAATAATTAGTTATTTGGTTGGTGTGAAAAAACTAACTTGGTTACTAGCAGGTTATAACGAAAAAAGAGTAAATAATAAAAAGAAATTGGCCGTGTTAGTCGGAGTAACATTTGCTGTTTTAGGACTGGGCTTGCTGATTTTTGGATTAATTGGCTTTGAACAAACTGAGACGATTATGATGGTTGCTTTCGGTATTATTTTACTTGAAGTAGTATATGTAAACGCAAAGATGGTCGAGTAAATTACAGAATTAGACGTATATTTGTCGGTAATAGCATTTTGATCTATTCAGAATTAAAATCACAAAGATGTACTAATTTGTTGACCACATTGCCTATTAATTGCTCATAGAATAGGAATTGTGGTTTTGTGAATGTAATTGTCATCTACTTTTACTCTAATCTTTTTAACATTTCTAGAATTTCTTTTTCAACAAAATTGTAAGTTTCATTTCATATACTGAATCAATTGATTTTTTCTATTTGCTATTTCAGTCTCTGTTTTGAAGTTTCATAGATTTCTCGCATACTTGTCGTTACAAACCAACGCCGTGTTTTATACGGATTCAGTTTGATATCACTTTTCTTCATTATTTTATTCCAATGGTAAAACCATGCTTGTCGAGTGAATGGAGTTCCAACTTCCATAAGGAAAATAAGGGCCTCATCTGGCAATGTCATTAAGAAATCTGATTATAAGTTACCTAAGTTGATAATAAAAATAGTTTGACAATTCGGATTTAACCTATTATGATAGTCAATAACTTTTATTGTTCGGATAAGGGTAGAAGATATTGGAGAGCTGATATCGCCCATTGAGCAGAAGAGTCGAGTTGAGAATAGCTGAGAAATTGGTTGAATAAGAGTAGTAGCAACTGTTAGCATGCTAGAGAGTCAGTGGTTGGTGAGAACTGATATGCAGCAGCTGTGAATGGACTTATGAGAGCTTCCTTGAGAGCATACTGCTTTAGAGGAAGACGTACTTCCCACGTTATAGGGATTAAGAGGGAGTCAAAGTGGCTTCAACTAGAGGTGGCAACGCGGTAATCATCGTCCTCTTCAAGAGATATTCTCTTGGAGAGGACTTTTTTTATTCTATCAAGATGAGGAGAGTTCGAGATGAGAGACTTTATCAAAAAAGTGAGCAGAGCAGAGCATTTAAGCATGGAAGAGATGATGGAAGCATCGCATCTTCTTTTTAATCAGAACACAAGCAAAGAAGACATTAAGGATTTTTTAAAGGCTCTTTCTAAAAAAGGAGAAACGGCAAATGAGCTAGCGGGACTGGCAAAAGCTATTACTTCTTTTGCTCAGAGCTTAGATCTTCCTGAAGTGGAGGTACTAGATATTTGCGGTACAGGTGGAGATAAAAGTAATAGCTTTAATATTAGCACTACTTCTGCTTTTGTCCTAGCTGCAGCCGGGGTGTCGGTAGTGAAAAATGGAAATCGAAAAATTTCAAGTGAAGCAGGGAGCATTGATATTTTAGAGGCAATTGGAATCAAGGTAGACCTTGGTTTGCCATCTGCAGTTCACACACTTCAGGAGGAAAATTTAGCCTTTCTATTTGCACCAGCTATTTATCCGATGATGAAACGAATAGGTGAAATTCGCCTAGAAATAGGAGAACCGACTATTTTCAATTTAGTTGGCCCACTGACGAATCCTTTCAACCTGAACACTCAATATGTGGGAGTTTATCGACCAGATTTTCTAATGGAATATGCAAAGGTATTGCATTTATTAGGAAGAGAGAGGGCGGTAGTTGTTAACGGCTGTGGAGGTTTAGATGAAGCCTCCTTGTCAGGGAAAAATTCTCTTGTCCTAATGGAAAAAGGAGACCTTATTCCTTTTCAGCTATCACCTGATGAGGTAGGGTTAAAAATCTATTCAAATTCCTCCATTAAAGGAGGAGGGCCTGTCGAAAACGCGGACATACTTCAAAAAGTATTAAAGGGTGTGGATAGTGCATATTTGGATACAGTCCTTCTTAATGCTGGAATTGGTTTATTTACAAAAGGAGCTGTGAGCTCTATTCAGGAAGGAGTTAAGCTGGCACGAGATACTATCTTGTCTGGGAAGGCAAAGAAAAAATTAGAGGCAATCGTAGAGCTTACCTCCTCTTCGAAAGGGGTGCTTGTCTCATGACTATTTTAGAAAAAATCATTCGGGTAAAAGAACAAGAGATTAAAGAGTATAGTCAAAATCAGCCTGAGATGGCTTGCGGTAATAAAAAGCGGGCGTCGTTAGTTGAAAAGCTGCGCACATCTACCAATCTACAGGTAATTGCAGAAATCAAAAGGGCGTCTCCCTCCAAGGGGGTCATATCCGAAGATGTAGACGTCCGTCAAATTGCTGGACAATACGAGCGAGGAGGTGCTGCGGCAATTTCCGTTCTTACAGATCAAACATTTTTTAAGGGGTGCTTTGAGGATCTTTCGTTAGTGGCAAATACAGTAGATATCCCAGTTCTTTGTAAGGACTTTATCATCCATACAGTACAAATAGACATAGCTAAGCAAGCAGGAGCCTCTGTTATTTTACTCATTGTAGCGGCTTTATCCGAAACTAAGTTAACAGAGCTCTACCAATATGCTTGCAAACAGGATTTAGAGGTATTGGTGGAGGTTCATACAGTAGAGGAGCTACAAATAGCATGTCAATTAGATGCTCCATTAATCGGGGTGAACAATCGTAATTTAAAAAGCTTTGAAGTAAGTCTCTCTACGATAGAGGATATTGCCAAGCGTTTTCCATTTCATGAAGGTCGTGTATTAATTAGTGAAAGTGGTGTGCATGGTAAGCAGGATGCTGTGCGAGCAGCAAGTGCTGGGGCAAGTGGAGTGCTAGTTGGAGAATACCTCATGAAATCGGACAATAAACAGTTCATACTTAGTGAGCTTCAAGTTCCTAAGGGAGTTGGTATACGGTGACCAAGGTGAAAATATGCGGTTTGATGGAGGAGGAGCATGTCGTTGCTGCTGTAGAAGCTGGTGCAGATGCTGTGGGCTTTGTATTCGCACCTAGCAAAAGAAGGATTTCTGTACAACAAGCGGCTAGCCTTGCAAGACTTGTGCCAAGCAATGTGAAAAAAATAGGTGTGTTTGTTAATCCGACTATTGCTGAGCTACAGGAAATATTTCATACAGTTCCATTAGACTTTGCTCAGTTCCATGGAGATGAAACACCAGAATTTATTGAACAAGCGGGAGTTCCTTCTATTAAAGCTTTTTCTATAAAAGATGAGAGTGATATTGAGAAGGTTTCCACTTACCATACAGACTATTTTTTAGTAGATGCCCCTGGAGAGAAATATGCAGGTGGCAGTGGGAAAAGCTTTGACTGGCAGTATGTTCAAGGCATGATGCAAAAGGAACAGCTCATTTTAGCTGGGGGGCTGCATGCTGGAAATGTAAGAGAGGCAATTCAACAGGTTCAGCCATATATGGTGGATGTGTCGAGCGGAGTAGAGAGAGCTGGTAGAAAAGATGAGAAACTGATTCGAGCTTTTATTCGAACAGTGAAGGAGGAGAGCTTAGTATGGTAGTGACAAAACCAGGAAGATATGGACGCTTTGGAGGACAATATGTGCCAGAGACCTTAATGCAGGCTTTGATTGAACTGGAAGAGGCTTATGCATCAGCAAAAGAAGATCCAAAATTTCTTGCAGATGTAGATTATTATTTAAAGGACTATGTGGGAAGAGAGACCCCCCTATACTTTGCAGAAAGACTCACGAAGCAGCTAGGCGGAGCAAAAATCTATTTAAAAAGAGAGGACCTAAACCATACAGGTGCTCATAAGATTAACAACACAGTCGGTCAGGCCTTGCTTGCAGTTCGCATGGGAAAGAAAAAAATTGTAGCGGAAACAGGAGCTGGTCAGCATGGAGTTGCAACCGCAACGGTCTGTGCCCTATTTGATCTAGATTGTGTCGTGTTCATGGGTATCGAGGATATAAGGCGACAGCAATTAAATGTATTTCGTATGGAGCTGCTGGGTGCAAAGGTCGTCGCTGTTGAACAAGGTGCTGGCACTTTAAAGGATGCCGTTAATGAGGCACTCAGATATTGGGTAGCTAATGTGGAGGATACGCATTACATTTTAGGGTCAGCATTAGGACCGCATCCATTCCCTCAAATTGTTCGTGATTTTCAACGAATCATCGGTGTGGAGACGAGAGAACAGATTCTCCGTAAGGAAGGAAAGCTGCCAGATGCAATCGTTGCCTGTGTAGGCGGGGGAAGTAATGCGATTGGTATGTTTCATCCTTTCATCGAAGATCAAGATGTCGCATTATATGGTGTCGAGGCTGCGGGAGCGGGAATAAGCTCTGGAAAGCATGCATCCGCGATAGCTACCGGTAAAGAAGGGGTGCTTCACGGAGCATATATGTATCTTCTTCAGGATGAGAATGGTTTTATTCAAGAGGCTCATTCAATCTCTGCGGGGCTTGATTATCCTGCAATAGGACCTGAGCACAGTTACCTGCATGAAATTGGGAGAGTGCGCTATACGTCTGTCACAGATAAAGAAGCATTAGAAGGGCTTCAGCTGCTTGCCAAAACGGAAGGTATCATCCCAGCCTTAGAAAGCGCACACGCCATCTATTATGCTGCGCATTTAGCACAGCTAATGGAGAAAGAGGAAGTGCTCGTAATTTGTCTTTCTGGTCGCGGTGATAAAGACGTACACACCGTAAGAGAAGCGTTAGGAGGTGGAGAGCTTGGCTGAAAAATCTCTAACTAATATTCTACGTAGTGAAAAAGCATTCGTCCCATATATAATGGCTGGCGACGGAGGCCTCAATGTATTAATGGACCGGCTTGAATTTCTAAAAGAGCAAGGTGCAACTGCCGTTGAGCTTGGAATCCCTTTTTCCGATCCAGTAGCCGATGGACCAACCATTCAAGCAGCCGGTCAAAGAGCACTGGATTTAGGGGTGAACCTAACAAAGATTATGTCGGAGCTTCTTTCCAATAAAGAAAGAATCGAGATACCAATCATTCTCATGACCTACTATAACCCTATCCTTCAATACGGAGTTGAACAGTTTCAAGAAATCTGCTGTCAAATAGGTATTGCTGGTCTGATTATTCCTGATTTGCCGCTGGAAGAAAGCCAACCAATACGAGAAATGTTTCAGGATACAGATGTTAGTATCATACAATTAGTCTCCTTGACTAGTCCTCCGCAAAGAATAAAGACAATCGCTAGTGCAAGTGAGGGCTTTGTCTATGCAGTGACGATTAACGGTATTACTGGAGCGAGAGAAAGCTTTGCCAAGGAACTCGAGCAGCATTTCTGTGCAATAAAACAATATAGTGACATCCCAGTCTTAGCAGGCTTCGGTATATCTACAGCAGATCATGTTCAAGAAATGAATCGAATTGCCGACGGAGTAGTAGTGGGAAGTGCAATTGTGGATGCATTTAATAGTGGAGATACAGAAGTTATCAAGGAACTGATTCGTGCAAAGAGAGTGCCAGTAGAGGTAGAGCAATAGGAGAAAGCAGATCAGGGAATCAGCCTCTGGTCTGCTTTTTTTAGTTGCTATTGAAAGTATTTACAGTAGTACTATATACTCAAATCGCAAGTATCCATCTACATACCGCACGTAAAGTAAGAGAGTTAGCAAGTATACCCTTTAGAATCGCAAGTAAATTAAGGAATACCGCACGTATCACCTTTTTATTTCCAGTTATTGTAATAAAAAAGGTTTTAACTTTACCATAATATCCCTTTTGGTTACTAAATCAATTGTGAAAGTGACTAAACGTTTGGTGAAAGTGACTATTCTTCTTATGAAAATGACTAATGGAACAATGACCGCACATATCATAGCCAAAATCGCAAGTATCCATCTACATACCGCACGAAAAGTTAGAGAGTTAGCAAGTATGACCTTAAGAATCGCAAGTAAATTATAGAATACCGCACGTATTTCCTTTTTATTTCCAGTCCTTATAATAAAAATGCGCCGACTTTACCATAATATCCCTTTTGGTGACTGAATCAATAGTGAGAGTTACTAAACGATGCTGAACAGGACTATTCTTCCTATGAAAATGACTAATGAAACAATGACCGCACGTATCATAGCTGAAATCGCAAGTATCCAGCTACGTACCGCACGAAAAGTAAGAGAGTTAGCAAGTATTCCCTGAAGAATCGCAAGTAAATTAATAAATACCGCACGTATTTCCTTATTATTGGAAGATGATCATATATTTTACCTATCCCCATCGTAAATCCCCAGTATAACCTATACCTCCTCCAATTTATCTCCTTAACATTTTCCTGACACATTTCTTTGATATCTTGGAAGAGCAGTAAGGAGGGAATAAATTTGGGGGTAAAAAACAGATGGCTTGTGTTACCGGTAATTTTGGCGATTTTACTTATAATCGGAGCATATTGGGCTGTATCATTTTTCAAGATGGAGGACGCTGGTTCTACTTATTCCTATAAAGAAAAGCTTTTTATAGAGGATGAGGTAGGACTTGTAGAAATTGAAATTGATCCAGATGATTGGGCAGATATGCTGGATAACCCAATGGGTGAGGAGTATAAGGAAGCGAATATAACTATTAATGGAGAGAAGGTTTCCAATGTGGCTGTTAGGACGAAGGGGAACTCCTCCTTGTCCAGTGTTGCAAATAGTGATTCAGAACGGTACAGCCTGAAAGTCGACTTTAATTATTATGAATCCACGCAGAGCTTCTATGGATTAAAAAAACTTAATCTCAACAACAATTTCAGTGATTCGACTCAAATGAGAGAATTTGTTTCCTATGAGTTGATGGAGCAAATAGGCTTGCCTACACCAAGCCACTCCTACTTAAAAGTGATGATTAACGGAGAGTATTATGGCTTGATGCTTGGAGTAGAACAGGTGGATGACATATTTATTGCACAGAATTTCAAAACAAATGCCGGCTACCTTTTTAAGCCTGATGGAGTTGGCAGCGACTTAGTGTATACCACTGATGATTTAGATGATTACTCTGGAATTGCAATTAAAGGGGAAAATAGCATGGAAAACTCCTCTATCATTCAGATGATGAAGGAAATCAGTCAAGGCGATACTTCCTCTCTAGATACAGATATGATTCTTCGTTACTTCTCCATGAACACCGCTTTAGTGAGCTTAGATAGCTACCAAGGACAGATGAAGCATAATTATTATCTTTATGAAAACAAGGAAGGAATCTTCTCGATACTTCCTTGGGATTACAACATGTCCTTCGGAGGGTTTGGCGTAGGTATGGGTGGAATGCCTGGCAATCTTTCGAATTCGCAAACAGAGAATAGTGAAAATTTGAATGAAGACACAGGCGCCCAAAAAGAACAAGCAGATAAAAATAGTCAAGACACCGAACAAGGCACTCCCCCAGACATGAGCAACATGCCTAACATGGGGCAAGGCACCCCACCAGACATGAGCAACATGCCTAACATGGGGCAAGGCATCCCACCAGACATGAGCAACATGCCTAATATGGGGCAAGGTACCCCACCTGATATGAGCAACATGCCTAATTCAGAACAAGGAACTTCTACTGATTTAAATAGTGTATCAAAGGATAATCAAAGCAATGCTTCTCCAAACAGAGGAATGCCCTTTGGTAATCAACAAGGTGGAATGCCTGGAATGAGTGACGAATTAATATCAGAGGAAAGTATAAACTTCAGTATTTATGAGCCAGTATCAGGAGCTTCGTTAGAGGAGCGTCCATTATTAAATGTTTTATTGAAAGAAGAGGAGCTTCTGGCAAAATATGAGGAATATATGAAGCAAATTGCTACTGAACTTCTAACGGAGGAGAATGTTTCTGCCATTACGAGTAAGCTAGAAAAACTTTTAGTTGACTATGTAGAAGAAGACCCTTCGAAATTTTATACGACGGAAGAATTTATAGAGGGTGTCAGTGGTGATAATAGTCTACCTGAATTTGCAAAACAGAGAAGTGAATCTATACTCAAGCAGCTGTCAGGGGAATTAGTTGTTGAATCCTCTACTACTAACTCTATGGCTCCAGCAGGTGGAAATTTTCCACAAATGAATCGAGGAGGACAAGATAATGATGGTCAACGGATGCGAGGGAACAATAGAAATTTCACGGAAATGACAGATCAGGATTTTACTAGCTTTCTTGAGAGTATGAAGGATAACAATTTCTTTGAGCTTCCAGATGATTTTGAATCTATGAGTATGAAGGAACAAAAGGAATTTGTACAGGCTCAGATGGATAATCAGATGCAAGGAGCTCCGATGGGTATGAGGGGCGGCGAACAAAGAGGCCAAGATAGTTCCCAGGGTTATTCGAAAGAGACAATTTATGTTACTGGAGCAATCCTGTTATTAGCATTACTTGCAATACTAGTAGTTCGGAGAATAGGAAGGTAAGGTGAACTCTACTATGCAGAACACCCGTGTAAAGGGAAGAAGAGAGCTTAAATATGGAATATCCTATACAGACTATATGCAAATACGTTCCAAGCTGCAGCATTTTATGAGAAGAGACTCCCATGCAGGCAAAAATGGACGATATTATATCCGCTCCTGTTATTTCGATAATTTTGAGAATAAAGTGATGAACGAAAAAAAAGAAGGATTTCTAAATAGAGACAAGTACCGCGTGCGAATCTACGATAAAAGCGGTGATGTCATTCATTTAGAAAGAAAGTCCAAACGTAATAATCTAACCTTTAAATCAAAATGTCCCATAACGATGAAAGAGTTTGAGAGAATGAGACTAGGAGATATAGACTGGCTTGCAGAGGATGATCGAGAGCTTTTAAGAGATTTATACCTGGAAATGAAATACCAGGCACTTAAACCAGTGACGGTAGTGGATTACGAAAGAGAGGCTTTCGTTTATCCATATGGGAACGTAAGAATTACCTTTGATAGCAAAGTGAAATCTAGCATTCGTAACACGGATATGTTTAATCGACAGCTACCATTGGTCGATGTGTTAGAGCCTACGGAGGTCATTTTAGAAATTAAATATGATGAATATTTACCAAGTGTAATTGCAACCCTGCTCCGTGGGATCAATACGAGACAAGAGGCATACTCCAAGTACCAGCTTAGCCGAATGTATGTTTAATAGGAGGAATAAAAATGTATCATTTATTAGCAGTAAACAATACGACATTTAACGATATTTTTAAATCTAGCTTTTTAGAAAAGAGCTCGTCATTTTCAATGACTGATGCGCTTCTAGGAATGATAACTGCATTTTTAATGGGGTTATTTATCTACTGGGTATATAAGAAAACGTTTGACGGGGTCATTTATTCCCATTCCTTTAATATTTCCTTGATGGTAATGACTCTAACGACAGCATTAGTGATTATGGGAATTAGCCAAAACGTTCTATTATCTCTAGGGATGGTGGGAGCTTTATCTATTGTGCGCTTTCGTACGCCTATTAAGGATCCAATGGATTTAGTTTTCTTGTTTTGGTCTGTTGCTGTGGGAATTTTATGCGGAGCAGGATTTATTCCGCTTGTTGTAATTGGGTCCATTATCATTGGGATTGTCATCATAGTTTGTCAAAACAAAGTGGTTGTCGAAAACCCTTATCTATTAATCGTGAAGTATGAGGATGAAATAGTTAATGATGCAATCGAAGGTATTTTAAAGTCTTCGACAAAGAAACATCTTTTAAAATCGAAAACAATTATTTATGATCATGAAATGGAAGTAACCTATGAGGTCCGTATGAAGGGAAATGATACAAGCCTAGTATCACAAGTTGCAAAGCTGGAGGGGGTAACTTCTTCTGTCATGCTTAGCTATGATGGTAATTTTACGGCTTAACATTCTTCCCTCTAGGAAAGACATTGCAGCATACGTGAGCTTTCAACTGACTTATCGCTTTCTCCAATAGAAATGTACTCACAGCTGTATCCCGCTCGACAATATATAGCACCCGCGACTTCTTAAATGAATCGTGGGTGCTTTTTCTTTTGAAAAGTGTCCTAAGCAAGCCAATAAAAATTAACTATTAGACAAAATGCGATTAATGATAAAATAGAGATGTCAAAATATTTCGGAGATGAGGATGCGCGCATGGTAAAGGCTGTCTTTTTTGATTTGTTTGAAACGCTGGTAACCGAATGGAAGGACGGAAAGAGACTTGCGACTTATTCAATTCATGAGCTAGGACTTGAGGAAGAGATATACCGGACGGAGTGGCATCGACGAATCCCACTTCGGATGGATGGAACTATTCCAGATTTCCCTACTGCTATTCAAGATATTTTGCAGGCTCATCAAATAACGGTTCAGGAAGATGTGCTAACTAAGTTATTGCAGGAAAGGATTCATGGCAAGAGCTTACCTTTTCAGAATATACAATCGGATATTTTGGATATGCTCTATAAGCTGAAGGAAAACGGTATATTGCTTGGTTTAATAAGCAACTGTGCATCAGAAGAGATTCAGGCGTGGGATAAGACGCCTCTTGCAGAATTATTTGACGATGTCATTTTCTCCTACAAAGTTAGATGTGCAAAGCCTTCTCCTGCTATCTACCTACTTGGATGCGAGCACTTGGGAGTGAAACCATCCGAATGTCTGTTTGTAGGTGACGGTGGCTCCAATGAGCTGCAAGGAGCAACAGCTGTTGGGATGGAGGCATATCAAGCTACTTGGTTCCTGCCAAAGGAAATTAGCAATAAAACAAACGAGTTTCCTAAGCTTGACCACCCTAAAAAGCTTATTGAATTAGTGGAGGCGATGATAAATGTCTAACATGGTGATTGCTTTAAAGGCGTGTATTTTTAACGAGGGACGATTGTTATTAGTCAAACGTGTTTCAAACGACAAGGTTGGCGGTGGTACGTGGGAAACAGCAGGGGGAAAATTAGATTTTGGAGAAACGCTAGAGGAGGCATTAATACGAGAGGTGCAAGAAGAAACGTCTCTTTTAATAAAACCAAGGGACCTATTGTATGCAACTACCTTTTTCACAGACCCATCTCGACAGATGGTGATGCTTGTCTATCTAGCTAATGTACAGGAAGGGACAGTTAGTCTGTCCGATGAGCACACTGATTATATATGGGCTACCAAGGAGGAGACTCGTTCATTATTGCCTTCTTCTATCCTGAAGGACTTTGAACAAAACAATATCTTCTCTTTAAGTGAGTGGATGGATTGATATCGAAAAATTGTCTATGGAGTTGAGAGAATGATACATATAGAAAAGCTTGAGCTTGATCCTGCAAAACGGGTCATTATCACTTCTGATATACATGCAAGTCTAGCACTATTTAAACGCTTACTAGATAAAGTGAATTTTACAAACGATGACTATTTATTAATCAATGGAGATATATGCGAAAAGGGACCGAACTCCCTTGAAACAGTTGCCTATATCCGCGAGCTACAAATGAACAATTCCAATATCTATATCACAAAAGGAAATTGTGATGTGGTGCACCGATATGTTTGGGATGAAAACGAGCGAATTATTCCCTACATACAAAATAGGAAAACCATATTAAAAGAAATGCTTGAGATAAAGGGCAAAAACTTGGAGGATTTCCCATCCTTAAAGGAGCTATCAGCTTACTATAAGGAGCATTACTCTGATGAACTAGATTGGTTAGAAAGCCTTCCAATTGCCTATGAAACGGAGGATTTTATCTTAGTGCACGCCGGCATAGGCGATAAAGAAGATTGGAGGGAAACAGAGGAAGAGACGGCATTATACATAGATGCATTTTATGGAAAACATCATCATGCACCAAAGCCGGTTATCGTGGGACACTGGCCGGTAATCAATTATCGAGAGACAGAAATATGTACAAATAATCCTCTCATTGATTTGGAGAAAAACATCATAGCGATTGACGGTGGCAATCAACTAAAAAAGGAAGGTCAATTAAACGCTCTTCTTTATCATCAGAAAGCATTTAGCTATACATATGTGGATGATTTAACAGAACAAATCACTATAAAGAAAGACTACGAGGAGAAGTTAAATAGAATCGGTACGGTTACTTATCCAAATTATGAGCTGCGTATTCTACAAGAAGAGAAATATTTCACCTTATGTGAGAATATCCAAGTACAGACAAAGCAATGGGTGAAAAATGAATATATCAATAAAGAAAATAATAGATGTAAAACAGATGTTAGCACTACCTTTTTGTCTGTATCTGCAGGAGAAGTTGTTTCCATTATCGATCAAGACTGTCAGGGTTACTTGCTAGTGAAAAACGAAAGTGGAGAAGTGGGCTGGATTTCAAGGGATTTAGTTTAGGAGGGGTCAAATGAAGGCAATCATTTTTGATTTTGATGGAACGCTTGCAAACACATTGCCGGTTTGTTTTCACGCTTTTCAGCAGGTTTTCAAAAAATATGACCAGAGAGAATTGACTAATGAGGACGTTAAAGCGATGTTTGGCCCTTCTGAAACTGGTATCATTCAGACAAACCTGCAGCATTCTTCTATAGTGGAGGCTATAGAAGATTATTATATTCATTATTTAGAGGATCATGAAGCAGCTGTTCCTTCCAACCAGGAGATTCTGCATATGCTATCCCGATTAAAGGATGCTGGATATCGTTTAGGGATATTCACAGGAAAGGCGAGCAGAAGCTTAGAAATTTCTTTAGAAGCACTTAATATGAAGCAATTTTTTGACGTCATGATAACAGGAGATGACGTACAGAAGCCTAAGCCAGATCCGGAAGGACTTCATCTTGCCATGGAGCTTTTAGGAGTTTCGAAGGCAGAGACTATGTTTGTAGGTGATAGTGATGCAGATATTCTTGCAGGAAATAAGGCAGGAGTATTTACGGTTGGAGTACATTGGCTGCCTGAATATCATTCTGCTGAGTTCGCTGTTATTCCAAATAGACTAATAAAATCTGTCCAGGAATTTATGGATATGCTTTTAAACGAGTATTCAGTTTAAAATATTTGTTACTTACCCTCTAGGCAGATCTGCTTAGAGGGAGTTTTTATGATAAGTAAAAGCCTGTAAAATTTTAATTTAAAAACAATGTGTTTTTTGAAACCTACTGACCGATTGCTCCGTCTAACTTTCGATTTAAAAGGGGTGATGATGTGAAAGACAAAGAAGATGACTTATTATTTGAGGAGCTAGTTCGTACATATGGTGAGGATTTGCTACGAATTGCTTATACCTATGTGCGAGATCGAACGGTAGCAGAGGATGTAGTACAGGATGTGTTTATTAGGGCTTATGAGAAGAGAGAAAAATTTAGAGGTGACTCAAGCTATCATACGTATTTATATAGAATGACGATTAATAGATGTCATGATTACTATAGAAGCTGGTCATACAAAAATACCCAGGTGACCTCGTTCATTCAAAACATATTTAAGGCCTCTAATTCGTCTGTGGAAGAAATTGCACAGACAAAAACGGATGAAATGCTTTTAGGAAAAGCTGTTCTAGAACTCCCATTAAAATACAGGGAAGTTATTGTTTTATATTATTACAAGGATCTTTTAATAGAAGAGATTGCTACCGTACTAGATTGCTCCATTAATACTATAAAAACAAGACTCCGTCGAGGAAGACAATTATTGAAGAAGGATCTTATAGAACAAGGGGGCAATCTTCATGAAAAATTCTCCTTATAAAAAAGGGATTGATCAAATGATAGGGGAAGAAAAATGGTTGGATGATAAAATAACAAGACGATTTGTTCAGGCTAGAAGAAATCAGAAAAAACCACAGAAGAGGGCAAATAGATTGGTTCCTGTACTTGTAATGCTGTTCTTGCTTATAGGCGGTTTCACTTATTATCAATTGTTCCAGCCGGTTATGGAAGAACAAGCATCTCCTCAAAAGGAAGAGTATCCACATATAGAGGAGCTGGCAAAAATAGTTGGGGAAAGAACTGACTCAGAAAAAGCTGCACAAGTGTTTAGAGATTATCTTATTGGACTTCAAGAAGGGGATACGGAGTTGCTTCAGTCTGTTTTCTTTGGAAATGAAAATTCTTTTAGCACACTTTTAGAGAAATACGAACAAGTGGATTTTCAAAGCTTACGGATAGAATCAATAATCGCTGGTAGAGGAGAACCAGGGTTTACTGTCAAGATAGTGCATCGAACAGATGGACAAATAGGTGAATACATTCATCCTATTTGGCTTGATATGCAGGATGGAGTTCAGGTGGAGATTTATGAAAATCCAGCTGAGGAATGGCCATTATTTGACCCAATGACTTCTCCACCTAAGGAAGTAGAGTTAACCTATTGGGATTTACCTTTTTATGAAGTTGTCGAGAGCGGCGACCATGTAATAAAAGAAAGAGATATCCTCATGACTGAAAAGCTTCCAGATCAGTCTACTCTAAAGCTAGTGGAAAGCGGGCAAGGCGGTATCGATATCTACTTAGAAAAAGAGGGAAAAGTGTTTAGATTAGGAGAGACTTATAGTCATATTGAAGATATAAAGATTTTATTTGAAAGTGAATACTTTGGAGACCTTCAATGGACCCTGACTGTTGGAGGACCATCTAATTGGATACTTGTATTTTGGAATGAAACAGACAGTGTTTACCAGGTGGTAACAGTGGAAGAGGTTCCACTTGTAAATGATTTAAATAATGATGGGATTTATGAATTATTCATACTTGGTGACAAGCAATTGAGTATCCTTCAATACGAGGATGGTCGTTTTAACAGTGCTTTTGTTAATGAACCATTTGTTAACTCTTATCGATTCGAGGAAATAACTACAAGCCTTGGTGTTGGTGAATCAACTATTAGTGTGAAATTTGAAAACCTAGAGGGTATTTCTGAGTACCTGTATCAATTTGAGGGAACCGACCGACTGCGTTTGATAGAGGAATAGTAAAATTCCTAAGGGAGACTTTAGGCGTTTTTCTCTTTTTAGAAAGAGTATTTGCATTTATAGAGAGAATTAGTTAGAAGTAGGAATAATAGAAAGGGTGTCGTATATGTGGGAAAAGCATTTTATTCAAACACAAAGAGGAACCTTTGAGGTTTTTATAAATGGGGTTGGAACACCGTTAGCTGTTACTCATCTATATAGTGCATTTGATGAGAGAGGCAACCACTTTGCAAATGCTTTTACGGAGGATTATCAGGTGTATCTCATTAATCTTCGCGGAGCAGGAGAGTCTGTTGGTGTGGAAAAGGAAGAACAATATAGTATGGAAGAGGCTGTACTAGATTTAGAGGCAATTCGAGAAACATTAGATTTTGATCGATGGGCTTTTGCCGGGCATTCTGCTGGTGGAATGCTAGGCTTGAAATATGCCATTGTAGCTCCGGCTGCCTTAACGAAAATAATTGTTGGGGGAGCAGCGGCAAGTAGGGAATATGGATATGATGTGGAGAGCATCTATAGTGAAATAAATCCAAAATCTGCTCGAGTAAAAGAAATTATGAATCTTCTAAGTAATGCTGATACTCCACAAGAGGAACGGCAAAAGCTTGGCTATGAATGGGCATTAATGTCTTATCAATCAGAGGAACTGTTAAAGAAATCACTTAACAAGCCGAACAGTGGAAAAACAGTTGGAGCAAGATTAGATTATTTTCGTCAGGTTGAGTTTCCGACATTTGACCTTCGTGAGGAGCTGAAAACAGTTCAAGTTCCTGCTCATGTATATGCTGGCCGATATGATGCACAATGTCCCTTTAAATACGGGGTGGAGATAGCCGCACTATTATCAAACTCTACCTTCACAAAATTTGACGAAAGCAACCACTTTCCATTTGTTGAGGAGCAGGACAAGTTTGAGGAGTTTGTAAAAAGTACTATTGGAAAAGCTTAAAAGCTTGGCATTAGCAGAAAAATTTCTTATATATAAGCAATTAGTCAGAAAAAGGAAAATGATAGGAAGGAAAATAAGCCAGTGCAACTGACTCAAATTGTTGGCATTGGCTTAACTCTTTCTCGGCAATTATCAGACGTGAAGCAAAGCATTTTTCTCTATTTAGGGATGTTGTTACTCCGATTTTTGACCCTTATCATTATTCACTACGTTACCGATTTCCTTTATAGCCTTGGATGTTTGAACATAGTGTAGCCATTTAGCATTTACCGTTATTTTATCCTTCACATATAAGTCGACAATGTCCAATTCCTGTAGCTGGCTTTGTACGGATTTTGCCACGCCATTCACCTTGGCAAAGACAAGCTTATTTGCAAGCTCCGGATCCAATGCATAGGCAAAATCGATAATATTGGAGTTTTTAGGAAGTCTTATGACATCCATACGCGGGGTAAAAACTATAATTTCCTTCTGAAACAACTCAAACGAAACTAAGTCACAAAAAGCAATGGAGCTGTCTGCAACTGATTTAACTGTTTGGATCGTATCTCCTAAAAGTGCTTTGCTTAAAGCAGATATATCTGTCTCCTTAATTTTTTCAAAGAGTCCACTTTCTCTATAGACACTCGTCTTTTCTTCTTGGATAGTGACATTAACAATATTCTGACCTACCTTCACCTTGGTCTTTAAATATTTCATGTATGGATGAATGTTAATGGAAATACTATCCTTGAATTGTTCGTTCATTGGCTCAAAAACCGAATGGACGATACCTAGGCATGTATAGCAATCCTTCGTATTTTTAGTCGTAATATAAACAGTAAATAAATCCTCCCAATGACCATCCTCGCCTAAAAGGTTATATGCCTTATATATGGGTGTGCACTTCCATTCAATTTGCTGCGCAACCTTTTGAAGGTCCTTTTGTATAAATCCCTTTGTAAATTGCTCAAAGGTTTCCTGATAATTTGTCGAATACTCTAGCATCAACTGGTAAAAGTGCTTATATCGTGATTCATTTAAGTAGCGGAACCCTAGTTCTTCTAGTTCCTCCTGAAGCTTAAAAAGCCCTACCTTTTCGGCTAAGGGAGAAAAATATAGTAGGGTTTCATTTGCATATGGTATTTTCTTTTCTATATTTTTTACTTCGAGAGTTCTCATATTATGTAGACGGTCAGCAAGCTTTACAGCTGCTATTCGAATATCTGTCATTGCAGCGATTAGCAGCTTTTCCATATTCGCTGCACTATATTCCTCTTTTTCTAGAGAGCCTTTTTCAAGCTTAGTTAGCCCGTCGACAATGAACGCCACTTCTTCACCGAATTTTTCTTGTATAGTAGGTAAAGTTATGGACGTATCCTCTACCACATCATGGAGCAAAGCACATAGTAAAGAAACGGCGTCTGCATGGAATTCAGACAGTATGAAACAGACCTCTATGGGATGAATAATGTATGGTTCTCCGGTTGCCCGGAGCTGACCAATATGCGCATGCTCCGCAAAGTCTATCGCCTTTTCTATTTGAATAAAATCTGCTGACTGTAAGTACTTACAGTTGTTTAATAAGCGCTTCTTATATTCCTCAACCATCTTCTTACTCTCCCATATGACTCTCTTTTTATATTAATATTTTTTATTTTATCAGAGTAATCCTTTTATTTCTTTAAAAATTTAAAAAAGTATCATTATTGTATTTATTTACACTACTCAAAATAATGCTATAATTATCCAGGGAAGAAGGTCTATATAAGGGGTTGTAAATTTGGAAAGTATTATAGAAAATCGTCATGTGTTCTTAGCAATTACAATTTGTATGGTTTTATTGTCTCCACTAGTTATTTTAATGGTGCCGGTATTCGTTGCTCAAACGTTTTTTTACGAACGAGGATATTGGTTAATAAATGCTCCATCTGTCAATTATATTCTCTATGCTATTGGGTTAGCTCTTTTAATTATTGCTTGTGTGATTCTTTGGTTAAAGGATATTAATAAGTTTTCAATTGTTAGTGCTATCTCACTATCGGTAGCATGCTTTGTCCTCTTATTTGGTGCTTCTCTATCTTATGAAAAAATCACCTCTAGTGCTGTTACTTTAAGTGGACCTTTTTCATCTAACGAAAAAATATATTCTTGGGAAGAAGTAGAAAAGGTAGATTACTTCCTTCATAAGGAGCATGCTGAAGGACGTTATTTTATTTTTTATTTCTCCGATGGTGCTACTTGGACGTTAGAGCAAAGTGGTTATGTATCTTCTGAGGTAAGATCAAATATTGAACGCAAGCTTTCAGAGCTTGAAATTCCATTTGACTTAAATTTTCTTTAAATCTCATAAAAAGACACACTATTTAAAACTATAAAAATAGTCCTTTTATTTCTATATTCATATGGTATGATATTCCCATCGTAATTTTACTTGCAACAGGGGGAAGTACCATGAAAAAGTTTTTTCATTGGATGCTACAGCTATTGGTCGCGCTAATCGGTGTTTTGTTTATAAGCGGCCTTCCTACGCTGATCACTGGTTTCCAATCTGGAGAGTTTTGGGGTAGAGAGTACATAGAACAAATAACTGGGATTTTTCCAATTTCTAATTTTTTATCTGAATATTTTGGTGAACATATACAGGAATACATACTATATTCGTTAGAAATTTTGTTTTTATCGCTTGCAGCTGCAATTTCACTTGCCATTATATTTACCATCATCACGATGCTTTTTTCTGAAAAAATTCGTCAGCTTATTAAGTCTATTTTTTTCTTTTTAGAAACCCTTCCGGATATTTTGGTTATTTTACTAGTTCAGCTGGCTGTTATTTACATATTTAAATATACAGGCTTCTATGTTTCAAACGTTGCTGCTATTGGGGGAGACAAACTATACCTTCTTCCTGTTTTTTGTTTAATGATTCTTCCAATGGTTCAGCTATATCGCTTGAGTATGCTTACGTTTGAGGCAGAGGAACGTAAACTGTATGTGGAGCTAGCTAAATCATTAGGCTTTAGTAAGCTGGTAATTTTAACGGTTCATATATTCCGTAATGCTATCATCAGTGTCTTTTTTCAATCGAAGAAAACAATGTGGTTTATGTTATCCAATTTATTTATTCTAGAAAGAATGTTTAACATGCCTGGTATTATGTTTCACCTAGGCTCAAATCTGTCTGGGGAGCTCTTTTTAATCACAGTATGCAGCTTTTTCTTTCCAGTCTTCCTCCTGTATAGTATTGGGGAATGGTACTTCCTTCGTAAATTGAACAGAGGGGGTGCTACGGGATGAAATCTGTTTGGAAGCAACCTTATTTTATAATTGGATTTGCCATCTTTTGCTTTTTTTTAGTAGGTAGCTTTGTTTATGAGTGGATTTATGGTCCAGAGCCAGCACAAACATTTTTTATATATGATGAACAGGGTGTTTTGTTAGAAGCAGCACCACTTTCTCCGAGCTTGAAGCATCCATTAGGAACAGATCAGCATGGCTATGAAATGCTAAGTAAAATTATGATAGGAGCTAAGTTTACGATTCTATCAGCAATGGGTGTCGCAGCAGTTCGTATGTTGCTAGCTATTCCACTTGGCTATGCAATCGGGACTTATTGGCAAAAAAGACGCTCTCTTATTAATAGCTTTATCGATCCACTTCACTATATCCCAATGACTATTTTTTCGTATCTTATGCTCTTTCCGATACTTTGGGAGCCGATGGGAGGATTCACAACTACTGTTTGGGAGCGTATTATGCTTCAAGTTGTGTTAATGGGGGTTATTACTGTTCCCATTGTTGCTGCTTTAATTGGGAATGAGGCTAATCTGCTTTATCACAACGAATTCATTTTAGCATCTCGTACACTCGGAGCTAGTCGTTTTCGAATCATTCGAAAGCACTTATATCCATTGATGCGCGAAAAACTGTTTGTGCTATATGGACAGCAGGTAGTGGAAACACTAGTGGTATTTGCACATTTAGGTCTGCTTCAGCTGTTTATTGGAGGCACTAAAGTGAGCTATGAACCAATGTTCGGAGATCCTCCAAAATCTATTGCGTATGAGTGGGCTGGTCTTTTCGGAAACTCTTTCCGCTACCTTCAGGGTGTTCCTTGGCTCCCTCTGGCACCAGCAATATGCTTTGGCTTATTAATTCTCGCTATTGCATGCATGATTGAGGGGTATACTAGAGCTGCAAACGGTCTGGTAAAGCTTCCTAAGCGAAAGAATAAACTGATGGTTTCGGAGCAAACGGTCGATTGGAACAAGCAACAACTAAAAGAAAAGCTCGAACTGCTTACCCAAAAAGAACAGGACAAGCTTGTAAGAAGCAAACAAAAGGTTTCGGAGTAATTCCGAAATCTTTTTCTTTCCCCCCTATAATATCCATTGAATACGAACGAATGTTTTGGGTATAATATAAGAACAAACGTTCTGTGGAGGTTATGGAAATGTACGAGGGAATAGAAAGTCGAAAAATTATCTGTATTGATATGCGAAGCTTTTTTGCAAGCTGTGTTGCAGCGGATGCTGGGTTAGATGTCATGACTACACCGATAGCGGTTATTGGAAATCTAGAACAAAAAGGAAGTATTGTCCTCGCTGCATCACCGCCTATGAAAAAAAGGTTTGGCGTCAAAACCGGAACACGTCTTTTTGAGATTCCAAACGATCCATCTATACATTTAATCGAACCAAAAATGGAATTCTTTGTACGAATATCTATGGAAATCACTCGCTATTTAAATCAGTTTGTACCAATGGAAGATATCCATGTATATAGTGTGGATGAATGCTTTGTAGACTTAGGAGGAACAGAAAAGCTCTGGGGTCCAGTAGAAAAAACGATCAAGCATATTCAGGATGGACTGCACTATCAATTTCAGTTACCCTGTGCCGTGGGTATGGGACCCAATATGCTAATGGCGAAGCTTGCTCTTGATTTGGAAGCAAAAAAAACTGGATTTGCCAAATGGACCTACGAGGATGTCCCCAAAAAACTATGGCCGGTTTCTCCTCTTAGTGAAATGTGGGGAATTGGCTCTCGCCTGGAGAAAACCTTAAATAATATAGGGATTTTTAATGTAGGACACCTTGCCAATACACCACTTTCTATTTTAGAGGATAAATTCGGAGTCATGGGAAATCAGCTTTATCATCATGCCTGGGGAATAGACTTGTCAGAGCTTGGTGCACCGATTGTAGATGGACAAATTAGCTATGGAAAGGGGCAAGTTCTGTTCCGAGATTATCAAACAAAGAAGGAGGTCATGGCTGTCATCTTGGAAATGTGCGAGGATGTAGCGCGACGTGCTCGAGAGGCTGGGATGGTTGGAAGGACTATTCATCTATCGGTCGGTTATAGTAAAAATGCATTTGGAGGAGGATTTAATCGATCCCGCTCTATAGAGGAGCCGACCAATGCAACATTGAAAATATATCGAGTGTGCGAGCAAATTTTCGATGAGTTTTATAATCATCAACCTGTCCGGAAGCTCTCCATTTCCATTACAAATTTAGAGCCTGAGAGCTCTATCCAGCTTAGCTTTTTTGAAGAGGGGAAGTGGAAGGAGCATAAGCTCGGGAAAACAATGGATTATTTAAGAAGCAAATTTGGTCCGACTGCTATTTTACGGGCCGTTTCCTATACGGATGCTGGGACTGCGGTCAAAAGAGCAGGATTGCTTGGAGGGCATAAGAAGTAGAAGTTAGAAAACTGGGGAGGCTAGATGTCAGGCCCCTCCATTTTTTACAAGTTATACAGGAATCTCCTTTTATTTTGGCGAATTAAAAGAGTAGGTGAGAACAATGAGGATGCTAAGAGAACAAGAGATAGTGAGTTCAGTAGAGAAACTGCTCTCATACACTACAAGTGATGTTGCTAGAGCTGTGGATGGGTATCTTACCAAGAAGGAAAGATTTTTATATGCTGTTGAGAAGTGCGATAGTTTGGTTGGATGTATAGGAATAGAAAAAGTGGCTCAAAAAATAGAAATATTACATCTAGCTGTTGATGAGAAATACAGGGGAATTGGGATAGGAAGAGATATGATTGATCATATCATTCATAAGCACCATCCTATTAGCATCCAAGCGGAAACTGATAAAGAAGCTGTACTTTTTTACAAAAGCTGTGGATTTTCTATCACAAGTCTCGGAGAAAATTACCCAGGGGTAGAAAGATTTATATGCAAGAAAGATTTGCAAAAATAAAACATATATTAAGGGGATATATATGAAACTAGACATAATGAGAAATCGACTGCTAGAAGCACTAAATGATGTCATGAGAGCTGTTAGCTCCAAGACCACTCATCCAATCCTGACAGGAATAAAAATCGAGTTGACGAAGAACGGGCTTCTGTTAACCGGAAGCGATTCAGACATGACTATTCAATCATTTATACATATAGAAGAGAATGGCGAGCAGGTTATACGTGTTGTAGAAGAAGGTGCAATTGTCCTTCAAGCTAGAATGTTTTACGAGATTATTCGTAAACTACCTTCAAACGATGTAACGATAACAGTTGGACCAAATCATCAGACACATATCCATGCAGGGAAATCTGATTTTCATTTAATCGGAATGGATTCAACTGAATATCCTCTTATAGGGGAACCGAAGGATGCGCAAACTTTTTCCCTAAAAGAGCAAGAGCTACGAACTATCATTAGAGAAACAGTATTTGCAGTGTCGACGTCTGAAACAAGACCGGTGTTAACGGGAGTGAAGTGGAGTCTTCATCATGCTGAGCTTGTTTGCACAGCAACCGATAGTCACCGACTTGCAAGAACGAAAATAGCGTTAGCAAGCACGCAAGAAAATGAGTATAGTCTCGTGATTCCTGGCAAGGCGCTAAGTGAGTTAAGTAAGATAATAGAGGATACGGAGCAAACGGTATGGATTACTTCCAATCAACAGCAGGTAATGTTTAAAACCTCTCAGGTTGTTTTTGTTACCAGATTGTTAGAGGGTAGCTATCCAGATACATCTAGACTGATTCCACAGGAATTCCAGACTACCTTAGAGTTAGAAGGCAAGCGTCTCTTTCAAGCTATTGATCGTGCCTCTTTAATGGCGAAAGAGGAGAGGAATAATATCGTCCGTCTAAAATCCTTAAGTGAAGAATCCGTTGAAATCTCCTCCCACTCACCAGAAATAGGACATGTGGAGGAAGAAGTTTCTACATCGTTGGTGGAAGGAGAAGAAATCAGCATTTCATTTAGTGCAAAGTATATGATGGATGGCTTAAAAGCATTTGGGGATCAGCCTGTTAAAATTCAGTTCACTGGGGGAATGCGTCCCTTCGTCATTCACTCTACAAACGACGATAGGCTACTGCAGTTAATTGTACCAGTAAGAACCTATTAATAAGGAGATCTCAAAACATGCTGCCGAATAGGAAAGCCTATGAAACACTACCTTTGCTTGCCTGCTTTGTCTTGTATATTTGTTATCTATTATCCTTTCTCATCGGTTATATAAATAGTGACCAACTTGTAATGAGCCTATTACTATTAATGATATGTCAGCTAGTTGTATTGTTCCGGAATAAAAGATATTTTAGAAAGCGCTCCTTGATACTTCCTTTAATGGGTATTATTATTTTATTGCTTTACGAAGGTATTTTTCTGATGATGGTGGATACAGTTACTTATTACGTGGAGCCGGAAGAAATAATAGATGGAACTGGAATTTTTGTCCTGTCAGTAGGTACGGTTCCTATAAAAAATGTTGAAGAGAAAAAACTCCATGCCTTCCCATTCTTTCCGATAGAAGAGGAAAAAAATACTCCTTTAGAAATATATTCAGCTAAAAATAGAGCATATTGTCAGCTGATTTCTGTTTGTCCGGAGGAATTTCAAGTAATGGAAAGAAATGTTACATCCTACTTAGGAAAAGAAACACATTTTGCTATCCAACAGTTTTTTAAAAAGACTAACTATGCCGGTGAGAGTGCGGGTCTTATGCTCGTGATTTCCCAATTAGTGTATGAAAATAAAATAGAAAACGATGAAAAAATAGCGATAACTGGAGCCATCACGAAAAATGGAGAAGTAAAGCAAGTAGGAGTGATAAGGGAAAAGGTGCTCACAGCAGCAGCAAGTGGAATCTCTTATGTTATCGTTCCTTTAGAGAATAAAGAAGAGGCATTAAAAATAAGAGATGCATACCATTTTCAACTGGACATCTATGGAGTAGGGAGTATAGAGGAAGCATTGACTGCGATTAAGGAAATTAATAATAGATAGAAATAAAAGCATCTTTTTTGAAAAAAATAAGAAAGTAAAAATCTTTCATGCCATGAGCAAATAGTTCATGGTTTCTTATTGTCCAGATAAACTATCTGAGACAGAAATCATTTTCGTTCATTTTCTAGATACATTACTTTTTCAATAGATGGGTATCGTAACAATGAGGAAAAGATAAAGAGGTGTGTATTAGGTGAAGAAAGCCATTTTTTTAGACCGAGACGGGGTTATTAACGAGGTATTAACAAAGCGTGTTAAATTTGTAAATCATCCGAAACAGCTATATTTTCTGCCTGGTGTAGCAGAAGCGATTAAAAAGCTAAATCAATACTTTGACCATGTATTTGTTGTAACAAATCAAGGTGGAGTTGGACTAGGGTTTATGAAGGAGGAGCAGCTTCAAAAGATTCATCATCATATGATAGCGGAGTTAAAAAAAGAAGGCGCAATAATAGATGAGGCGGTCTATTGCCCCCACAAGCCAAAAGCTGGCTGCGATTGTAGAAAGCCGCATAGTAAACTAATAGTTGATTTGGCAGAGAAGTATCGGATAGATTTATCGAAGTCGTATATGGTTGGTGATACCGATACAGATATTATGGCCGGAAAGAAGGCAGGAGCTAAGGGTGTGTTCCTAGGAGAAAGCGATCCGCTTGCCGATGCTGTTTTTCCAAATCTACGAAATGCAGCAGAGTGGATAATAATGGATAGCACGAAAGAAAACAAGTAATATAAAAAGCAGGACTTAAGATAGTTGGAAAGGAGCTAGTAAGATGGCAAACAACGCAGAATGGAATATAACAAACACATATAGTGAGCTTCCTTCTAAATTTTATACAGAAATGGAGTTAAATCCTGTTTATTCCCCAAAGCTCCAAATAGTAAATGAATCGTTAGCAGCTTCGCTAGGCTTAAGTATAGAAAAACTAAGAAGCCCCGAGGGAGTGGAGATTTTAGCAGGAAACGAAACAATAGAGGGAGGCATTCCCCTTGCACAAGCATATGCTGGTCACCAGTTCGGAAATTTTACGATGCTAGGAGACGGACGTGCAATTTTACTGGGAGAGCAAATTGCTCCTAATGGTAAAAGAATGGATATTCAGCTTAAAGGAGCTGGAAGAACCCCTTATTCAAGAGGAGGAGACGGGCGAGCAGCACTTGGCCCGATGCTTAGAGAATATATTATTAGTGAAGCGATGGCGGGGTTAAAGATTCCGACAACTAGAAGCCTTGCAGTCGTAACTACCGGTGAAAATATTGTAAGAGAAACCGAGTTGCCTGGCGCAATTATGACGAGGATTGCTGATAGCCATCTTCGAGTCGGCACGTTTCAATTTGCAGCTAACTGGGGAGATACAGAAGAACTTCAAGCACTGGCTGATTATGCAATAGAGAGACATTATCCAACCTTAAAGGGTGATGAGAAAAAGTACCTGAAGCTTTTGGAAGAAGTTATGAAAAGACAAGCTCAGCTACTAGCAAAGTGGCAATTGGTCGGCTTTATCCATGGTGTCATGAATACTGATAATATGACTATAAGTGGAGAAACCATTGACTATGGGCCATGTGCTTTTATGAATACTTTCGACCCTTCTACTGTTTTTAGCTCCATTGATGTCCAAGGCAGGTATGCCTATGGAAATCAGCCAAGAATGGCCGGCTGGAACATCGCTAGGTTTGCCGAAAGTCTTTTAACTCTCCTATCAGATTCTCAAGAAGAAGCGGTTCAACTTGCTCAGAATACAATTGAGCAATTCCCTAAGCTGTTTAAGGAGCATTGGCTAGCAGGCATGCGAGCAAAGCTAGGTTTATTTAATGAAAAAGAATCAGACGAGGAATTAATCAATGAATTACTAATGCTTATGCACCAAAACGACGCTGATTATACAAATACGTTTCGTGCCCTAACATTAAATGACAAAAACGAGACAAATCTATTCAGATATCAAGCATTTATCGACTGGTTTGATCGCTGGCAGAGTAGATTGGATGAACAAGAGGAAACAAGAACAGATGCCCTGAAGCTTATGCAACAGCAAAATCCTGCAGTCATTCCAAGAAATCATCGAGTGGAGGAAGCATTAGAAGCCGCAGTACGTCAAGAAGATTACTCGGTAATGCATAAACTGCTAGAGATGCTGGCAGACCCTTATGACTATACGAAGGATTATGGAGAATATACACTACCTCCAGTTGAAACAGCTATTCCATATCAAACCTATTGTGGTACTTAAAATCTACGACTCATAGGCAAAGCATCATGCTTTGCCTACATTTAAACATATAAAGAGGTGCACAATGAATCTACTAATAGAGAAAGTACCATTTTCGGAAAAAGAAACATTAGAAAATCTTTACTCCCTTTATTTACATGATCTCTCGGAGTATACAAATGATTTAGAGGTATCGACAAACGGCTTATACGTCTACGATTCTATCGATATGTTATGGTCAAATGATGGCATACAGCCCTATTTTATTAAAAGCGATGAGAAGCTTGTAGGCTTCATCTTACTTTTGAAACGGCCTTTTCTTCAAAATAATCATGATGTTTGTATTAATGATTATTTTATTTGTAAAAACTATCGAAGGAAGGGACTAGGAAAGAAAGCTCTATCTATTTTATTTGAAGAAAACAAAGGTAAATATGTCATGATGGAGCTTGCACAAAACCAACCTGCCATAGCATTTTGGAGAAAAACTTTAAGTCAGTTAGGACTTCCATATATAGAAGAAAAAAAGGTAATAGAAGAAGAGGAATGCTTCGTCCAAACCTTTGAGGTTTTGTAATAATAAATGAGCTGGGATATACAATTCCTAGCTCGTTTTTCTTGTAAAAGTAACTTCCGTACGCCCTCTTTAATAGCACCAAGAAAAGACAAAAACGACTTCATGCTTTCGGGATTTACATTCATGCAAAGGTTATATGTCTATAATTAAAAATATATTTCAAAAACCGAATTATTTTACTTTCATATCTTTCTTAATGTTCGAACTTTTGCTAAACTTAAAAAGTCTGATTTTTGTAAAATGGGGGATTTTAAAGTGAAAGTATTTTTTGATTTGGGTTGGTATTTTAAACAAAGGAAGAAGCAATATCTAATTGGAATACTCATGCTTCTACTTGTTGCTTTTCTACAGCTTTTTCCACCTAAGATTATAGGTTTTGTTGTAGATGAAATTAGCAACGGAACCCTAACGACCGCCTTTTTAACTAAATGGCTAATCATATTAGCGATAGCGGCTTTAGGAATGTACATTTTAAGGTATTACTGGAGAATAATGATTTTTGGTTCTTCTATTTATTTAGCAAGACTTTTAAGAGAGAAACTATTTCGTCATTTTACGAAAATGGCACCCTCTTTTTACCAAAAAAAGCGTGTGGGAGATTTAATGGCCCATGCTACGAATGACTTGTCCGCTGTTCAGCAAACTGCTGGCTCAGGTGTTTTAACCTTAGTCGACTCATTAGCCACTGGTGGCTTCGTAATTGCAGCTATGGCTATTACGATTAACTGGAAGCTAACAATTATAGCACTTTTACCATTACCATTAATGGCTATCTCTACTAGCTATTACGGAAAGCTATTACATCAAAGATTTCGTCATGCACAAGAAGCCTTTTCTGATCTAAACGACAAAGCCCAAGAAAGTATTTCTGGTGTGAAGGTAATTAAAACATTTGGGCAGGAAAAGGAAGATACCGATGATTTTGTCAACTTATCTGAAGAGGTAGTATCTAAAAATATAACAGTTGCCAAAATCGATTCGTTATTCGATCCTACCATCTCGCTAATAGTAGGTATGTGTTATTTCCTAACTATTACTTTTGGAACTAGATTTATATTAAATGGAGAAATGACAATTGGTGACCTGTTTGCCTTTGCTTCTTATTTAGGCTTACTAGTATGGCCGATGTTAGCTTTTGGTTATTTGTTTAATATCATGGAGCGTGGAAGAGCCTCCTATGATCGTATACGGAACATTTTAGACGAAAAAGTTGAAATAGACGATAAAGAAAATGCATATTCTACAAAGCCAGAGGGCGACTTATTATTTCAGCTAGATGAATTCAAATTTCCAGGAGATGACCGTGTAGCATTACATAATATTCATTTTACTCTTCGAAAAGGTGAAACATTAGGGATTGTTGGAAAAACTGGATCTGGAAAAACAGCAATATTAAAACTTCTAATGAGAGAATTTGAAGGGTATAAAGGGAAAATCGTTTATGGTGATCATTCAATAGACGATTATAAAAAGCAATCATTACGTGAAGCAATCGGCTATGTACCACAGGATCATTTTCTATTCTCGACAACTGTCGCTGGAAATATTGCCTTTGCCAATGCAGGAGCTTCTATGGAGAAAATTTATGAAGCAGCAAGGCTAGCAAATATTCATGAAGATATCCTGCAGTTCACTCACGGCTACAATACAATTGTTGGAGAAAGAGGCGTTTCCCTATCTGGTGGGCAAAAACAACGTATATCGATTGCTCGAGCACTGATGATGGAACCAGAAATGCTTATATTAGATGACTCCCTTTCTGCTGTAGATGCAAAAACAGAAGAAGCCATTTTAGAGGCATTGAAAGAAACGAGAACAGGTGAAACGACTATTATTACATCGCATAGATTAAGTGCAATTGCTCATGCTCATCAAATTATCGTAATGGAAAATGGAACGATAGTAGAGAAGGGTACACATGAAGAATTGATTTCACGAAAAGGTATTTATTATGAAATGTATGAGTTGCAGCAGCTAGAAACACTTGTGGAGCAAGGAGGGGAAGAATAATGGAGGAAAAACAACCACTATTAACAGGAAAAGCACAGTGGAAGGTATTCAAACGTTTGCTTACCTATTTGAAGCCACATAAGAAAATGATTACCCTGGCTTTATTTCTATTAGTGATAACAGTAACGGTGGATATACTAGGTCCATATTTAATCAGCGTTTTTATGGATAATTATTTGACTCCTAGATATTTCCCTACAGGTCCACTAGTTGGTTTAGCCTTAGGTTATGTGTTCATCCAAATTACCAATGCAATTGTTAGCTACTTTCAATTACTTAAGTTTCAAGAGATTGCATTAAAGATTATTCAGCAAATGAGAATTGATGTTTTTTCCAAGGTTCATAAGCTTGGAATGAGATATTTTGATAAAACTCCTGCAGGTAGTATTGTATCTCGTGTCACCAATGATACGGAGGCTATCAAGGACATGTTCGTTAGTGTACTCGTAGGCTTTATTCAGAGCGGTGTTTTAGTGATTGGTGTATACATTGCCATGTTCCTATTAAACGTAAAGCTTGCCTTAATGACTACTGTTCTATTGCCAGTTCTCTTTGTCATCATGGTGACCTATCGAAAATATAGCTCGATTGTTTATCAAGACTTGCGTGAAAGATTAAGTCAGCTTAATGCTAAACTGGCTGAGTCTTTGCAGGGAATGACGATGATTCAAGCATTCAGACAAGAAGAGCGATTACAGGATGAATTTAACGAAATTAACGACAAGCATTGGAATGCCGGTAAACGGAATATTAAATTAGACAGTTTACTATTAAGACCAGCTATTGATATTGTTTATGCCTTAGGAATAATAATTCTCTTAAGCTATTTTGGAATTACCTCTATGAATAATGTGGTAGAGATTGGTATCATCTATGCTTTCGTAACATATATTGACCGATTCTTTGAGCCAATCAATCAGGTAATGCAGAGACTGTCCTTGTTTCAGCAAGCAATTGTAGCGGCATCACGAGTATTTACTTTGCTTGATGAAAAGGATTTAGCCCCTAATCAAAAAGATAATGCACAAGCAACTATTCAATCAGGAAAAATTGAATTTCAGAATGTAACATTCTCCTATGATGGAAAGACAGATGTATTAAAAAATATCTCCTTTACTGCGGAGCCTGGGCAAACAGTAGCACTTGTTGGACACACTGGTTCTGGAAAAAGCTCCATCATTAATCTTCTTATGCGTTTTTATGAATTCGAGAACGGAGATATTAAAATAGATGGTCATTCTGTAAAAGATTTTAAGGCTGATGAGCTCCGTGATAAAATTGGACTTGTTTTACAGGATCCATTTCTCTTCTATGGCGACATTGAGAGCAATATTAGGCTTCATGCAAAGGATATGAGCGAGGAAGAGGTTAGGGCTGCTGCAGAGTTCGTTCAAGCCAATTATTTTATTGAAAAGCTTCCAAATGGTTACAAGCAGAAGGTGACCGAGCGTGGCTCTACCTTCTCCAGCGGGCAAAGACAGCTAGTAGCATTTGCTAGAACCATAGCGACTAATCCCAAAATATTAGTATTAGATGAAGCTACAGCAAATATTGATACAGAGACAGAGGTAGCGATTCAAAACAGCCTAGATCTAATGAGACAAGGAAGAACAACTATAGCTATAGCCCATCGTCTAAGTACAATCCAGGATGCTGAACTAATATTAGTACTCCATCATGGAGAAATCGTTGAACGCGGGACTCATCAAGAGCTATTAAATCTAAAAGGGCTATACCATAAAATGTACTTATTGCAAAATGGGGTAGTAGAGGATATTGCATAATATAAAAATTCGAAAAGCTGTCACAAGCATTAATAGAGTAAATTATGTCAAAGTTTGATACGATAGGTACAGCAATTCGGAAAGGAAGACTGTCGTGAGCACAGATGTTAATTTACTACTTGCATTTGGTGCAGGGTTTTTAAGCTTTATTTCTCCTTGTACGCTACCGCTTTATCCAGCATTCTTATCTTATATTACAGGCATGTCCTTAGAAGAAATAAAAACTGATAGAAAGCTGATGCAAAAAAGAGGAATGCTTCATACGCTGTTCTTTTTACTTGGTTTTTCTATTATATTTATAGCATTAGGCTATGCTACTTCTTTTGTAGGTACTTTCTTTATCCAATATGGTGATTTAATTCGTCAGGTAGGAGCCATTTTCATTGTAGTATTTGGTTTAATTGTTGTGGGAGTGTTTAAGCCTGAATTTTTAATGAAGGAAAAAAGATTAGAATTTAAAAATCGTCCTACTGGTTTTATAGGTACTGTTCTAATAGGGATGGCCTTTGCTGCCGGCTGGCAACCATGTACCGGCCCTATCTTAGCAGCTGTATTAGTAATGGCAGGATCTAACCCAGACGCAGGGGTATTATATATGCTTTCCTACGTTTTAGGATTTGCAATTCCATTCTTTGTTCTCTCCTTCTTTATAACACGCTTGACATGGATAAGAAAAAACAGCAATTTAATAGTGAAAATCGGCGGTTATCTGATGATAGCGCTTGGGATTCTTTTATTTTTTGATGGGCTAACTTATATTATTAGAATTTTAAATCCTTTATTTGGTGACTTTACTGGATTCTAATAGAAGGAGGAGTTTCTATGCCAACTGTGCTAGTAGTGGATGATGCTTTGTTTATGAGAACTACTATGAAAAGAATGCTAGAGAATCATCAATTTGAAATTATTGGTGAGGCTGCAAATGGCTTAGAAGCAATCGAGCAATATAACAAATTGCAACCGGATGTAGTCACTATGGATATTACCATGCCTGGAATGACAGGAATAGAAGCTGTAAAGGAGATAATTTCTAAAGATCCTTCAGCAAAAATTGTGATGGTTACTGCTCTTGGTCAGCAAAAGCTAATAGTAGATGCCTTAGAATCCGGAGCAAAGGACTTTATAACAAAGCCTTTTGATCCAGTCCAGCTGGTACAAGTATTGCGTAATGTGGTAGAATAATTCTGGAATTTATTCGGAAATTAAATTGATATGGAGCAACCTTATGTTTGAGACAATTCCATCTAATACTATGATTATTATTACTACTATCTTTGCTATCGGAATGGGAATTATGGTGACAACTTTACGGGCTAAATCAGCCAAACGTCCTGCGAATGCGAAAAAAATATTATTGCCTCCATTATTTATGTCTACAGGAGCTCTCATGTTTGTCTTCCCATTTTTTCGGGTGACAGGAGCTCAATTTATAGAGGCTTTACTAGCAGGTTTAGCATTTTCTATCGTCTTAATCTGGACTTCTAAATTTGAGCGTAGAGATGGAGATATCTACTTAAAGCAATCAAAGGCTTTTATTTTTATCCTAATTGGTTTGCTAATATTACGAGTTGTAGCAAAGTTAATTCTCAGCTCATCAATAGATATAGGTTCTTTAAGCGGTATGTTTTGGATTTTAGCCTTCGGAATGATAGTTCCTTGGCGAATAGCTATGTTTATACGCTTTAAAAAGCTTGAAAAACAAGTCGTGTAAAAATCATTGTATTACAGACTGCAGTTAAACTTGAGAAAATCGGGTTTGACTGCAGCTTTTTTTAGCAATAAAAATTGTACGTTGGACACAGCGGGGTGAACTAGGAATGCAAGCAAATAATATACTGAACAAAATTATTGTTTAAGATATACGAGCTTCTCTACTCACTTTGCAAACTAATCTCATCAATCCATGATGAAGTCGTGGAAACATGGTGAATAGAATGTTCATGGTATTACGCAGGGGCATGGGACATATGATAGGTTTATTTTTATGAACTCCATTAATGGTGATTTTCGCGAGTTGTTCTGCGGACATCATCTTTTGTTTTTTTAATTGTTTTGTCAAAACGGACTTATCGATATGGATTGCTTTTGCAGTAGCAAAGATGGGGGTATCAACAAAGGTTGGACAAAGTGTGCTTACTTTAATACCAAATTTTTCTGCTTCATAGTGAAGGGATGTAGTTAAACCTACAACAGCATGCTTGGTTGTAGAATAGGCAGAAGAAATAGGAGTAGGACCTAGCCCAGCGGCAGATGCAGTATTAACGATATGTCCAAATCCTTGTTCCTTCATGATTTCATACCCTATTTGAGTGCCATGGATAACTCCCCATAAATTAATGTCGACGATTTCTTTCCAGTCTTCTATCGACATATCATACAATTCACCGTACATAGCAATACCAGCATTATTAAAAAGATAATCTAGCCTTCCAAATTCCTTATAAATTTCTCTAATCACCTGCTCTACCGAATTGAAATCCGTTACGTTTAAATAAATAAATCTGCTCGTTAGCTGATTCTGATTTAGCTGTGCTTCAAGCAACTTCCCAGCTTGCTCATTGATATCGGTAATAATCACAAATACATTTTGAGAAACTAATTCATTGCAAATTGCTTTGCCGATTCCCGAAGCGCCACCTGTAACAATCGCTATGTTTCTATCCTCCATTACAAACCTCCTGTGAAGTACTACTACTTAATAACAAAACATCTATTATAGACGCGTATTGTTCTGCCACTATTAAGGCACCTTTACTGTTTAAATGAATACCATCTAAAGTCAAATGTAATCCTCTTTTTCTAGATAATCGATCAATTCGGGTAGGATTCTTATAAAAGACTACATCTTTCATTACGGTCATAACACTCGTGCTAATGTAATTAGAACTAGCAACATTAGACAGTTGGGTCTCAAACACAGCTTGCATATTTAAAAAACTTATATTTGGATATTGAGTAGAGACTGCGTGAATAACAGAAGAAATCTCCCTTAATTCATTATTTATTGTATTTTGCATGTTTTCCCCTACAACAGCTGGTGATACAACAACTAAGTGTTTAGAAGAAGGAATCACCATATTTACTACTTTATCGAAATACTCCCTAAATTCTATTTGATCTGCAGCAATTGGTTGGGCTTGAACCTTCATCAATTTAGAATAAACATCATTCACACCAATCCAGAGGAAGACTAAATCATAATCTGACTCTAATTTTGTTTTGGATAAGCGGGTATGCAAGCTTTTAACCGTTTCTCCTGGTTTCCCATTATTTACAAAAGTAATATGTGGGTATTTTTCTTTAAGAAGTTTGAAAAAGGAAACACCAGGTCTACCTTCTGTTAAACTGTCACCAATTAATCCAATCTTCATATTCATTTCCCCCTATTTTTTTATGGAGTTTAAAAAGATCGTAATAGCTTCGTTAAACAACGTTTCAAGTTCTTTTAAGTCTTGTGAATTTGTTAGCTGGCATAAGCCCCCAAGCCATGTTCCTAGCAATACAGTCCATTGCTCTACATTGCCAGACTTAAATTCTCCTATTTCTATTCCTTTTTGTAAAATAGCTCGATAAGTACCCATAGGGACAACTGCTAAATTGTATAATGCATTGACAGATTCAGGACTAGAGTTGGAATTTGAAGCGAGCTCTTGACCGGCACTTAGCAGTGGGGTCTGGTAATTATAAAGGGCATGCATAGCGATACCGTATAGTTTTTCGGTTGCTGTAAGGTAAGTAGATTCTTTTGCCATCCATTTTTCATACCAATTCTGCATTGTTCTTTGTGCTAAAAGAACAAATAGCTTTTCTTTATTTTCAAAATGATAATAAATATGTCCCTTGCTGTAACCAGAAGCCTTTGAAATATTTTCAACGGATGTTTGATTATATCCTTTTTGCGAAAATAAAAGGGATGCCTGTTCCATAATTTCGACTTTTGCACTCTCACTATCGTAACGCCTTTTGTTCAAAGGGATGCTCCTTTCCTGAAATTGAACGGTTGTTCTAATTGTATTATACCTAACTTTTCCTTATACCACAAAATTTGTATGTTTTTTAAAAGGCTCTGTTAAAATTCAATATTGATATAAAAGGCTATATTAAAGGAAAAGGTTATTATATTGTAAAATGGCGTGGTAACAACCAAACTACATCATATTAAATTACGCTCACCTATACTGGATATTTATGTTAAAATGAGAAGGAGTTTGTGAAGGTTTACACTTAAACAAACGCGGCAGCTTAGCGGAAGAAGGAGATAATTGGTAGAGAATTTATTTAAACTATTTAAATAAAAACGGGGATGGAAAGGGAGCGACAAATATGAGGGAAATGGGAAGGTTAAAGTCTTTTTTGCTGGCTATATTAGTAAGTTTGCTTCTGTTTAGTTACTTCATAGTGGACTTTTTATTAAGACCTACTAATTCCTTGCAGGTGTATCATAATTTTGTTTTGGCTGAGGATTATGAAACGGCTATTAAGTTTATGCAAAAAGGGTATGAAGAAAATTACACTTTAGATGAATATAACTCTTTAGATAATGATTCTGTACCTAATAGAGTGCGACAATTTACAGTAATACAATATAGTAAACAAGATGTATATTTAATAGAAACTACTCCTGGGACAATGAAAATGAAAGTATTAGAAGTAGAAAAATTGCCGAAAGATATTGCAAAGTACATTTATGAAATAGAGTAATAATTTTTTTTATATTTGTGCGGAAGCATTGAATAAATCTTTAGCAGAACTCAAAGCCGCTTTTCATTGGAATAGGTTTTTTTGCCTCATCCAGTAAGTTGACCGTAAAGTTACTAGAATTTTGAATGGCATATAGTAGCATCTGATTTACCTGTTCTGTTGGACTTTTTATGGGAGAAACGGGGTAGCATTCCTGTAATAATTAAAGAGTGTAAATCGAATATGTAAAGAAAAGCACTTAAAAAGTAACGGGAGCTTTAGTAAAAAATCGGACATCAAAATAAATGAGCATGGAGATACATTTCCCAGCTCACCCCCTTCATCATTTGAATGGGGGACTTGTTTTTGGCTGTTTATTCACTAAATGCCCCCAAACCAGCTTTGGTAGCATTTTAGGGGAGCGTAAGAATTATGAAGATTTACTGCTATAAGAAAATCCAAACATAAAAAAACCTAATTTCTCGGTTTATAAGTGAGAAATTAGACTTAGTTACTTCATTAAATCGCCCTATAATGGAAAATCAAGTGTGTTGTTTTAAATAAGATAGACCAACTATAATTTAAGAGTATAGCTTATTAATATCTATTCCATTTCTTCTTGCTGAATATGATATTCCATCGCTTGATTAAACCATTTTTGTTCATCTTCTGTTAAAAGAGAAGGTGTCATATTTTCAAGTTCTTGAAGATCAAGTTCTCCTTCTATATTCGTATCAACGATTTTTTGCATCAAATCCTCCCCAAGAAATGAAAAAAATTCTTCTATATAGTTCTTAATCATTCGTTGTACTTTCGGGTCCTCTACGGGTTTACCATATAATTGTTTCACTTCTTTAGACACTTGAGTAAACGTTTTATCTAAAGAGATTTTATCTTCTTCCGATTTCTTTCCTAACTCTTCCATGACATCCGTTAACTTATGGCGAACCATCCATTCTTCTTGTATATGTTCAGTACGCATACCGTGAATAAGGCTAAATATTAAGTTACTATCCACTGTTCCCTCTTCCTCAATTAACCTAATTACTCTATTAATAGATTTCATTGACTGTTCGATTTGTTTTTTCTCTTTTTCTAAAGCTTGAAAATGGAGTGACAAGCTTTCGTTTAAATCAACGGTAAAGCTTGTTTTATTTAATAAATTTTTTATTTCATCCAGACTATATCCTAGGATTTTTAAACTTAGAATTTTTTGTAAAAATATAATATCTTGATAATTGTAAATGCGATGCCTTGAAGAAGGATTCTTTTCTGGTCGTAATAAACCAATTTCATCATAGTAATGTAAAGTAGGAATAGGTATTCCTGTCTTTTCTGAAAACTCCCCAATGGAAAACTTGTTATTGTTATTCATCAAAATTCCTCCCAACAAAAGTATAAGTTCATTGTAAAACCTCAAGTAACTTGAGGTTCAAGGGATAAATTTGAAATTGATATATTGTCAATTAATGCTTCGGAAGTTAAGAGGGGGAACTTTACTCAATACATATCCTTTTTCCAACGTTTATATTCTACAATCTCTAAAAAACCGTAAGCTAGTATCATTGATAAAATAGGAACTACATAGTGCTTCGGTGATCCTAATATAAGGATAACAATAAGAAAACCTGCAATATAAATAGATGTGCTTATAAAATATGATTTTTTTCGAGATTTTAAAAAGAGTTTTACCTTATCCATTACTTTTCCTTTCTCAACAAATCCAATTACTAACATTAACAGAGCCTAAATAAAAAAACAAAAGGTATAAGGGGGAGTACCCATCTATACCTTTTGTCCATATTCCTTAGGTTTTTGCATGCTTTCCTAATGCTTCTTTTCTGGTATCCACGGATAGAGCAAAATACTCTTCATACGGAGCAACATCCATATCAAGCTGAGCCATTTTTTTTCGTAAAAACTTGTGGTCTCTTTTAGGGGTAGCGATAATGTATCCTCTAATTAGCAAGTCCTGTGTAATAGTAGTTGCATTTTCCTCTAATGCTAGCTGCCCAATTTTCCCTGCGATCTTTTGTTTTGCTACTGGTCTAAACAGTTCAGGGACAGGAGCAGTTAATTCATTTAATAATGATTTTTGTTCATCATTCCACATATGAATGGTTTTATCTACATAATATTCTTCCCAATCTAAATCAGACTTGCCATCATGCTTAGGCATCGATTTGAGAAACTTCCTAAACATGAAAAAGCCACCTATAGCCATAAGTGAGATTAGTACAATGACCCAGAATACGATAAACCACATAAACCAACCTTGTAGCACTCTATTCACCTCATTCTACCTCTAGTATAAAACGTAACGAAAATTTTTTCATTAACAATGTATCCTTTTTCATGAAAAGTTTCTATTTAATAAGTGAAGGAGGTGAATAACTATGGCAAACTTCGAGTACAAGCAAGCAGTATTAAAGTTGGTTTTTGAAGCAGGAATTACGGAGGAAGGGAAAATGAAGTTTACAAGTAAGACTTATCGCAATCTTCGTGCGGAGGCAACCGCAAATCAATTGGAAGCTGTATCTGACATCCTAGCAGGCTTTTCAGCTAAAGGATATATCGGTGCAGAAAAAGTTCAAACTATGTCTATTAACTAAGGAGGAGGAGAGTAAATGTCGAAAACATTACAATTGCAATTTGAAGCGGCTAATGGGAAGGGGTTTTTACTATCAGTAGACGACCCTAAAAGCGATTTAACACAAGCGGAAGTAGAGGCAGGAATGCAAACTATCATTTTAAATAATGCTTTTCAGGTGGATGGAGATTCACTAACAACGATTAAAACAGCCAAAGTAGTTGAACGCAATGTAAATAATATTATCTAAACAAAACTCTCCTTCGGGAGAGTTTTTTATTATCTCGCGCAAGCGCCTTTCCCATCGAAGCCAAAAGGATGTTATCAGGAAAACGTTGTCACACGAAGTGGCGTTCTTAGTTTTTCTGACCTACCTTTCGACCCCCATTTGCTTGTCGGGGCAAGAGATAGGCGCTTGCGCTTTTCTTATTGTCCAGCGCAAGCAGCCTTGCCTCTCGAGGTCAAATGGGGGCAGACTGTGGTGGCTGGGGAGTTGCCTCCTCGCCGACCCCCATTTGTTTGTCGGAGCAGAGACAGACGCTTGCGCTTTTCTTTCTTATGATTTCACTTTTGATTTATGTGCTACGTTGACGCTAGAGATGGATAGGGGGAACGTGGCTTCCTACTATACAGCTAGTGCTATAACTTATGCTTTCTGAGAAAGGAGTTTTAAAGATGGAAGAACTATTATCGATGATTCAAGATGTTGGATTTCCTATTTTTGTTGCATTTTATTTAATGCATCGAGTAGAAAGTAAATTGGAAGAAATTAAAAACGCACTTTTAGCTATAAAGTAAGACTGGTCACAAAAATGTTGAAATATCTCAAGGAGGGGAGTTGCTGTCAACCAACTCTTTCGATAAGATAAGGCTATAAGAGGAAGAGAGAGGGATTTCATGAAAAAAATCTTGTTATTACTTTCTGTAACTATTCTAGCGCTTGCAGGGTGTGGAAGCAGTGGTAATTTTGAAGCTCAAACGAATTGGCAAGTAAATGACTTTGCTTATGACAATCAGCGGGGAGAGGAAGTCTCTTTAGAGAGCTTAGAAGGCACTGTTTGGCTTGCCACCTTTATATTTACTAATTGTACAACCGTTTGTCCGCCTATGACCTTTAATATGACAGAGATTCAGGGTATGCTGGAAGAAAAAGGGGTAGAGGATTACAAAATTGTCGCATTTAGTGTTGATCCTGAGGTAGATACTCCGGAAAAATTGCAGGAATATATCGACATGTATGATGTGCCTGATCAAAGTAAGTGGGAGTTACTAACTGGTTATAACCAGGAGCATATTTCTCAGTTTGCTGAGAAATCATTTAAAGCAATAGTACGTAATAACCCAAACTCAGATCAGGTTATTCATGGAGTTCGTTTCTATTTAGTGGATCAAAACGGTGTTGTAGTTAAAAACTATATGGGAAGTGAGAATGTCCCTAAAGAAGAAATAGTGATCGATGTAGAAACGCTAATTGAAGATGGAAAGTAATAGAAAAGTCAATCCCTTTTTTGGATTGGCTTTTTTATAGGTAATGAACTATTAGATTTTTCTATTTTTATATACTTTTATAGGTAATTTTATGCTATTGTTTTCTTAGAGCTATAAGAAAGAAGAGATGCTAAATGTCCTTAAAGAAAACCTATCGTAAAATTTCATTTCGAATAGTTGTTATATATGCGCTTCTTAGCATTTTATGGATATTTCTTTCTGACTCTTTATTATTTCAGTATTTTCCAGAAGGTAAAACTATCTCCATAATAAAAGGGTTTATATATATTGGTCTTAGTGCCCTTTTGCTTTTATATTTATTAAAAGAGCTATGGGAAACACAAAATAATCTTCTTGTGAAGGATTTCAAGGATGAGTTGACAGGACTTCAAAATAGAAGCTCTCTTCAAACCAACTTAAGTAACTTTATTTCATTAAAAGAACCTTTCCACTTATTGTTCATTGATTTTGATCGTTTTAAAATGATAAATGATTTATATGGACATGAAAGTGGAGATTACGTTCTGAAACAGATTTCCAATCGATTAAGATATAATACTAAAATTAAAAGCTCTGACATCATCGCAAGATGGGTAGCTGATGAGTTTATCGTTATATCTAAAAATAGAACCTCAGAAGAAATAGAAGCACTAGTTAACAGCATATTAGCCGACTGTTCCATTCCTCTTCATATACAGGAAAAGGATATGATAATCCCTGTAAGTATAGGTATGGTTCAATACCCTTCCGATTCAAATAATCCTTCTGAACTAATTAGATTTGCAGAAATAGCTGTAGAGGAAGCAAAGAAATCTGGAGGCTTTAAACATTTAAAGTATGAGCCGGGCATGTCAACAGTAGCGAACAGAGAGCTTTACCTAGAGGACGGTTTGAAGGATGCACTTGCTAAAGATGAACTTTTCCTACATTTCCAACCACAAATTTTAACTCTTTCAAATGAAATGATTGGAGTAGAATCTCTCATACGTTGGAAACATAACAATGAAACTGTTTCTCCTGCCGAATTTATTCCAATTGCTGAAAGAAGCGGTCTTATTATTAAAATTGGAGATTTTGTATTGAGAGAAACTTGTTTACATATCCCATTAATTGAACAAGCTTTAGGAAGGGAGTTTCTGTTTAGCATTAATGTATCTGCTAGACAGTTCTATCAACAAGACTATATTGAACGCACGAAACGGATTTTGGAAGAAACAAAAATACACCCTAGTAAAATCGTACTTGAAATTACGGAATCTATTATCATGGAATACACTGAGTTTGTCATAAAATCTTTGCAAGAATTAAAGAACCTTGGTTTCCAGATAGCGATTGATGACTTTGGAACGGGATACTCCTCCTTCAAACACTTGGAGAAGCTTCCAGTAAATATTATTAAAATTGACCAAAGTTTTATAAGATCCATACATAATGTTAAGACTAGAGCTATTGTTCAGTCCATCATTTCCTTGGCTCACAATTTACAGCTTAAAATATTAGCTGAGGGTGTTGAGGAGAATCATCAGGTTAAAAGCTTAAAGGAATTAGAATGTCATTATCTACAAGGATATTATTTCAGTAAGCCCCTTTCCATTGACCATTTGTTAGGACAATATCAAAAGCAAACTTTGAGGTGAGTGAATAGGATGTCCCCAAAAAAGAAAAATAGTGTGAAGACAAAAGCTTGGCTTATTATTTTACTTCTTCCTATTACAATCACAGTATACGTACTTGTTATTTTAAGCTGGAATAGTCTTCAAAAGATTCCGGCAATACAGAATATTACCGTCGCCATTAAAGGAAGTTCTATGTATATTGAAATTCCTGAAGAATATGTGGATATTTATAAGGCAGCAGAAGATGAATACGGAGTGCCTTGGGCCTTACTAGCTGCCCACCACCGAATTGAAACAAAATTTTCTTCCATGAGCACCCTAGTTTCACCAGTAGGCGCTGAAGGACATATGCAGTTTATGCCTTGTACGTTTGTTGGTTGGTCTCATCCAAGCTGTGGTGGTTTAGGAAAAGGAGATATTCCGGAAGAAGATAAAGTTAATCCAGAGATTATTGAATTGTATGGTGGATACGGGATTGATGCAAATGGAGACGGAGTTGCGGATCCCTTTGATATTGAGGATGCAATTTTTAGTGCTGCTAACTACTTGGCGGCTAGTGGTGCTGCGGACGGTGAGATTGAGAAAGCTATTTTTAACTACAATCGCAGTGAAAAGTATGTAAAAGAGGTTATGTATTATTATAATCTTTATGCTAGCGAGCATGAAAAAGCACAGGAAGTAACAAAAAGAAATTGAAAAGGGATAGACCAGCTGATATGGTCTATCCCTTTTTCTATATATCGGCAAAATGGTAAATTCTTATTTGCGCATAGATTTAAGAATTAAGCTAAGAATTGCTACAAGTATAATTGCACCAATTAAAGCAGGAATGATTGCCATATCCCAAATTACAGGACCCATGTCAGGGAAAATCATTCCTCCGATCCACGCACCAACAACCCCAGCTATAATATTTCCTATGATACCGCCTGGAATATCTTTACCTAAAATAAGTCCTGCTAACCATCCGATAATACCACCGATAATTAGATATAATATGATTCCCATTGAAAAGCATCTCCTTTTTATAAAATTACTTGACACTCTCTATATAACCATATGGAGGAGATACTAAACACACACGTCCTATTTTTTTATTACAGAGGCACCTAACGTATTAATAAAATGATTTAATGCCCATTCATGTCCAGGTTGACTGAAGCTAGCAACTCCTGCTTCATGAACTACAATTTTAAAGCCAAGGTTATATGCATCTACTGCAGTATGTAGTACACATATATCCGTGCATACTCCTACAAGGTGCAATTCATTAATATCCCTTGCTCTTAAAAGCTGAAGCAAATTTGTTCCTGCAAATGCGCTATAACGTGTCTTATCCATCCATATAATTTGTTCATGATGGTTTTCGTATACTTCTTGCAACTTCCCATAAAGAGAACGCCCTTCAGTATTTCTAATATTATGAGGAGGGAACAGCTTTGTTTCCGGATGATACGGATCATTGTTCTCATGTAAATCAACGGGAAGAACCACTAATTCATCTTTCACCAAAAATTCTTTTGTAAGATTAACTATATAATCCTCAATATCCTGCCCAGGCTTTCCGCATGTCAATGCTCCATGATCTGCGACAAAGTCAATTGTGTAATCAATTACAAGTAAAGCTTTTTTCATGTACTGACACCCCTATACATATATTTTCCTTTAGTATGAATGAAAAGATTGGAAATTAAAAGCATAGGTTTTGAAAATAATTATATAACAGAAACCATCATATAATCATATTATGTAAACTTATAAAAATGGTATGGGTATTTATAGTACTTATAATAATTCACATCAATATTTTAAAACCATACTCACATCTCCAATTTCGAATACCCGACTAATAGCAAAGAAGGTAGACTCTTATGTTGCGTCTAATAAGAAAACCAAACGAGAGCTAAAGTTTTTAATTCAGCTGGTTAGTTTACGAAAAAGGAGTATTTTCTCTCCATCGAGAATTTGTATATATACAATTTTAGGGGGTAAACAAATGATTTTTGAAATGACTTATCAAGTCCGTGTTACTGATATACAACAAGGATATCAGTGGTACGAAATTTTACTAAATAAAAAGCCCGATGTTATACCACACGATGGATTCGCTGAATGGGAAATACTTCCTGGCTGTTGGCTCCAAGTTGCAGAAGGAATCCCTTCGAAAGGTAGTGGACCTCTACGTTTAGGGGTAACTAATATAATTGCTGAAAGAGATAGGGTTGTTAAAGAGTTGGGAATAGAGAACTTTGAGATATTTTCTCGTGAAGAAGTTTCTGCAAAATGGGGGTCTTTCACTGATCCGTGGGGGAATCAACTAGGTTTCTTTGAGTATTTGGATAAGAAAGAAGAAAAAAACCGTGTTAAAACAATTTTAATTTAACATTCCTTTTGGGGCAACCCATTTCATTATTTAACAGAGCCACTTTTAAATATAGTATCCTGATAATACATATTTTTTACTAAAATATTTGGTCCTAGGCATTTTACAGCAGAGCAGTGTTAACCCCGAACATTTCAAAAACGTCGATATAAGAAATAAACATATAGCAAAGACCCATTTTATGGAAAAGGGGAATTTTAGTGATAAAATTCAAAGAGCATTTTATAATTCTGAAAGCATGAAATTAAGCACAGTGGAAGATATATTGGAATATGCAAATAGTAATATTTATGAGTATTTAAACTATCTAAATGAAATTAAATCCTAATATGTTTTTTCTGATTTAGAAACTATAGGAACTATACTATATACGCATTCAAATATAATTAAGACTCCTCCAGAAGAAAAGTTTCAACATGTTATATTTAAGGATTTAATTTATTGCGCTTGCGGTCATAAATCTTACAGAAAAATTAATCGAACAAGTCCAGTTACTTATGAATGTAAAACTAGAAGAAATAAGTATGGATTAGAAAAATGTAAATATAAATCCAATCAAGAAGAAATTTTAATTAGTGAAATCCATAAGAAAACTGGAGTAGAAATTAAAAATAGAAATGAAGCATTAGAATTAATTGAGAAAATTATTTATAGAAGTAAGATGATTTTGATATTTACTACAAGTAATTACCTTTTCAATACTCCTTTTTTATGAGAAAATTGTACTCGCAGAAAGGAAGTATTTAAATGAATGCAATTTTTAAACCTCATGATGAATGGGAATCATATATCGATATAGATAATCATGGCAAATTAACTTTATCTAATATAGAGTTTACAACAACAAATTTATGTAATATGAGATGTTCGCATTGTGCAGTTGGTTACACATTATTAACAAAAGAATTACCTGCAATTCCAGCAGACGAAATCATTCGAAAATTAGATGCTGTGGAAACTTTACGCACTATGAGCTTTACAGGTGGAGAGCCTTTATTAACTAAAAAGGGTATAAAGGATAATCTGTTACCACTTTTAAAGTATGCGAAGAGTAGGGGCATTAAGACACAAATCAACTCAAATCTAACTTTGCCGATGTCGCATTATGAATTAGTTGCGCCTTATTTAGATGTCATGCATATATCGCACAACTGGTGTAATGAAAAAGAATTTGTTGAAACAGGATTCGCTATGATGGATAAAACTCCATCAATTGAATATAGAGGCAATTTATATCGTAATATTTTTGACAACGCTAGAGAACTATCTAATGGTGGAGTGTTTGTATCTGCCGAAACAATGTTAAATCGAAACACTGTACCATATATGGAAAAAATTCATAATGAAGTAGCAAATGAAATGCTATGCAAACGTCATGAAATTCATCCCATGTATACTAGTGATTTTGCTGAAAAGCTAGAAGTTATCGGATTGGATGAATACAGAAAAGTCGTAAATGAACTACTTGATTATAGAAATAAAGATATATGGGTATTATTTGGCACATTGCCGTTTTATCCATGTAGCCGGGATGAACGAGACTTAGCATTAGTTGGCCGAATTAATAATGAGCCAAATACAACAATCAGAAATGATGTAGATGGACGATCAAGAATGAATCTAAATATTTTCACAGGGGATATTTCAGTAACAGATTTTTCGGATGATGGTCAAGCATTTGGAAATGTAAAAAATGAATCATTAACTCAAATTTACAAGAGATGGTTAGATTCAAATATTTCGAAATCAATCAATTGTCATTGTCCTTCGGTTAAGTGTCTAGGGGCGAATGTAATTGTTAAGAATATGTATTATCCAAATGATGTATTTGTAAGCGGAAGTGTAAAATAAATAATCATTTATTACCGTGAATGCAATTACTTTATCATTTTGTGAAGTTGCTTTTAAGATTGATATCGCTCACGTAACTGCTTTTCTAGGGGTATAAAG